>NZ_JAVAJJ010000003.1:0-447018 GCF_052112305.1 Pseudomonas sp. QLc11A
GGGGGAGGGTGGGCAGATTCAAGACTTGTGGTGTCTGAGCCAATGCTTTCGCGGGCAAGCCCGCTCCCACAGGGATCACTGTTGATCACATAATTTGTGGTCATAGCAGAACAATGTGGGAGCGAGCCTGCTCGCGAAGAGGCCAGTTCAGGCACTGAAGATTTTTACTCTTCTTTTTTCATCAGCCCAGCCAACGCCGCAAACGGGTTGTGCGTAGCCTTGGCGATTTTCGGCGTGCTCAGCGAGCCTTCGCCGAAATACTGCTGATCGGTATAGCGCGAGTGTTCGTTATCGTGGCAGTACAGGCACAACAGCTCCCAGTTCGAGCCGTCCTGCGGGTTGTTGTCGTGGTTGTGGTCGCGGTGGTGCACGGTCAGTTCGCTCAGGCGCTTGCCAGAGAACTCACGGGCGCAGCGGCCACAGACGTGCGGGTACATCTTCAGGGCCTTGTCGCGGTAGCCCATTTCCTTGTCGCGCTGGTTGTCGGCGAGGATGCGATCCAGCTTCGAAGTGTTGGTCGGGGTGGACGAACTCATGGGTTCACCTTTGTAGAAAGACTGATGACGGTTATAGGGTGAAGTTTAGCCTAGCCCTTGAGCTTCTCGGCAATCCAGATGGTGTGGCGGGTGCCCTTGTTGCCGTGGGCGAAGACCTGCACTTCCTCGGCCTTGAACCCGGCTTTCTTCAGTTTGTCGGAAAATTGCCGATCAGCGCTGGCCGACCAGACCGCCAGCACGCCTTTGGGGCGCATGGCCCTGGCGCAGGCGTTCAGGCCAGCGGCGGAGTACAGCCAGCTGTTGGCCTTCTGGGTCAGGCCTTCGGGGCCGTTGTCGACATCGAGCATGATGGCATCGAAGCCCTGGGGTTCGGCTTGCAGGACCTTGGCCACGTCTTCCATGCGAATCACCGTGCGCGGGTCGAGCAGCGGGTTGCCGGCCTTTTCGCCCAGCGGTCCACGGTTCCACTCAACCACACCGGGGACCAGTTCGGCGACCACCACTTCGGCGGTCTTGCCCAGGTGCTTGAGCGCCGAGGCAAGGGTGAATCCCATGCCCAGGCCGCCGATCAGCACCCGTGAATTCGCTCGGCCAGCGACTTTGCGGCAGGGGATCTCGGCCAGGGCATCTTCGGAGCCGTGCATGCGCGTGTTCATCAATTGTCCGCCGTCGCCACCCTGGATCTTGATGACGAAATCCTCGCCATATTCGAACAGGCACAGGGCACCGCCGTTTTCAGGAATGGGGGTGGTGTCCAGCAGAACGAAACGTTTCATGGGGCTCACTTGAAGAAAATTGGCAGAACTCGGGAGGGCAAACAGACGCAGTTGGGAGTAGCCTGTTCATGACGACAAGGCCAACGGAGCCATTGATGAAGCGCACCATTCTAACGGTCATTGCCCTGGCCGCGCTCTCGATAACTGCAGCGCAGGCCCAACAGTTGCAAACGATTCCCGTCAGCCCCGCGCCGATACCCGGTTCGCCCGGCACCGCCACGCCCACGCCTTACCCGCAAATCAGCCCGGCGCCGTTGCCGAAAGTCGGCCCCGGCAGTAGCGGGCCGCCGTTGGTGCCGATTGAAATGCCCAGCCCGCCAACCAAGGATCAGCCCGTGCCGGGAATCGAACCGAACCCGCCGAAAGTCAAATCACCGGGTGGCTAGACCTGCTGCGACAGCAATTGACCGTCGGCCATGCGCAGGCGTTTGGACAGGGAAACGGCGAGGGCGCGGATGATCTTGGCGGCGATTTTCGGTGCATCGTTGAGCATCTTTTCCAGCGAGTCCTTGCCCAGGTTGAGCAACTGGCAGTTGCTGGCGGCCACACAACTGGCCGAGCGCCGTTCGCCGTCGAGCACGGCCATTTCCCCGAACGAGCGGCCGCTGCGCAACGTGGCGATGGTGACTCGTTGCCCGTCAGCGGTGGTTTTCTGCACCGCCACCTGACCGGTATGGATGATGCACATGAAGCTGCCGGCATCGCCCTCCTGGAAGATCTCCTCGCCCTGGGCAATGGTGCTGATACTGAAGTAGCCCGAGGCCGCGACGAAGTCCGCCGGCAACAGTTGATTGAACAGGCCGCAATCCATCAGCCAGTCGCGAATTTCGTTGTTCAGAAAGGTTGATTCAGACATGTCGTCACGGTCTTCTTGTGTGTTGCTGACTCGAATTTGAATTCACCGCAAATCCCCTGTGGGAGCGGGTCTGTGGCGAGGGGGCTTGCCCCCGTTGGGGTGCGAAGCGCCCCTGAAACCATTTGCCGCAATCCTGATCTCGATCGCAGTGACAGGTTTGCGATTGCTGCGCAATCGAACGGGGGCAAGCCCCCTCACCACAAAAGCTCGCTCCCACAAGGGGTACGGGTTGTATCGGCTGTCGGTGTGCGCAATTAAGACTGGCACACTGCGCCAGGTTCCTCAGGCTATACCCAACACCTTGAACAAAAATGCATATTCGAGAGCTACGTCACGCAATCCCTGATATCGACCGCTCATCCCGCCATGCCCGGCACCCAGTTCGGTCTTGAGCAGTAGCGGATTGCTGTCGGTCTTGGTCGCGCGCAGTTTCGCCACCCACTTGGCCGCTTCCCAATACTGCACGCGGCTGTCGTTGTAACCGGCGATCACCAGCGTCGCCGGATAAGCTTGCGCGGTGACGTTTTCGTAAGGGGCGTAGGCCTTGATCCGATCATAAACATCCGGTTCTTCAGGGTTGCCCCACTCGTCGTATTCCGTCACGGTCAATGGCAGATCAGGGTCGAGCATGGTGTTGAGGACGTCGACGAACGGCACTTCGGCGATGGCGGCGCCAAACAGCTGCGGCCGTTGATTGAGCACCGCGCCGATCAGCAAGCCGCCGGCGCTGCCGCCGCTGATTGCCAACTGCGGTGCAGTGGTGAAGCCTTGGGCGATCAGGTGTTCGGCGCAGGCGATAAAGTCGCTGAAGGTGTTGTGCTTGTGCTCCTGCTTGCCGGCGCGATACCAGGCTTCCCCCAGTTCGCCGCCGCCACGCACGTGGGCAATGGCAAACGCCATACCGCGATCCAGCAGGCTCAGGCGCGCATGGGAAAACCATGGGTCGAGGCTTTCGCCGTAGGCGCCATAACCGTAGAGGTACAGCGGCACCGGTTTGCCGAGGTCTGTCCGTTTGATCACCAGGCTGATGGGCACTTGGGTGCCGTCCGGCGCAGTGGCCCACAGGCGCTGGCTGATGTAGGCGTCGGCGTCGAACGGACCGAGCACCGGGGTTTGCTTGAGCACTTTCTGTTCGCCGGTGGCCAGCTCAAGCTGGCGGATTTGCGCCGGACGGTTCAACGCTTCGTAGCGCAGGCGAATCCGCTGGCTTTCGAACTCCAGGCTGTTTTGCACGTGCAGGCTGTAGGCCGCATCCGGCAGCTGCACGCGATAAGGCGCCAGACCTTGCGGGTGTACTTCAATGACCGGCAGACCGCCAAGCCGCAGGCTGAGGGTCATGGCCCCGGTGTTCAGGCTGATGCCGTCGATCATCACCGTGTCGCTATGGGGGATCAGGTTCTGCCAGTCGGCTTCGGTGGGCACGGCGCCGGTATCGATGGCCGTGTACAAGGCGAAATTGATGCCGTCGCGGTTGGTGCGGATGAACCAGGTCCATTGCCCGTCGAGTGCGCCGTGATCCACGTCGTACTCATGATCCTCAACCCGTGGCGCCAGGCAGGTAAACGCCCGCTGGGGCCGGGAGGCATCGAGCACCCAGACTTCGCTGGTGGTCTTGCTGCCCACGGACAGCAGCAGTTGCTGCTCGGAGCTTGAACGGTAGCAATGCATGAAGAAGCGACCGTCCGGCTCATGGAACACTTCTTCGGCCGCCGTACCGTCCAGTCGATAGCGATACAGCTTGTGTGGGCGATGGGTGTCGTCCAGCTCGCCAAAGAACAGCGTCAGGCTGTCGTTGGCCCAGGTCATGCTGCCGTCACAATCCTGGAATTCCAGCTCGCTGACGCGGCCGTCGGACAATTCCTTCACGAACAGCGTGTAAATCTCGTCGCCACTGGAGTCGATGCTGTAGGCCAGGCGCTGATGGTCCGGGCTGATGCTGAACGCACCCAGGGAAAAGAAGCCGCCGTTGGCCAGTTCGTTGGGGTCCAGCAGCAGTTGTTCGCGGCTTTCGTCGAGGGTCAGGCTGTCATCGGCCGGACGGGGGCAGCGGTAGTGCCGGGCATACTCATCGCCTGCGGTGGTGCGGGTGTAGTACAGATACGGTCCCCAGGGTGAGGGCAGGGACAGGTCGGTCTCGAGAATTCGCCCCTTGATCTCTTCGAACAGGGTCTCGCGCAGCCCGGCCTGGTCGGCGGTTTGCGCCTCCTGATAGCTGTTTTCGGCTTTCAGATAATCGAGCACTGCATCGGTGTCGCGCTCTTGCAGCCAGGCATACGGATCGGAGCCATCAGCCTTGTGGGCAATCGGAGCGTCGTGAATGTTGGCGGGTAGGGGCATGAAGGACTCTCGAGCAGTGTACGGAATAGGGGCTTGGCAACCTGTGGGAGCGGGCTTGTGTGGCGAGGGGGCTTGCCCCCGTTCGGCTGCGAAGCAGTCGTAATACAGACACCGCGTTGTTTAAATACCGCAGTGACTTGTTTTAGGGCCGCTTTGCGACCCAACGGGGGCAAGCCCCCTCGCCACACAAGCCCGCTCCCACATGGATAGCGTTCAACAGTCAGGCATTGATGCAGCCTGACGGGCGAAAAGCCGTTATCATAAGCGCCTCTGTGCGACACGCGTAGCGTGTCTCCAAGACTTCGAGGTGTAGAGTCATCTTGAAGGGCTTCCGAAAGGAAGCCAAGAGCTTGGGTACCCAACCCCAAGAAACAAAACCCTCCCAGAAGTCCAATGCCTTCAAGGACTTGCCGCAGCGGCGGTGGCAAACTCAAGGTCGATTAGCGCTCGGTAGCTCGACCGCAGTACCAGATTTTCCGGTACTGGAGTGCCTACTACACATCAGCCCTGTTCAGGGCTAAACCCATGCGGGAGAGAATCCCCGCTGGGGTTCCCTCCTGCTTTTGAAACAGGAGGTAACAATTTCTTTGGGCATGCTGCCTCGGCAGTCCCTGCTCACATCAAACCGGAGACATGAGCGAAAGCTCTGTCTGTCATTGTCCATCTACCTTGCTCGCAAGGTGGCAGCGGACTCGTTGTGCGACCAACGATAGCCTAGGAAGACATGCGTCACTGGTAACGGTGAGGTGTGAAGCTCTTCTCACAATGTAGTCCCCGTCAGGGTGTGCTTTTGCCGCGAGGTAAAGCATAGATACTCGGAGCAGTGCCGGGTTGAGACGCTAGGCTGGTTGGTATGGGTAACGTAAGTGAACTGCTGATAAACGCCGTAATTATGAACAAGCCAAAACTGCTGTCAGGCTTGAGCCAAAAGGCACGTGGTCGGATACCTCTGTAGAGGCTTGAGGTACGTCGTCATAGGACCATCGGTGAAAAGGCAGGCCCTAAACCAATCGTGTGACAGGCAGGGAACGTGGTAAGCCCGTATGGCCGCCTTCGGGCAGGTGAACCGCAAGGGGATCTGTTGGCTGTGCGGGTATGGGATCGCAGAGAAAGCGAAAGCCGGGCTGTAATGGCTCGGATAGGGGTTGGGACATTACCTCACGGGAAACCGGGCAGACTTCTGCGTGGTCTTTCGTCGCATGAACTCTGACTGAACCTGTCTCAATGATCTTAGAGACCCGCAGTATTGGGCCTCCTACTAATCCAACCCTGACGGGAGCGTCCATTCCCGTCAGGGGATGCGTACGTCTTCTGCTCGGGGAAACTTGAGAGGAAGGCAGCATGATAGAGCACAGCCAAATGGCCGTGCCTGCGCTTTCTGGCACTCCGCAACAATGGCATGACATCGATTGGTGTCGTGTTCAGCGGAATGTTCGGGCAATGCAGGTGCGGATTGCGAAGGCTTGTCGGGAAGGCAAATGGCGCAGGGTTAAAGCCCTGCAACGGATGCTGACCCGCTCTCGATCGGCCAGATACTTGGCCGTACGGCGAGTCACTGAAAACCAGGGTAAGCGCACGGCGGGAGTCGACCGCGTGCTCTGGGATACACCCGACGCAAAATGGAAAGCGGCAAATGTGTTGAAGCGTCACGGATATAAGCCACGACCTTTACGGCGTGTGTTCATTCCGAAGTCGAATGGGAAGGAACGCCCTTTGGGTATCCCAACCATGACTGACAGGGCTATGCAGGCGCTGTATTTGCTAGCTCTGGCACCCATTGCAGAAACCAAGGGCGATCCGAACAGCTACGGCTTCAGGATCGAACGCTCTACGGCGGATGCGATGGGGCAGTTGTTTGTTTGCCTGTCCAAGAAGGTTTCGGCCCAATGGATACTGGAGGCGGACATACAAGGCTGCTTTGATCACATTAATCATGACTGGATGCTCGCCCACGTCCCTATGGACAAAGCGATTCTTCGGAAATGGTTGAAGGCTGGCGTGATTCATAAAGGCCAGCTACAGGCAACGGATGCTGGTACGCCACAAGGCGGGATTATCTCGCCTACCTTGGCAAATATGGCGCTCGATGGTCTGGAAACACAGCTCAAGCAGTATCTGGGCGTGACAAGGGCCAGAAAGCTGAAGATCAACGTGGTGCGGTATGCGGATGATTTTGTGATTACTGGAGACTCGAAAGAGGTACTGGAAAGCGAAATCAGACCTTGGGTGGAGCAATTCCTGGCAGTACGCGGGTTGCAGTTATCCCCTGAGAAAACACATATCGTCCATACCGATCAAGGCTTCGACTTTCTGGGTTGGAATTTCCGTAAGTACGACGGGAAGCTTCTGATCAAACCGAGTAAGAAGAACGTCAAGGCGTTCTATCACAAGGTGAAGGAGGTCATCGACGCCAACAAGATGGCGAAGCAGGAGTATTTGATTCGATTGCTCAATCCCATCTTGAAAGGCTGGGCGCTGTATCACCAGCCTGTAGTAGCCAAGCAGGCCTACAGCCGCATGGATAATTTGTTGTTTTATGCTCTATGGCGTTGGGCAAAGCGGCGGCACCCGAACAAGTCACTGCAATGGATAGGGAAGAAGTATTTCCGAACTCAAGGAAGCAGAAGTTGGGTGTTTGCCACCACGATGTTGGAGGAAAACGGGACGAAAAAGGAGGTCGCTCTGTATTCGCTTGCGAGTACACCGATCGAACGACACAGGAAGGTTAGTGGGGAGTACAACCCCTTTGACCCTTCCATGGAAGAAATGGGCGAGAAGCTGCGGACGGCACAGATGCTGAAAAAGCTGAAGTATCGCAAACAGATTCTCAGTCTCTATCAAAGCCAGAAAGGACTGTGTCTGATGTGCAAACAACCGATTACGAAGGAAACGGGATGGCATGACCATCACATTATCCACCGCACTCATGGCGGTAGAGACACCCTGGATAACCGGGTACTATTGCATCCTATTTGTCACCAACAGCTTCACAGCCGTGGATTGACAGTGAACAAACCGGCTCCGCAAGGGGCTTTCTAAAGACTTGAGCCGTATGCGTTGAAAGGCGCACGTACGGTTCTTAGGGGGAGGCAGGCCAGTAATGGCCTGTCTCTACCCGACTTGCCTGCCTTGCCATGGACACCATGACCGAGAACGACTATCTGATCGCTTGGGGCCTCTACGCCTTCGCCGCTTTGGGCTGCCTGTTGGTGTGGATGCGCTTGACCCGCTGGATGTGGCGTTGGCTGCGTGAGCCACTGCGGCTGGCGATGGTCGTGCTGCTGTTCAGCCCGACCATCATCGACCCGGTGAAGGACAAAGTCGCACCGGCCGTCGCCATTACCGCGCTCGACCTGCTGTTCAAGGTCGGCAACAACGCCTGGCGGGCCATTTCCGATCTGTTCATGTACGGCATGATCGCATTCGGCCTCTATCTGGTGCTGGTGGCGATCCGTTTCCCCATCGAACGCGCCGCCAACGCCCGCAAGGAGCGTGAGGCTGCCACCAAAGCTGCCGTCCGCGCCGAAGAGCCTGAGGATGATCAACCGTTTGGCGGTGCCGGCGATGATCGTTACGGTCGTCCGCCCGTGCCGAGCAATCCTCAGCGGATGCGAGTCGAACCCCGTCTGTAACCTTGCCCCTGCGATTGATCGAGAGTCCGAACATGTGTGAGTTATTGGGCATGAGCGCCAATGTCCCGACCGATATCGTGTTCAGCTTTACCGGGCTGATGCAACGCGGCGGCCGCACCGGCCCGCATCGCGATGGCTGGGGCATTGCCTTCTATGAAGGCCGTGGGCTGCGGCTGTTCCAGGACCCGGCGGCCAGCTGTGAGTCGGAAGTCGCCAACCTGGTGCAGCGCTATCCGATCAAGAGCGAAGTGGTGATCGGGCACATCCGCCAGGCCAACGTCGGCAAGGTCTGCCTGTCCAACACCCATCCGTTTGTCCGCGAGCTGTGGGGGCGCAACTGGTGTTTCGCCCATAACGGCCAGTTGGCGGATTTTCAGCCAACGGCCAGTTTCTACCGCCCCGTGGGCGATACCGACAGCGAAGCGGCATTCTGCGATTTGCTCAACCGTGTGCGTGCGGCGTTCCCCGAACCGGTCGAGGTCGAAGCGTTGCTGCCGGACCTGGTGGCCGCTTGCGCCGAGTACCGCAGCAAAGGCGTGTTCAACTGCCTGCTCAGCGATGGCGACTGGCTGTTCTGCTATTGCTCGACCAAGCTGGCGCAGATCACCCGTCGCGCCCCCTTTGGCCCGGCGCGCCTGAAAGATGTCGACGTGATCGTCGACTTTCAGGCCGAAACCACCCCTGACGATGTGGTCACTGTCATCGCCACCGAACCTTTGACCGAAAACGAAACCTGGACCCGTTACGAACCGGGTCAATGGAGCCTGTGGCGACGCGGCGAATGCGTCAGCCAGGGCACGACCGAATAAGGACTCCTTGCATGTTGCTCAGTTATCTACGGCTGGTGTTGTTTGCGGCGGGCCTGCTGATCGGTGTCCAGGTGCCGGGGTTCATCAACGATTACGCCAAGCGGGTCGAAGCCCATCTGATCGAGGCGCAAGCCGGGTTGAGCGGCTTCCAGAACACCGCCAATCAGTTCTTCAAGGGTGACATGCAGGCGCTGGTCGCGCATTACCGCGCCAGCGAGGACCCGATCTTTCGCAGCGACGCCGACAGCCTGAGCAACCTGCTGACCCGTCAGGTGGCTCTGGACAAGCAATTCCAGGCGATGCAGGGCCCGTGGTACATCCGCTTCCTGCAAGTGGTGCTGGCCGCCGATCCGGACATTCGCAAGGAAACCTGGAACGGCTACAGCTACCAGATTCTGTTGACGCCCGAAGCGATGATCTGGGGCATGAGTGGTGCCTTGCTGCTGTCGTTCGGGATCGAGTGCCTGTTCCGGCTGATCGACTGGGTGGTGCTGGGCGGCAAGCGTCTGCGCCAGAGCCGGCCGATTGAAGAGCGGGATCTGCGCGGGTTGTAACACCGTCGAACGTCAGGGAGCCGGCAAGCCGGCTCCTTGCTTGGTTACCAATCAATCGAATAGGTCATGCTCAGGGTGCGGCCTTCGGCGTTGGGGTACGGCGCTCTGGCATTGGCCTGGGCGAACAGATTGACGTACGTGCGGTCGGTCAGGTTGTACACCCCGCCTTCCAGGCGACCGACCGGCAGGTACACGGAGCCGAGCAGGTCCACCAGCGTATAGCCTTCGATGTCTCGCCCGTTGTTGTCCTTGGCGGCCGCGTCGTAGCTGGACAGGTGCATGCCTTGCAGGCGCAAGTTGTAGTCGTCTTCGGTGTAGCCGACGAACAGCGTAGTCTTGGCCGGTGAAATGCGTGTCGCCGGCAGATCGATCCATTTTCCGTTCTGCTGGGTCTCGCCTTTGGCCCAGGCATAGGTGCCACCCACCGACCAGTGATCGGTCGCGCGGTAGGTCAGGCTGTTTTCGATGCCGCGAACCCGCTCCTTCTGGTTGATCAGACGTAAAACACGGCTATTGGCATCGTAGAACTGGGTCACGTCCGAGGTGTTTTCATAGACGGTCACGTCGGCCTGCCACTGGTCCCAGTCACCGCGCCAGCCCAGCTCGTAGCTGTCGACCTTGATGGCCTGGGCGTTGAGGCTCTGGATGTCGAAGGTGCTGCTCACGTCACGCAAGAAGCGCTGGATGTCCGGCAGCGAAAACCCCTGGCTGAAATTGGCGAAGACGTCCTGATGTTCACTCAGGTGATAGACCGCGCCCAGGTTATAGAGCGTGGCGTCGTATTTGAGGGTGTCGCCTGGCAGGATGGCGCGTACGCCGGTCTGGACGATCTGCCCGTAGGCGATGCTGTCGGAGACCTCGCTTTCGATCCATTCGCGGCGCACACCGCCACGCAAGGTCCAGTCACCGATGTCCCATGACATCTGCCCGAACAGCGCCTTGGTAGTGGTTTCGATATCCGGGCCCATCTCGTAAGTGGTGCCGGTCTTGGTGTAGTTCAGCCCTTTTAGGGTGTATTGGTCACCGCGTTGACGGGAGCGTTCGTGATCATAGTCGGCGCCCCAGACCAGGTTGCCCGTGGCGCTGCCGATGGCCGGCAACGGCGTGTCGATGGCCGCACGAAGGCCGTACACATCCTGCACGCTGTTGTTGTCGGCGATCCCGGCCTTGCCCCGCGACAGGTCCGGGAAGAACAGCGCGTCGGCCCGACGCCAGTAGCTTTCCAGTTGCAGGCCCTGGCCGTAGAAGTCGTTGTCGGTGAAGTTGAGGTTGGCCGCCTGATTATGGGTGTAGGGCTGGTCGTCGAGTTTCAGCCCTTTGACCGCCACGGCCTCTTGCAGGTTTTTCGGGTCTTTTGTGTAGCCGGTGTCCTGCTGGTCCTTGTAGTCCTGCAGCGACAGGCTGAGTTTTTTATCGGCATCCAGTTCGTAACCGAAACGACCTTGCAGGTCATAGGTGTCGGTGTCCATGTTGCTGCCCTGGGAGGTGTCCTGAGGGATGCGATTGCCGTTGCCGTCGTACTGGTCGTTGCGCTGGGTCAGGTCGGCGGACAGGTACCAGTCCAGGGCATCCTTGCGCCCGGTCGCACTCTGAAAAGCCTCGTAGGCGAAACCCTTGCTGTTGAGGTTGTTGCCGGTGGTCAGGCCCAGTTTGCTGCTGTAGGCAAGGTCCTGACCCTGGTTGCGCTTGGTGATGATGTTGATGATGCCGCCCGAAGCTCCGGCGCCATAAATGCTGCTGGCGCCGGACACCACCTCAATGCGTTCGATGCTGGCCGGTGCAATGCTGTTGAGTTGGCGGAAGTTGTCGCGCGTGGCGTTCTGCGATACGCCGTCGATCAACACCAGCATGTTGCGCCCGCGCAGGGTCTGGCCGAAGTTGCTCATCCCGCCGCTGGACGGCGCCAGGCCGGGAACCAGTTGCCCCAGAATGTCGGAGACCCGACGCCCGGCGCCACTCTGTTGGCGGATCTGCTGTTCGTCGATCACCTGGACCGAGCCTGGGATCGAGGCAATGGTCGCTTCGCTACGCGTCGCGGAAACGACGGTGGCTTGCATGGTCAACGTGCCGGGTTGCTGTTCGGTGTCCTCGGCCCAGGTCTGGGCGCTGACGGAGCCAAGCAGCGGAATCAGCAAGGAAAGTTTGGTTCGGGTCATGAGGTGGTCTTTTTTTAGTCGTGAAAAGTGTGGCCAGGCAAGATTTCGCTGCCGGATGTGGCGGTATATGAGCGCACCCGGCGGGTCCCGATGGTGGCCAGGGCGTAGGCGACGGGGAGCAGGGCGCCTTGCCAGATGCCCCAGAGATACCGGCTGACGAGAAACCCAGTCATTCGTTAGCCAGCGCCGTGGCCGCCAGCGTCAGGATGCAGAGCCAGGCAACGCCCTCGATGAGGCGCAAGGTGTAAGCAGGATCAGGGGGTGGAGGCAGCGCTGCGCGGCGGGCACCAGGGCAGTGCTCAAATGGTCGGGGGTGATGCGGCGGGACTGGAAGGCCGGAGTGTCGAGGGTTTCCCTCCAGTGTGAGAGCCATTGCTGCTGTCTTTGCGTGAAAGCGCGCATCAAGTCCGATTCCTTCTGGACAGTGGTTTAGCTGAATGCGCGCAGAGAATACATTTTCAAATTATTAATGCAAATGATAGTAATTGCTCTTGTGATATGGAAGCCCTTTTCAGAGCCTGGCCAGGGGTTTGCTCAAGACCATGTAGCGCTCGCCCACCTTCCGCGCATACCCCTCCAGCACCTGCTGACACAACGCCACAATCTCCTCGACCCACTCCACGCCTACTCGCCACGACACCACCACCTGCAAGTCGGGTGGTCGCTGATCGATGTCCAGCAGGGTCAATTCGCCGCGCGCCAGTTCCTCGGCCACCAGCACCGGCGGCAACGCGCCAATGCCAAATCCGTCGCGCAGCAGCCGGGTAATTGCCGACACCGAGTTCACGCAGTTCAGTCGTGGCGCCATCACGCCATTGGCCTGCATCAGGGCCAGTACTTCCTGGTGCGGATGGGAGTTTTTCGAATAGGTGATGATCCGCTCGCCCGCCAGGTCAGCGATGCCTGAGTACTCGCGGTTGTAAATGGAATTGCTGGCGACGATCCAGCCCATGGGGTGGCTGGCCAGTTCCAGGCTGCGCACGCTTTCCTGACGCAGCAGGTCGGTTTGCAGGATCACATCGAGAAAGCCTTTTTGCAGCTGATCGCAGAGGTTGAGCGAGGTATCGGCCACCAGCTCGATTTCCACCAGTGGGTAGTGATCGGTCATCTGCGCCACCAACGGGCTGAGCCAGGTATGGATCACCGTGTCCATCACGCCGATGCGCACCCGTCCGGCCTTGCTCGAACGGGTCTCGATCGACTGCTTGAGTGCCTGCATGGTGTCCAGCATCTGCTCGGCGTAATCGAGCACTTTGAGGCCTTCGGGCGTCAGGCTCACCCCGCGCGAATCACGCAGAAACAGCTTCACCCCGAGCTCGCCTTCAAGCACCGCAATCCGGCTGGAAATCGAAGCCTGAGTGGTGAAGAGCTTGTCGGCGGTCAGGCGGAAACTCTTGAGTCGGGCGACCCAGACAAAGGTCTCGAGAAACTTCAGGTTCATGGGATAAAGATTTCTTATGTCTAAGGCGGGTTTTTATTAGTTGGACGCAGCAGGGGCGCGCGTCCAAAAATCGGCGCATCCGGTTCCCACGATAGGCGTCGTCGGGGCTCAGAACAATACCAATAAAATCAGCGCGGAGATTTGCCATGAGTGCGCCCGACACCCCCGTCAACGCGAAAGCCACGGCTCGCCCGGGACCTTTCGACTGGTATCGCAACATCAATCAGCAGGAACGCCGCACCTTCTGGAGCTGCAAGATCGGCTATGGCCTGGACGGCATGGACACCCAGATGCTCAGCTTCGTGGTGCCGACCCTGATTGCCATGTGGGGCATCACCACCGGCCAGGCCGGGCTGATTCACACCAGCACCCTGATCGCTTCGGCCATCGGTGGCTGGGTCGCAGGGATTCTCTCCGACCGCATCGGCCGTGTGCGCACCCTGCAACTGACCGTGTTGTGGTTTGCCTTCTTCACCTTCCTCTGCGGCTTTGCCCAGAACTACGAACAACTGCTGATTGCGCGGACCCTGATGGGCTTCGGTTTCGGCGGCGAGTGGACGGCCGGCGCCGTGCTGATCGGCGAAGTGATTCGCGCCAAGGACCGCGGCAAGGCTGTGGGCATGGTGCAATCCGGCTGGGCGCTGGGTTGGGGGCTGACGGCGATCCTGTATGCGCTGCTGTTCTCGGTATTGCCACCGGAAGACGCCTGGCGTGCGCTGTTCATCCTTGGCATCGTGCCGGCGATTTTTGTGATTTTTGTCCGCCGTCTGGTCAAGGATCCGGAAATCTATCGTCAAGCCAAAGCCAAGGAGGCGCCGACCAATCCTTCGAAGTTCTACGAGATCTTCGCCCCCGGCATGCTGTTCACCACGATTCGCGCTTCGTTGCTGACCACCGGCGCATTGGGCGGCTACTACGCCATCACGTCCTGGCTACCGACTTTCCTGAAAAACGAACGCGGTTTGAGCGTACTCAATACCAGCGGTTATCTGGCGATGGTGATCGTCGGTTCCTACGTGGGTTATGTCATCAGCGCCTATTTGACCGACATCCTCGGACGCAAGAAGAACTTCATCCTGTTCGCCGTCGGCTCGTTCATCATTGTGTTGCTGTACACGCAAATGCCGGTCAGCAACGGCGTGATGTTGTGGCTGGGCTTTCCGCTGGGCTTTTTCGCCTCGGGGATTTTCAGTGGCATGGGCGCATTCCTGACCGAGTTGTTCCCCACGCGCATTCGCGGTTCGGGCCAGGGTTTTTGCTACAACATCGGCCGCGCGCTGGCGGCGTTGTTCCCGCTGCTGATCGGCCTGCTCAGCCAGACCGTACCACTGAGCGTGGGCATCGGTGCCTTCGCGGCGGTTTCCTACGGTGTGGTGATCCTCGCGGCCCTGAGCCTGCCGGAAACCCGTGGCAAGCAACTCGACGCCCAGTAACTGATAATCTGCGGGACTGTCTTATAGATAGGTCCCGCAGCTGAAAAGAATAAAGCCTACAGGAGTGTTCAGTGTGAGCCGCCTGCTATTGAACTGCGACATCGGCGAGAGTTTCGGCAGCTGGACCATGGGTCTGGACGCCGAAATCATGCCCTTCATCGATTGCGCCAACGTCGCCTGCGGTTTTCACGCCGGCGACCCGAGCATCATGCGCAAGACTGTCAGCCTGGCCCTCAGCCACGGTGTGCAAATCGGCGCGCATCCGGCCTATCAGGACCTGGTGGGCTTCGGCCGCCGCTCCATGGCCTATGCCACCCAGGAGCTGCAAGACATCCTGCATTACCAGATCGGCGCCCTCGACGGCATCTGCCGGGCCCAGGGCGGCCGGGTCAGTTACGTCAAACCCCATGGCGCGATGTACAACGACATGATGGCCAACCCGGCGCAGCTGCGCGCCGTTTTGCAAGCGGTGGCGTCCTACGACCGCACGCTGCCATTGATGCTGATGGCGACCCGCGACAACAGCGCTGCCCAACAACTGGGCGATGAATACGGCGTGACACTGTGGTTCGAGGCCTTCGCCGATCGCGCTTACGACAGCGCCGGCAGGCTGGTCTCGCGACAACTGCCGGGCGCGGTGCATCACGACCCGGAAACAATCATCGAGCAGGCGCTGACCATTGCCCGTGGCGATCAGCTCACCGCCAGTGACGGCAGCGCCCTGCATTTGCAGGCCAACACCCTCTGCGTGCACGGCGACAACGCCAGTTCGGTCGCTGCCGTGCAACGCATCCGCGAAGCCTTGAACCGGCAGAGTGCGTCATGAAGCTGCGGGTGGAAGTGGTGGCGCTGGATTGCCTGATGGTGCGCCTGTTCGATGAAATTGCCGAAAGCAACATGCCGTGGATGCTCGCGGCCAGTGAAAGTCTGCGCATGGCATTTGCCGGGCACCTGATCGATCTGGTGCCGTCCTACACCACATTGATGGTGCATTACGACCTGACGGCATTGAGCCCGAGCCAGGCACGGGAACTGATTGCCCAGGCACTGATCGATCTGTCGCCCAATGCGCGTACTCGCGGTACCTGTCATGTGTTGCCGGTGTGGTACGACTTGAGCGTCGGACCGGAATTGACGCTGTTGTCGCAGCGCAGCGGGTTGGCGGTGGAGGAGGTGATCCGCCGCCACAGTGAGCGTGAATACCAGGTGTTCGCCTTGGGTTTTGCACCGGGCTTCGCCTTCATGGGGCTGGTGGAAGAAGCGCTCGCTGCGCCGCGTCTGAACACGCCACGCAAGAAAGTCGCGGCCGGCAGTGTCGGCATCGCTGAGCGGCAAACGGCGGCTTACCCGGTGGTGTCGCCGGGCGGCTGGAACCTGATCGGCCGCACGCCGGCCAGATTGTTCGACCGTAACCGTGACGGCTACAGCCTGATGCAACCCGGTGACACCGTACGGTTCGAAGCGGTCGACCATGCCGAGTTCATTAACCTTGGGGGGGACGATACGCCTCTGGAGGCCCACGCATGAGCCGTCTGATGATTGAAGCGAGTACGCCGCTGTGCCTGTTGCAGGATGCCGGGCGATTCGGCGTGCGGCATCTGGGCGTGACCCAGGGCGGAGCGGCCGATTGGTGTTCGATGTCCTGGGCCAACTGGCTATTGGGCAACGCACTGGATGCACCGGTGATCGAAATCACCCTCGGCGGGTTCACCGTGGTGGCTGAAGAAGACTGCGTGCTGGCCTTGGCCGGGGCGGATCTTGGCGCACGGGTGGGCGGCGAGGCTTTGACCCCGTGGCGCAGTTTCAGACTGCACAAAGGCCAGCGTTTGCAATTCACTCAGCCGTTGCTCGGAGCCCGGGCTTATCTGGCGGCGCCGGGTGGGTTTGATGCGCCGAAAGTGCTGGGCAGCAGCGCGACGGTGGTCCGGGAGGAACTCGGCGGGCTGGACGGCATGGGCCGTGCGCTGGGTAAAGGGGCGAGCTTGAGCTATTCGGGCAACCCGGTGATGTTGCTGCGCGAATTGACCGCAGACCAACGACCGGACCTGAACCTTGATGCGCCGTTGGACCTGGTCCTCGGAGCACAGATCGGCGAGTTCAGCGGGCAGAGCCTGTTCGACGCGTTCAACAGCCTATGGCACCTCGACAGCCGTGCCGACCGAATGGGTATTCGCCTGCTCGGTACGGCGTTGCAGTACCAGGGCAAACCAATGATTTCCGAGGGCATTCCGTTGGGTGCCGTGCAGGTGCCGCCCGACGGGCAACCGATTGTGTTGCTCAATGATCGGCAAACCATTGGTGGGTATCCGCGTCTGGGGGCGTTGACGCCATTGGCGCTGGCGCGGCTGGCGCAGTGCCTGCCGGGGGCGCAGGTGCGGTTGAGGCCGGTGGTGCAGGAAGTGGCGCATCGAGAACAGATTCAGTATCTGCGCCGGTTTGTTAGCCCTTAAAAGCATCGCGAGCAGGCTCGCTCCCACATTGGATCTTTGCCGTACATAAGACCCTGTGGGAGCGAGCCCGCTCGCGATGGCGTCAGACCAGGCAATAAAAACTACTTGGAAAGAAACCGCATCCCTTCCTCCAACCCCCGCAAGGTCAACGGATACATCTGGTCATCGATCAAGTCCCGCACAATATTGGTCGACGAGGTATAGCCCCAGGTGTCCTTCGGATACGGGTTGATCCAGATGAGCTTCTTGTACTTTTCCTTGAACCGCTGCATCCACACGTAACCGGCTTCTTCGTTCCAGTGCTCGACACTGCCGCCCGGCTGGGTGATTTCATAGGGCGCCATGGCGGCGTCGCCGATGAAGATCACTTTGTAGTCGGCGCCGTACTTGTGCAGCAGGTCCATGGTCGAAGTGCGTTCGGAGGTGCGGCGCATGTTGTTCTTCCACACCGATTCATAAATGAAGTTGTGGAAGTAGAAGTACTCCAGGTGCTTGAACTCGGTCTTGCAGGCCGAGAACAATTCCTCGCAAATCTTCACATGGGCGTCCATCGAGCCGCCGATGTCGAACAGCAGCAACAGCTTGACGGTGTTGCGCCGCTCCGGCCGCATCTGGATGTTCAGCAGGCCGGCATCCTTGGCGGTGTGGTCGATGGTGCCATCGATGTCCAGTTCTTCCGCCGCGCCCTGGCGGGCGAACTTGCGCAGGCGGCGCAGGGCGACCTTGATGTTGCGCGTGCCCAGTTCCACCGAATCGTCGAGGTTCTTGTATTCGCGCTGGTCCCAGACCTTGGCGGCCTTGCCCTGGCGCTTGCCGGCATCGCCGACCCGGATGCCTTCCGGGTTGAAACCGCCGGAACCGAACGGGCTGGTGCCGCCGGTACCGATCCATTTATTACCGCCGGCGTGACGTTCCTTCTGTTCCTCGAGGCGTTTCTTGAACTCTTCGATCAGCTTGTCCAGGCCGCCGAGGGACTGGATCGCCGCCCGTTCTTCGTCGGTCAGCGAGCGTTCGAATTCCTTGCGCAGCCAGTCTTCGGGGATCAGCGCCTGAAGATGGTCGTCGAGCTTTTCCAGGCCATTGAAGTAGGCACCGAACGCCCGGTCGAACTTGTCGAAATGCTTTTCGTCCTTCACCAGGATCGCCCGGGACAGGTAATAGAACTCGTCCATGTCGGCGAAGGTCACGCGCTGTTTCAGCGCGTTGATCAGGTCCAGCAGTTCACGCACCGAAACCGGCACCTTGGCTGCGCGCATTTCATTGAACAGGTTGAGCAGCATGGCATCAGCCTCTTAGCGGGTGCCGCGACGGCTCATGAACGCCAGACGCTCAAGCAATTGCACGTCCTGTTCGTTCTTCACCAGGGCACCGGCCAGTGGCGGGATGGCCTTGGTCGGATCGCGCTCGCGCAGCACCGCTTCGCCGATGTTGTCGGCCATCAGCAGCTTCAGCCAGTCCACCAGTTCGGAGGTCGAAGGCTTTTTCTTCAGGCCCGGCACCTTGCGCACGTCGAAGAACACGTCCAGCGCTTCGCTGACCAGGTCTTTCTTGATGTCCGGGTAGTGCACGTCGACGATCCGCTGCATCGTCACGCGATCCGGGAAGGCGATGTAGTGGAAGAAGCAGCGGCGCAGGAACGCGTCCGGCAGCTCTTTCTCGTTGTTTGAGGTAATGATGATGATCGGGCGCTTTTTCGCCTTGATGGTCTCGTCGATCTCGTAAACGTAGAACTCCATCTTGTCGAGTTCTTGCAGCAGGTCGTTGGGGAATTCGATGTCGGCCTTGTCGATTTCGTCGATCAACAGGATGACCCGTTCTTCGGATTCGAAGGCTTCCCAGAGCTTGCCCTTTTTCAGGTAGTTGCGAACGTCGTGGACCTTTTCCGTACCAAGCTGCGAATCGCGCAGGCGGCTGACCGCGTCATACTCGTACAGGCCCTGGTGAGCCTTGGTGGTGGACTTGATGTGCCAGGTGATCAGCTTGGCGCCAAAGGATTCGGCCAGTTGCTCGGCGAGCATGGTCTTGCCGGTGCCCGGTTCGCCCTTGACCAGCAACGGCCGCTCCAGGGTGATGGCGGCGTTGACCGCCAGCTTCAGGTCATCGGTGGCGACGTAGGCCTGGGTGCCTTCGAACTTCATCTGCTAATCCTCGAACGGTAACGCCGACCTGAACGAGGCAGGGCGGGGGGGCGCAATAAAAAGGGTCAGCCCCGACTATAACGCGCTGCCCGGTCGACTGTGAACGCAGACGGCTTATTCAGTCTCTGAATGGAGCGTCACTTAGTGACTTAGCCTGCATCCGGCTTGGGCCGTTCATACCGCGCATTGAACGCCTGGATGAAACCATTGCGTAAAATCTGCAAAAAAGCCTGGAGCGCGCTGACATCCTTCTGGTGAACGTTGCCGCTGAGTTCGACCTTTGTCGCAAACTGGTTTTTGCCCTGGTTTTTCAGGACCGTCTCGGTTCCACCGACGAGGGCTTCCCATATCGAGCGGAACAGTCCTTTGTCCTTGTTTTCCACGTCCTGCTGCCAGTTGAACACATCAACATCGCGCATCAGTGGCTTGATATAGCCGGTCAGTCGGCCCTTGTTGGCCTGGGCTTCGATCACCACGTCGCCATGGCCGGCATTGAAGTCGAACTTGCCGTAGGCCGCGGCGAAGTCGTTCAGGCGCTTGAGTTCGATATCTGTGGTGCGCAAGCGAAACTCGAAGTCTTCGAAATCGCTCAACGGATCGAAAGTGGCCGAGGTCTCCAATGGTGCATGCCCCAGCAGCAAGGCTTTGCCTTCAAAGCGTGCGTCGCGTTTGCCTTTGGTGTCGACCACGTTGGTCAGGTTGAAAATACTGGCATCCACCTTCGTGGCGTTCATGTTCACCGGTGGTTTGGAGTTGAAGTTGCGAAAACTGATCTTGCCGTCGTTGATCCGCACTTCGTTCAGGGTAATGGGCAGCAGCTTGCCTAATTGGGCACGCCAGTCGGTGCCCTGGCCGGTCTGGGAGTTTCGCTTGTTGGCCCCGTCGACGAAGTTGACCTCGGGCTTGATGAACTGCACTTCGGCCACCACCGCGTGGTCGTGCCACAGTGAGTGCCAGCTCACCGAGAGGTCGATCAATGGCGCGTTGACGAAAGGCACCGGAACCTTGCCATCGACCTTGACGATTTTCAGTCCGTTGATCTTGTAGGCCCCGCGCCACAAGGCCAGGTCCACGTCGGTGATCTGGCCCCGGTAGTCGCCCATGTCCGCCAGCCTCTCATTAAGGTAATCGCGCACCAGATAGGGCAGGGCGATGTGCAGCGTTATCAGCAGTACAACGAGACCGATGAGGGTCCACAGGGGCCAGCTGTATCGACGTTTCATGGCGGTAAATCTCTGGCGATCTAAAGCCATTGACTGCACTGACAGGCGGACGTTCGACCCGACTGGACGCCTGCGGGCAAGAGGGCTTACCTTGATGCCCTATTTCAATGCTGTCGTTAAGGACCCAGCCATGAGCCGCATTTTCGCTGACAACGCCCACTCCATTGGCAACACGCCGCTGGTGCAGATCAATCGCATTGCGCCGCGTGGTGTGACCATCCTGGCCAAGATCGAAGGGCGCAACCCCGGTTACTCGGTCAAGTGCCGGATCGGCGCGAACATGATCTGGGATGCCGAGAGCAGTGGCAAACTCAAGCCGGGCATGACCATCGTCGAACCCACCTCCGGCAATACCGGTATCGGCCTGGCGTTCGTGGCCGCCGCCCGTGGCTACAAACTGATGCTGACCATGCCGGCGTCCATGAGTATCGAACGTCGCAAGGTGCTCAAGGCACTGGGTGCTGAGCTGGTGTTGACCGAACCGGCCAAAGGCATGAAGGGCGCTATCGAAAAAGCCGGTGAAATTGTTGCCAGCGACCCGTCGAACTTCTTCATGCCGGCGCAATTCGACAACCCGGCCAACCCGGCCATCCACGAAAAAACCACCGGCCCGGAAATCTGGAACGATACCGACGGCGCCGTCGACGTGCTGGTGGCAGGCGTCGGAACCGGTGGAACCATCACCGGGGTTTCACGGTATATCAAGAATACCCAGGGCAAACCGATTCTCTCGGTGGCGGTGGAGCCGGCGGTGTCGCCGGTGATTACCCAGGCCCTGGCCGGTGAAGAGATCAAGCCCAGCCCGCACAAGATCCAGGGCATTGGTGCCGGTTTTGTGCCGAAGAACCTCGATTTGTCGATCGTCGACCGGGTAGAACTGGTCAGTGACGAAGAGTCCAAGGCCATGGCCCTGCGCTTGATGCAGGAAGAAGGAATCTTGTGCGGGATCTCCTGCGGCGCTGCCATGGCAGTGGCCGTAAGATTGGCGGAGACCCCGGAAATGCAGGGCAAGACCATCGTCGTGATCCTGCCGGATTCCGGTGAACGTTATCTGTCGAGCATGTTGTTCAGTGATCTGTTTACCGAACAGGAGAACCAGCAGTAAGCGCTGAACTTTGGCGGATCGTCGCTGGCGGTGGTTGATGATGGATTCGCATCAGCCGCCGTTCAGGTGCCACATGTTAAGAAATGCTTTGTTGCACATTCGTTAACATTGAATGTTGAAAAGTGCAGGTTTTTCACCGGTTCGGCAGTGTTTATCATGCCGCAAACCACGTCGGGCAATGGGCGTGGCGCAAAGTCGCTTATCTTCAAAGGAGTTGTTGATGACCTTTTCGTTTGCCGCGAAAGCCTCGTTGTTGCTGCTGTTTCTCGGCAGCACCCTCTATGTGCACTTACGCGGCAAGGCACGTCTGCCGGTTTTGCGCCAATTCGTTAACCATTCGGCACTGTTCGCACCCTATAACGCCTTGATGTACCTGTTTTCCGGTGTGCCTTCCAAACCGTATCTGGATCGCAGCAAGTTTCCCGAACTGGATGTGCTCAAGGACAACTGGGAGGTGATTCGCGACGAAGCGATGCACTTGTTCGACGAGGGCTATATTCGTGCGGCGGCAAAGAATAACGACGCCGGTTTTGGCTCGTTCTTCAAGAAGGGCTGGAAGCGTTTCTATCTCAAGTGGTATGACAAACCGCTGCCTTCTGCCGAAGTCTTGTGCCCGAGAACCGTGGCATTGGTCAGTAGCATTCCCAACGTCAAGGGCGCGATGTTTGCGCTGCTGCCGGGCGGCAGCCACCTCAACCCGCATCGCGATCCGTTTGGCGGCTCCCTGCGTTATCACCTGGGGCTGTCCACCCCCAATTCCGATGATTGCCGCATCTTTGTCGACGGTCAGGTTTACGCCTGGCGCGATGGTCAAGACGTGATGTTCGACGAGACCTACGTGCACTGGGTCAAGAATGAAACGCCAAAGACCCGGGTCATCCTGTTCTGCGATATCGAACGTCCGTTGAGCAATCGCTTCATGACCGGCATCAACCGCTGTATCAGCGCCTGGCTGGGTCGCGCCACCGCCCCTCAGAACCTGGATGACGAGCGTGTGGGCGGGATCAACAAGGCCTACGAGTGGAGCAAGAGCTCCAGCGATAGATTCAGTGGTGTGGTCAAGCAATGGAAGCGGCGCAATCCCAAGGCCTACCGTGTACTGCGCCCGGTGCTGGCGGTGGTGGTGCTGACGTTGCTGGGGTATTGGTTGTTTGGTTGAAGCCGGATACGGCCTTTTGACCAACTCGTTGCAATCCATGTCGAACGCTGGTTATAGTCGGCACACGGTGAGTTTCGGACTCGCTTTTTATCCCTCGAGCAAAGATCAGCCCAATGCCTGCATTCCTCCTCAACGCGGTAGTCGATTCAGCGGTCAACGCTGGCGTCGTGCCGTGCGGGAATCAGCAGCCTGGGCAGATCAGTCATTACCCCCCACCTGTCAGTAGCACGCCGGTGTGCGCAGTCGTCTCACCGCCAGGCGTTGGCATTTCGGGCTGATCAGCTGTCTTCTGCTGTTCCCGCGCCCGCCTGAAAAAACTACTGGATTTCAGCTTTTGCTGAGTTGGCTTTTTGCCTGACTACAGGTGGTATTCATGTTTGTCCTTTCGAAAAAATCCGCGCTCGCGGCGGCATCCACGAGCCTGTTCGTGCTGCTGTGGAGCAGCGGGGCGATCTTCTCCAAATGGGGGCTGGCCCACGCGTCACCCTTCGCCTTCCTGATGTTTCGTTTCGTCATTGCGCTATGCGGGCTGGTGTTGCTGGTGCCGTTGTTCAAGCTGAAGTTGCCCAAGGGCGGCAAGCCGATGCTGTACGCGATGGCCACCGGCGTGGTGTTGTTGGGGGCCTATCAGATTTTCTATCTGCTGGCCCTGGACCTGAAAGTCACCCCCGGGGTGATGGCGACCATCATGGGCGTGCAGCCGATTCTCACGGTGGTGCTGATGGAGCGTCAGCGTTCCTGGAGCCGGATGTTCGGTCTGGTCCTGGGTCTGACTGGTTTGATCATGGTGGTCTATCAGGGCATCGGCCTGGCCGGGATGTCGCTGGCCGGAATGCTTTTCGGTCTGCTGGCGCTGGCGAGCATGACGTTCGGTTCGATCATGCAGAAACGCATCACTGAAAATCCCCTTGGCACGCTGCCGGTGCAGTACCTCGCCGGACTGCTGTTGTGCGGGGTTTTCGTACCTTTCCAGCCGTTTCACTTCGAACACAGCAGCGGTTTCATCCTGCCGGTGCTATGGATGGGGCTGGTGGTGTCGGTGCTGGCGACGCTGTTGCTGTACCGCTTGATCGCCCGGGGCAACCTGGTGAACGTCACCAGTCTGTTTTACCTGGTACCGGCGGTGACGGCGGTGATGGACTATCTGGTCTTCGGCAATCGCCTGGCGCTGTTGAGCCTGTTCGGCATGCTGTTGATCATCGTCGGGCTGGTGTTTGTGTTCCGTAAAACAGCGTAGGCCGCGCAAAAAAAAAACCAAAAGATCGCAGCCGTACCTGTAGGAGCTGCCGCAGGCTGCGATCTTTTGCCTGTCATTTGCTCAGCGCATGCTCGGCCCGTACCGAATTCATGAACGCCTGCATCGCCGACGATTGAATGCGATGACGCCGGGTGATCAACCCGTACGGTGGCAGCCGCGCCTCGAACTTGATCGGCAACACCGCCAGCAGATCCCGACCGGGATAGTCTTCGACCACCGACACCGGCGTGACGCCGAGCATGTCAGTCTGCTGAATCAACGACAGCAAGGTCATGATCGATGTGGTTTCGACGATGCTGCTCGGGATGTCGACCCGCGCGTTGTGGAACACCTGATTGATGATCGCGCGCATCGGGCTGGGCTGCTGTTGCAGTACCCAGGTCATGTTCTGCAATTCGGCCCAGCTCAACTGCGTGGCTTTGGCCAATGGATTCTGTGCGCCGGAAATCACGCACAGCGCTTCCTCGCCAAGGCTGTCGAACAGCAACTCCTCTGCCCGGGCACCGACGGGAATCCGCCCCAATACGATATCCAGCTGATCTTGCAACAACGCCTGCACCAGCACGTCGCTGGTGTCGACCTGAATGCTCATCGACAAGCGTGGATGGCTTTGTTTCAAGGTGGCGATGGTGCGCGTCAGCAGCCCCGAAGCCAGTGCCGGAATGGCCCCGACCGCGACCCGGCCAAGGTTGCCGGATTCGAGGGCGACCAGCTCTTCACGCATGCCGCTGAGTTCGGCGAACACCATGCGTGCGTAATAAATGACCGTTTCCCCGAACGGGGTAGAGCGCATGCCCCGGGGCAGGCGTTCGAACAGCTCGACGCCCAACAGGTCCTCGGCTTCATGCAGCATCTTGGTTGCGGCCGGCTGGGTCATGCCGATGTGGTCGGCGGCGCGGCGCAACGAGCCGAACTCCTGCAACGCCAGCATCAACCGCAGTTGGCGCAGGCGCAGTCGGCTGTGGATTACGTTGGCAGCAGGAATTCGGGTCATGGGCCGTGCTCGCGAAAAAGTCCAGCGGCAAGCCTGACAACAAATGCCAGGCGTTGCCAGCTTTGGCGTGTCACAGCACCGATTTTGGTTTGGCGACCTGGGGTTTGCGCAGGCCGATCAGGGTTTGCAGCGCTTTGGAAATCAACGGCCAGAACAGCATCAGCAGCGCCGCCGTGGTCAGGCTGCCCACCAAGGGGTTGGACCAGAAAATCCCCAGGTGCCCGTCGGAGAACAGCATCGACTGGCGGAACGCATCTTCTGCCTTGTCGCCCAGCACCGCTGCCAACACCAGCGGCGCAATCGGGTAGCCGAGTTTCTTGAACAGATAACCCAGCGCACCGAAGCCCAGCATCAACACCACGTCGAAGAACGAGTTGTGCACCGAGTAGGCACCGATGGCGCAGACCATGATGATGATCGGCGCGATGATCGAGAACGGGATGCGCAGGATCGAAGCGAACAGCGGCACAGTGGCCAGCACCACGATCAGACTCACCACGTTGCCCAGGTACATGCTGGCGATCAGGCCCCAGACAAAATCATGTTGCTCGACGAACAGCGTCGGCCCCGGGTGCAAACCCCAGATCATCAGGCCACCGAGCATCACCGCCGCAGTCGCCGAACCGGGAATACCCAGGGTCAGCATCGGCAGCAGGGCACTGGTGCCGGCCGCGTGGTCAGCGGTTTCCGGGGCGATCACACCTTCGAGTTCGCCTTTGCCG
The DNA here is from genome assembly GCF_052112305.1 of Pseudomonas sp. QLc11A. NCBI lineage: Bacteria > Pseudomonadati > Pseudomonadota > Gammaproteobacteria > Pseudomonadales > Pseudomonadaceae > Pseudomonas > Pseudomonas sp. QLc11A. Next base: position 25,541 of record NZ_JAVAJJ010000003.1, read on the forward strand.
AAGTTGTCGCGGTTTTTCGAGAAACGCCGCGCCAGGCTGTAGCTCATGAACGACGCGGCAGTCGGTCCGCCAGGGGTGATGCCCATCCAGCAGCCAACCAGGGTGCTGCGCACAATCGTCCACCAGTAACGCGGCAATTTGGCCCAGGTGCGCAGGATCACCATCGGCGTGATCCGCGCATGTTCGCCGCGGAACACCAGCCCCTCTTCCACGGTGCAGAGGATTTCGCCGATGCCGAACAGGCCGATCACCGCCACTTCAAAGCTGATGCCGGTCATCAGGATCGGCTGGTCGAAGGTCAGGCGCAGGTTGCCGGACACGGTGTCCATGCCGACGGCGGCCATGGCGAAACCGATCATCATCGCCACCACGGTTTTCAGCGGCGGGTTCTTGCTCATGCCGATGAAGGTGCAGAACGCCAACAGGTACACCGCGAAGAACTCCGGTGAACTGAAGGACATGGCGAACGCGGCGATTTTGGTCGACAGGAATGTCAGCAACAACACGCCGGCCAACGCACCCAGCAACGCCGAACTGAACGCGGCGGTCAGGGCTTCGGCGGCGCGGCCTTCGCGGGCCATCGGGTAGCCGTCGAAGGTGGTCGCCACCGATGAGGGCTCACCGGGGATGTTGAACAGGATCGAGGTGATCGAACCGCCGAACAGCGCGCCCCAGTACATGCACGACAGCAGGATGATCGCCGACACCGGCGACATGGTGAACGTCAGCGGCAACAGCAACGCCACGCCGTTGGGGGCACCGAGACCGGGCAGTACGCCGACCAGAATGCCCAGCAGCACGCCGATCACCATCAGGCCGATATGGCCCGGCGTGAGGATCAGGTTCATGCCTTGCAGCAGGGAATCGAACTCGCTCATTTGAAATTTCTCCCGGCCAGGGCAATCCAGTCGCCCATTGGGCCGGCATCCAGCGGCACTTTGAACCACAGCGCGAAAATCAGGTAACTGGCCAGCACCGCGCCCAGGGACACGCTACCGATCATCCATTTGCCGTAAGGCTTGGCGCGGACCTTGTCACGCCACATGAACCAGGCAATGAAGCAGGCCGAAGCGACGTAGATGCCGGTGAACGGCATCGCACCGACGAATAGCGCGATGGGCACGAACACCGACAGCACTTGCCTGAACGCACTGCGGCTGACGAAGGAAATGCCCAGGGCTTGCCAGCGCACCAGGGTCAACACGCCGTTGGCCACACTGGCGGCGCTCAACATCAGGCCGATGTAGAAGGGAAAGTAACCCGGCTCGGGGCCGGCATCACCCCAGCCGATACCTTGTTCAACGCTGCCGTACATCACCACCGCGCCGATCAGCGTGGTGAAGAGTGTCAGGCCGAGTTCGACCCAGCGTGTACCGACCAGCGCTGGTGAATCCGAAGAATGGGACATGAAAGCACCTCCAGAGGTGACGGCCGTACGCAGGGCGGGCGGCCGTGAGCAACTCAGTTTTTCAGCCAGCCGGCCTCTTTGAACACCGGCGTGACGCGGGCGGTGTCTTTTTCGATGTAGGCGGTCAGCGGCTCGCCCTCGAGGAAGGTTGGCACCAGAGCGTTCTGCTTCACGTAAGCCTTGAATTCATCGGTCTGGGTGACTTTGCGCATCAACTCGACATAGAACGCGCGCTGCTCGGCGGTGACGTCGCCGGGCATGAACACGGTGCGCGGGAAGCGGTACTGATCGATGCCCAGGCCTTGTTCGTGACAGGTCGGGACGTCGGCCCAGGATTTGTCGCCGGCGACTTTATCGGTATAGCCCATGCGCTCCTTACTGAACACGCAGAGTGGCTCGACCTGATCGCCACGCCATTGGCTGATGCTCTCGCTTGGATTGTTGACGTTGGCGGCGATGTGCTTGCCGGCCAGTTGCGTCGCGGCTTCGCTGCCGCTCTTGAACGGGATGTACACCAGTTTGCTGTTGTTGGTCTGGTTCAGCAGCAGGGTCAGGGTCTGGTCGACGTCCTTGGACTGGCTGCCGCCCATGCGCAGATTCGACGGGTCGGCCTTGACCGCTTCGTAGAAGCTTTTCGCGTCTTTCCACGGCGCGCCCTTGTAGCTCCAGAGAATGAAGTCATCCTCGGCTACCGCGGCAATCGGGGTCAGCTCCTGCCATTCGTAGCCGAGCTTGGACACCAGCGGCAACAGGTAGATGTTGTTGGTGCCGATCACCAGTTTGTCGGCATCGCCCTTGCTCATTTTCAGGTCGAGAAAGGCTTCGGCGCCGTTGCCACCGCCCTTGTTGAGGACGATGGTATTCACGTCGAGCAGCTTGTGCGTGGTGATGATCGACTGGATCAGGCGACCGAGCTGGTCGGTACCGCCACCGGGACCACCGGCGACGACGATTTCGACGTTCTTGTCCGGTTGCCAGGCGGCGTTGGCGAGAGCGGGAAGGGTACCGGCGGCGATCAGTGCGCAGCCAAGAAACAGACGGGAGGTGCGACGGACGAATGCATTTCGCATGATGGAAGAGCCTCGTATTCATGTTCTTGTAATTGTTATGAGCGGCTTGTTTGCGCGGTAAAGCCGCAAGCCTGGCCCGAGTGTGTGAAGGTGCGGGCACGGCGTCTAGTCAAAACAATACATACACCGATAGCCTGGGGTTATAGCTCGGCAAACGCCTGCCTACTGTAGGAGCGAGCTTGCTCGCGATGGACTCAAGGGCACCGCGTTAATTCAGGAAGCACGTGTTTTCGTTGAAGACCATCGCGAGCAGGCTCGCTCCTACAGAAAAGCATGCGTGGCAACGTTGAAAGGTCGTTGAAAGCAGGACATGACATAACCCGAGGCTATCGCCTGATTTCAAGTTTTGATTAGACGGTTATCAGCGAGCCTTCGATAGTGCTCACAAATGTCGCCAGGAAGCGGCGCTGCAGTCCCCACAAAAATAATAAAAGAGGTACGCACCATGGCTCGTTCCAGTGCATCCCTGAACCTGGCCGGCGCGGATATCCAGCCCCAGGCCGCGGCACCCGCGCAGAGCTGCGCCGTCAAAGCCAGCAGCGTGCGCTGGCGGATCTTCGCGATCATCTTCGCGCTGACCATGGTCAACCTGATCGACCGGGTGTCGCTGTCCATTGCGATGCCGACCATCGCCCATGAGTTTTCCCTGTCACCGAGCCTGCAAGGGCTGATCCTCAGCAGCTTTTTCTGGGCCTACGCACTGTTGCAGATTCCCGGCGGCTGGCTGATCGACCGCTTCGGCGCGCATCGGGTCATCAGTTGGTCCACCGGGTTGTGGGGCACGTTTCAGGTGCTGGCGGCGTTTGCCACCGGCGGCTTGTCGTTGTTGTTTGCCCGGGTTGCACTGGGCGCCGCCGAAGCACCGCTGTTCCCGTCGGGCGGAAAGCTGATTTCCCTGTGGCTGGCCCCGAGCGAGCGCAGTCGCGGCGCGGTATTGATGGACAGCGGCAGCCCGTTGGGCGTGGCCCTTGGCGGGTTGATCATCGCCTGGCTGATTGCCTCGCTGGACTCCTGGCGCCTGGCCTTTGTGATCGCCGGTATCGCCACCCTGGTGCTGGCCTGGCTGGCACGGCGTTATCTGCGCGATGACCCGGCCGGTCACCCGCAAGTCAATGAGGCAGAGCTTGAGAAAATCAACGCCGGCCGTGCAACGCCCGCCGCCGAAGCGGCCCGGGCGCCGGTCAAGGGGCTGGGTATTGCGCCACGCTCGCTCAGCGGTTTGCTGATCGGCCGGGCAAGTTGGGCGATGGTGTATTTCGGCCTGCTGACCTGGGGCCCGAGTTACCTTGCCCAGGCCCGGGGTTTCGATATCAAGGGGATTGGTGCGGCGACCTTCGTGATTTTTGTCTGCGGTGCACTGGGTTCGTTGACCGGTGGTTTCCTCTGCGATGGCTTGATTCGCAAAGGCGTGAGTCGCGCGGTGGCGGTCAAAAGCCTGCTGGCGTTTTCCGGGCTGGTGGCCCTCGGCGCATTTCTGTTGCTGCCGACCTTGAGCAATCCTTTTGCGGCAGTGGCGCTGTTGGCCATGACCGCGTTCTTCCTGATGTGGGGCAGCCTCTACTGGAGCTTCCCGGCGCTGCTGGCGGCGCCGGCGCGGGTCGGTTTGATCGGCGGCGTGATGAACATGGCCGGCAGCTGCGGCGGCATCGCGGTGCCGATCCTGGTGGGCGTGATTCTGCAGGCGACCGGTGGCTTCGCCCCGGTGCTCGGGTTCTTCGCAGCGTGCTCGGCAGTCTTCGTGCTGGCGACCTTGTTCATCAGTCTCGACGAGGTGCGCCATGACTAATGCGTTGTGGAACGGCCCGATCATCGACGCCCATCATCACTTCTGGGACCCGACCGTCAACGACCACCCATGGCTTGCCCCCGAGGCCAACATACCCTTTCGCTACGGAGACTACAGCGCGATCAAGCGCCGCTATTTTCCCGAGGATTACTTCGCTGATGCGGGTTCCCATAACGTCGTGCAAACGGTGTACGTCGAGACCGAGTGGAACCCGCAGGACCCGATTGGCGAAACCCGTTTCATCGAGCAACTGGCCGCCCGCTACGGCGTGCCCAATGCGGTCGTGGCGCAAGCCTGGCTCGATCATCCGGACGCTATCGATGTGCTCACCGAGCAGGCGCGTTTCAAGCATGTGCGCAGCGTGCGCCACAAACCCGGTGGGCCGATCGCGCCGGCGCAGGTGGGGCACATGCGTAGCCTGATGAGTGACGAACACTGGCGCCGCAGTTACGCCGCGCTCGAAGGGCTGGGCTTGCATTTCGACTTGCAGACGCCCTGGTGGAACCTGCACGAAGCCGAACGCCTGGCCCGGGATTTCCCCGGCACCACGCTGATTCTCAACCACGCCGGTTTGCCCAATGACCGCAGTGCCGAAGGCTTGGCGGGCTGGCGTCTGGCGCTGGCGCGGCTGGCGCAGTGGCCGAACGTGCAGGTGAAGATTTCCGGCCTGGGGCAGGGCGGCCAGCGCTGGCGCGCCAAGGACAACGCCTGGATCGTGCGCGAGGTGATCGCCATGTTCGGCAGCCACCGGGCGATGTTCGCCAGCAACTTCCCCGTGGACAGCCTGTGTGGTTCGTTCGACGACATCTACAGCGGTTTCAAATCCATCGTCGCCGATCTGCCGACAGCCGATCAGGAACGACTTTTCTACAGCAACGCGCAGCGGGTCTATCGCTGCGAGCCTTGCGCCAACGACCGGGCGCAGCCTGAACCCTTGAGGAGTGAAGCATGAGCAAATCCACCATCGCGATGGTCCTGGGGGACCCGGCGGGCATCGGCCCTGAGCTGATTGCGCGCTTGCTGGGCGAGCCTGAAGTGCGTGCCCAGGCCAATGTGATCCTGATCGCCGACGAAGCGGAAATGCGTCGCGGCATGCGCATTGCCGGGATGGAATTTCCCTATCGTCGCGTCGAGTCCCTGGAGCAGTTGGCATTCGTCGATGACACGCCGCTGTTCTACGACTTTCGCGGCGACACTATCGGTGAGTTTGCGCGTAGCGAGGCCAGCGTCATCGGTGGCCGCTACAGCCTCGACACCCTGGAAAAAGCCCTGCGCCTGACCGAAGCGGGCATCACCGACGCCGTGTTGTTCGGGCCATTGAACAAGACTTCACTGCACATGGCCGGCATGGCCCACAGCGATGAGCTGCACTGGTTCGCCGAGCTGCTGGATTTCCATGGACCGTTCTGCGAATTCAACGTGCTCGACAATCTCTGGACTTCGCGGGTGACCTCCCATGTGGCCCTGGCCGATGTGCCGGGCCTGCTCAGCCAGCAACGGGTGGTCGAAGCGATTCAACTGATCGACACCGCGCTCAAGCGCAACGGGCTGGAAAAACCGCGCATCGGCGTTTGCGGGCTGAATCCGCATAACGGTGATAACGGTTCGTTCGGTCGCGAGGAACTGGACATCATCGGCCCGGCGGTTCGTTCGGCGCAGGCACTGGGGATCGCGGCGGACGGGCCTTATCCGGCCGACACGATCTTCCTCAAGGTTCAGGGCGATGCCAGTGCCTTTGATGCGGTGGTCACGATGTACCACGACCAGGGCCAGATCGCGATCAAGCTGATGGGCTTCTCCCGTGGCGTCACGGTGCAGGGCGGACTGCCGATCCCAATCACCACCCCGGCCCATGGCACCGCCTTCGATATCGCCGGGCAGGGCAAGGCCAACGTCGGCGCGATTCGCCAGGCGTTCGAGATTGCGTGCCGGATGGGCACCCCCAACTACTGACACAACGAAGTCCCTTAGTGGGAGCGAGCCTGCTCGCGATGACGACAGTACAGACACCTTTGTAGTGGCTGTCAGACCGCCATCGCGAGCAGGCTCGCTCCCACAGTTATTTGTGCGTGGCCGATAACTTTATCTACCCAATAATCTGTTTCAGCTATCACTCCAGGTTATCGCCGGATACGCATAAGTGATTATCCGCAGCCCTTGGCCGCTGGCTAAAGTCGCTCCATCGAATGCGCAAGACCGCCGCCCGAGCGGCAGTGCGCAGCGACTCACAATGACAAGAAGCCGGCAGCGCAAGGAAACTCTATTCATGAAAATCAAAGCGATCCGTACCCGCGTTTTCGAGTGGAAAGGCAAGGTCGTGCCACCCCAGGCGCACTTCTGCACCAACGCCAGCGACATCCTGTTCGAGCGCGGCGACGCCATGGGCTCGTTCCGTTTCCACGGCTGGCTGGTGGTGGAAGTCGAGACCGACACCGGTCTCGTCGGCATCGGTAACTGCGCCCTGGCGCCGCGCGTGGCCAAGGAAATCATCGACACCTACCTGGCACCGATCGCCATTGGCGAAGACCCGTTCGACAACGAATACATCTGGCAGAAAATGTACCGCCAGAGCCATGCCTGGGGCCGCAAGGGCATCGGCATGGCGGCGATCTCGGCCATCGACATCGCGATCTGGGACATCATGGGCAAAGCGGTGAACAAGCCGGTGTTCAAGCTGCTGGGCGGGCGCACCAAGGAAAAGATCTGGACCTACGCCTCGAAGCTCTACGCCAACGACAACCTCGACCTGTTCCTTGAAGAAGCCCAAGGCTACCTGAACCAGGGTTTCACCGCGCTGAAGATGCGTTTCGGTTACGGCCCGAAGGACGGTCCGGCGGGCATGCGCCGCAACATCGAACAAGTGCGCGCCCTGCGTGAGCTGGCCGGCCCCGACGTCGACATCATGCTCGAGTGCTACATGGGCTGGACCCTCGAGTATGCCCGGCGCATGTTGCCGAAACTGGCCGAGTTCGAACCGCGCTGGCTCGAAGAACCGGTGATCGCCGACGACATCGAAGGCTATATCGAGCTGAAGAAGATGGGGATCATGCCGATCTCCGGTGGCGAGCACGAATTCACTTCCTACGGCTTCAAGGACCTGCTGGAGCGCCGTGCCGTCGACGTGATCCAGTACGACACCAACCGCGTCGGCGGCATCACCGCCGCGCGCAAGATCAACGCCATGGCCGAGGCCTGGTCGGTGCCGGTCATCCCCCATGCCGGGCAGATGCACAACTACCACCTGACCATGTCCACTACGGCTTCGCCTATGGCCGAGTTCTTCCCGGTGTTCGACGTCGAAGTCGGCAACGAGCTCTTCTACTACGTGTTCAAGGGCGAGCCGCAACCAGTCAACGGCTACATCCAACTGGATGACAACAAGCCGGGCCTGGGCCTTGAAATCTCCGATGAGTACCTGAGCGATTTCAACATCATCGAGTGACCGTCCGGCGCCGCTCTCTCGCGGCGCCCACCACGACTTTTCGGAGGGCCGACATGCGCCTGATTCAGTTTGAAAACACCGACGGGCAACGCCAGGTTGGCGTGGTTGAGGGCACTCGGGTCCAGGTGCTGCGCGATACCCGCAGTACCCGTGAACTGGCCCTGGCCGCCATCCGTGCCCAGTGCAGCCTGCAAGAAGAAATCGCCCGGCGCGGCAGCGACCCCGGTCCGGATTACGCGCAGCTATTGCAGCAACACAAGGTCCTGCCGCCGCTGGACCACGAAGACCCCGCCCATTGCCTGATCAGCGGCACCGGCCTGACCCATCTGGGCAGCGCCGCGACGCGGGACAAAATGCACCAGCACGACGGTGAAGTCGAAGCCGGCATGACCGACACCATGCGCATGTTCAAGTGGGGGCTGGAGGGCGGCAAACCGGCACCGGAGCAGGTCGGCGCGCAACCGGAGTGGTTCTACAAGGGCGACGGCAGCATCGTCGTGCGTCCCGGTGCGGACTTCCCGGTGCCGCCGTTTGCCGAGGACGCCGGTGAGGAGCCGGAACTGACCGGCCTGTATGTGATCGGCGACGACGGCCAGCCGTACCGTGTCGGTTATGCACTGGGTAATGAGTTCTCCGACCACGTCATGGAGCGGCGAAACTACCTGTATCTCGCTCATTCGAAGCTGCGTTGCTGCTCCTTTGGCCCGGAGCTGCGTGTCGGTGAGTTGCCCAGACATCTGGTCGGCACCAGCCGCATCACGCGCAACGGCCAGACGATCTGGGAAAAAGAGTTTCTCAGCGGCGAGGACAACATGTGCCACAGCCTGGCCAATCTCGAATTTCATCACTTCAAGTACGCGCAGTTTTTGCGTCCCGGCGATGTTCACGTGCACTACTTCGGTACTGCCACGCTGTCGTTTGCCGACGGTGTGAAGACCCAGCCGGGGGATAGCTTCCAGATCAGTCTCGATGAGTTCGGCGCGCCTTTGGTCAACGGCATCGGTGAGAGCGCCCAGCCTTTGGCTATCGGTCAGGTACGCACACTCTGACCCCCGTAGGTCTGCAATCGATCAAGGAATCCACATGAGCCTGTTTCCTGGACACAACTACATCGGCGGCCGCCGCAGCGCCAACGGCACGTTGCAGCTGCAAAGCCTCGACGCCACCACCGGCGAGCCCTTGCCCGGAACTTTTTTCCAGGCCAGCGAAGCCGAAGTGGATGCCGCTGCCAAGGCGGCGGCTGCGGCATACCCGACCTACCGTAACCTGAGTGCGGAAAAACGCGCGCGGTTTCTCGACGCCATCGCCGATGAAATCGACGGGTTGGGCGATGAGTTTGTCGCCACCGTGTGTCGCGAGACAGCGTTGCCGGCCGGGCGTATTCAAGGTGAGCGTGGCCGCACCAGCGGCCAGTTGCGCCTGTTTGCCAAGGTGCTGCGTCGCGGCGACTTCTATGGTGCGCGCATCGACCGAGCCTTGCCGCATCGCCAGCCATTGCCACGTCCGGATCTGCGTCAGTACCGCATCGCCCTGGGGCCGGTGGCGGTGTTCGGCGCGAGCAACTTCCCGCTGGCCTTTTCCACCGCCGGTGGCGATACCGCCTCGGCACTGGCCGCCGGTTGCCCGGTGGTGTTCAAGGCCCACAGCGGGCACATGGCAACCGCACAATGGGTGGCTGACGCGATCATCCGTGCCGCGGAAAAAACCGAGATGCCGGCCGGTGTGTTCAACATGATCTACGGCGGTGGTGTCGGTGAAACGCTGGTCAAGCATCCGGCGATTCAGGCAGTGGGCTTCACCGGTTCACTCAAGGGCGGCAATGCCCTGAGCCACATGGCTGCAAACCGGCCGCAGCCGATCCCGGTGTTTGCCGAGATGTCGAGCATCAATCCGGTGTTCCTGCTGCCGCAAGCCCTCGCAGTGCGCGGTGAGCAGATCGCGGCGCAGTTGGCAGGTTCGGTGACCCTGGGCTGTGGCCAGTTCTGCACCAATCCGGGCTTGGTCATTGGTGTGCGCTCGCCGCAGTTCAGTGCTTTTCTTGAGGTTTTTTGCGCCCACATGAACCAGCAGCCGGCGCAAACCATGCTCAATGCCGGGACGCTGGCCAGCTACAACCGGGGCCTTGGTGAGCTGCACGAACATCCGGGCCTGAGCCATCTGGCGGGCCGGCCGCAACAGGGCAATCAGGCGCAGCCACAGGTGTTCAAGGCCGATGCCAGCCTGTTGCTCAAGGGCGAGCAATTGCTGCAGGAGGAAGTGTTCGGGCCCACCACCATCGTCATCGAGGTCGAGGATCGGGCGCAGTTGGCGGCAGCATTGCAGGGCTTGCGCGGGCAATTGACCGCGACCTTGATTGGCGAGGCCGACGAACTGCTGGAGTACCGCTGGCTGGCGGAACTGTTGCAAGAGAAGGTCGGACGGATCCTGCTCAACGGCTATCCGACCGGGGTCGAAGTCTGCGAGTCCATGGTGCATGGCGGGCCGTATCCGGCGACATCCGACTCGCGGGGCACTTCGGTCGGCACCCTGGCGATCGATCGCTTCCTGCGGCCGGTGTGCTTCCAGAATTATCCGGACGCGCTGCTGCCCGAGGCGTTGCAGAACGGCAATCCGCTGGGGATTCGGCGGTTGGTGGATGGGGAGGTGAGTGTTTCGGCTTTGTGATTGTTGGTGTCTGGTCTATCGCCTTCGCGAGCAAGCCCGCTCCCACAAGGACCGCGCAAACCCTGTGGGAGCGGGCTTGCCCGCGAAGGCGTCATCGGCAACGCAACAATTCTACCGCTCAGCCACCAAGCCCGGTTTCACCGCAGCCGGTTTCAACACCAGCCACAACGCCACTGCAATCAAAACCCCACCATAGATATGCGCCATCGACAGCGGCTCATCGAGAAACAGCGCTCCCCACAACACGCCAAACAGCGGGATCAGGAAGGTCGTGGTCATCGATTTCACCGGACCGATCGAGCTCAGCAGCCGGAAGTAAATAATGTAGGCAAACGCCGTGCAGCCCAGCCCCAATCCCAGCAACGACAGCCACACGCTCCAGCCGCCCCAGCTCGCCGGTGGCTGGCTGATCACGCTGTAGCCGAACAGCGGCAACAGGAACAAGGTCGCGCCAAGCATGCTGCCCAGTGCCGACAAACGACTATCGAGACCGCCGGCCTGATCGAGCCAGCGGCGGGCCAGGAATCCGGCAAATCCGTAGCACGTGGTGGCGAGCAGGCAGGCGACGGCCCCCATCAGCAGTGACATGTCGAACGCCACCGGACCGGCACGGGTCAGCACGCCCACGCCGAACAACCCCAGGAACACGCCGCCGAGCTTGGCGCCAGTGAGCCTTTCATGGAAAAACAGGCCGCCGATCAGCACGCCCATCAAGGGGGTCGTGGCATTGAAAATCGACGAGTAACCGGCAGGCAGCACCTGCGCGGCAACGGAGTACAGGGTCGCCGGGATGCCGGAATTGATCACCCCGAGCAGCATCACGGTCTTGAGTTTGCCCTTGAAATCCCAGCTGATGCGCATCAGGCCAAGAATCACCAGCAACCCGACGGCGGCAATCGATACGCGGAAAAACGCGGTGGGCAGGGAGCCGATCACCGGGGCGATGATGCGCATGAACAGAAAACTCGCACCCCAAATGGCCGCCAGGGACAGTAAACGGAAAATATCGACGGGGTTCACAGCGCGTTCCTTCCATGATGAAGGGGCGAAAGTGTTGCTTAGCGCGTGATCGATGGCAACCGAAAACCGGGCATTGAACTCTTCAGGGCATCGATGACGCGGCGCCTGGAAAATTACGCTTCTCCTGCACCCGCTTCACTGGCTAAGCTCAAGCCTCCCGAATTCCCGCAGAGGTCTCACCATGCCGCAGCAATGGCCAGCCGCCGACATCGCCCGCTTGATCCTCGATGGCTTTGACGATTACCGCGAGCATTTCCGGCAGATCACCGACGGTGCCCGGGCCCGCTTCGAACAGGCCCGGTGGCAAGAGACACAATCGGCGTCGGCAGCGCGGATCAATCTGTACGAAGATAAAGTCAGTGAAACGGTGGAGCGACTGCGCACCGCGTTTGACGCCGAAACCCTGGACGTCAGCTGCTGGCCACTGGTGAAAAGCGCCTACATCAGCCTGATCGACCTGCGCTTCGACGATGAATTGTCCGAGACCTGGTACAACTCGATCTTCTGCGGGCTGTTCAGCCATGACCTGATCAGCGACGGCTGCATGTTCATCCATACCACCCGGCCGAGCCTGCGCCGGGCAAGGGCCGCGCAAACCCGCACCTACAAGCCGCAAGGCCAATTGTCGGCGATGCTTGCCAGCATCTTCGCCGACTACCGCTTCAGCGAGGATTACGCCGACCTGTCCGGTGACTTGAAGCGCCTCGAAGCGCAACTGCGCGAGAACCTGCCGGACTGGGTGTGCAAGGACCCGGAGCTGAGCGTCGAGCTGTTTTCCTCAGTGCTGTACCGTAATAAAGGTGCGTACCTGGTGGGGCGCATCTACACCGCCGACGAGCAATGGCCGCTGGCAATTCCCTTGCTGCACCTGGAAGGTCGCGGCATCCAGATCGATGCGCTGATCACCGACGAAGCGGACGTGTCGATCATTTTCTCCTTCACCCGCTCGTATTTCATGGTGGATGTGCCGGTGCCGGCGGAGTTCATCGGCTTCCTGCGGCGCATCCTGCCGGGCAAGCACATCGCCGAGCTGTACACCTCGATCGGCTTCTACAAGCACGGCAAGTCGGAGTTCTACCGGGCGCTGATCAATCACCTGGCCAACACCGACGACCAGTTCATCATGGCCCCCGGCGTGCGCGGCATGGTCATGAGCGTGTTCACCCTGCCGGGTTTCAACACCGTGTTCAAAATCATCAAGGACCGTTTCTCGCCATCGAAAAACGTCGACCGCGCCACGGTGATCGAAAAGTACCGCCTGGTGAAAAGCGTCGACCGCGTCGGGCGCATGGCCGATACCCAGGAATTCGCCGACTTCCGTTTCCCGCTGAGCAAGTTCGACCCAGCGTGCCTGGAGGAACTGCTTGACGTCGCGCCGTCCACGGTGTCGGTCGAAGGCGACACGGTGCTGATCCGTCACTGCTGGACCGAACGCCGCATGACTCCGCTGAACCTGTACCTGGAAAACGCCAACGAGGCGCAGGTGCGCGAAGCCCTGGAAGACTACGGCCTGGCGATCAAGCAACTGGCGGCGGCCAACATCTTTCCCGGTGACATGCTGCTGAAGAACTTTGGTGTCACCCGTCACGGCCGGGTGGTGTTCTACGACTACGACGAAATCTGCTTTCTCACCGAGGCCAACTTCCGCCACATTCCACAACCGCGCACGCCGGAAGACGAGATGGCGTCCGAACCCTGGTACTCGATCGGGCCGCTGGATGTGTTCCCGGAAGAGTTTCCGCCGTTCCTGTTTGCCGACTCGGGGCAGCGCAAGTTGTTCGATCAGTTGCATGGCGAGTTGTACAACGCCGATTACTGGAAAAGCCTGCAGGAGGCGATTCGGGCGGGGAAGGTGATTGATGTGTTTCCGTATCGGCGCAAGGGCCTCGATAACGAGTAGTTCTCTGCGATTGCTTCGCAATCGATCGCGAGCAAGCTCGCTCCCACATTTGACCGTGGCGTGCCCCGATTTTGTGGTCGCTATAGATCCCATGTGGGAGCGAGCTCGCTCGCGATCGGCCGCGCAGCGGTCGTAAAATCTGCGACAATCCGCACCCTGCGCCACTAGACGACTGAATTGCGTACCCGATGACCGACGAATCGCCCTCCATCGACAAACTGCTGAAAAACCTCGATCACGCCATGCTCGCCGACCGCCACCGGCTGCGGCGGCAGTTGCTTGAGCTGCGCAAGAAACCCGACGAGGCCAAGTTGGGCCAGTGGGTGGCGCGCATGCAGGCGTCCTGTGACCAGGTGCTGGCGCGCCGCGCCAGCCTGCCGGTGATTCGTTACGACGACAGTTTGCCGATTGCCGCCAAGCGCGACGAAATCAAGAAGGCGCTGGAAAAGCATCAGGTGCTGATCATCGCGGGCGAGACCGGCTCGGGTAAAACCACCCAGTTGCCGAAGATCTGCCTGGAGATCGGACGCGGCCAGCATGGCTTGATCGGCCACACCCAGCCACGGCGGATCGCCGCGCGCAGCGTGGCCAGCCGGGTTGCCGAAGAGCTGGGCACGCCGTTGGGCGCACTGGTCGGCTATCAGGTGCGCTTCGAGGACCAGAGCGATTCCAATACCCTGATCAAACTGATGACCGACGGCATCCTGCTGGCGGAAACCCAGAACGACCGCTATCTGGAACGCTACGACACGATCATCGTCGACGAAGCCCACGAACGCAGCCTCAACATCGACTTCCTGCTCGGCTACCTGAAAACCCTGCTGCCGCGCCGTCCCGACCTGAAGGTCATCATCACCTCGGCGACCATCGACCTTGAGCGTTTCTCCAAGCATTTCGACGATGCTCCGATTGTCGAGGTGTCCGGCCGTACGTTCCCGGTGGACACCTGGTATCGCCCGCTGACCCTGGAGCAGGACGAGGAGGGTAACCGCGTCGAGGACGACCTGACGGTGGATCAGGCGATCCTCGCCACCCTCGACGAAATCGCCGCGTATGAGCGCAGTGAACGTCGCAGTCCCGGTGACGTGCTGGTGTTCCTGCCCGGTGAACGCGAGATTCGCGACGCCGCCGACATGCTGCGCAAGGCCCAGCTCAAGCACACCGAAATCCTGCCGCTGTACGCGCGCCTGTCGCCGGCCGAGCAGCAGCGGATTTTCCAGTCGCACCCGGGGCGTCGCGTGGTGCTGGCGACCAACGTCGCGGAAACCTCGCTGACGGTGCCGGGCATCCGCTACGTGATCGACAGCGGCACCGCGCGCATCAGCCGCTACAGCTACCGGGCCAAGGTCCAGCGCCTGCCGATCGAAGCCGTTTCCCAGGCCAGCGCCAACCAGCGCAAGGGCCGTTGTGGACGGGTCGAGCCGGGTATTTGCGTGCGCCTGTACAGCGAAGAGGATTTCCTCGGTCGCCCGGAATTTACCGATCCGGAAATCCTGCGGACCAACCTCGCGGCGGTCATTTTGCAGATGTTGCACCTGCGTCTTGGCGAGGTCAGCGCGTTCCCGTTCATCGAACCGCCGGATGGCAAGGCCATCAGCGACGGTTACAACCTGCTGCAGGAACTCTCGGCGGTGGATCGCAACAGCCAATTGACCCCGCTTGGTCGCCAATTGGCGCGGCTGCCGGTGGACCCGCGCATGGGGCGCATGTTGCTGGAAGCGGCGAAGCTCGGCAGCTTGCAGGAAGTGCTGATCGTCGCCAGCGCCATGTCGATCCAGGACCCGCGCGAGCGCCCGCCGGAGCGTCAGCAAGCGGCGGATCAGGCCCACGCCCAGTGGAAAGACGCCGACTCGGACTTCGCCGGTCTGGTCAATCTGTGGCGCGGATTCGAAGAGCAACGCCAGGCGCTGACCGCCAACCCGCTACGCAACTGGTGCCGCAAGAATTTCCTGAATTACCTGCGCCTGCGCGAATGGCGCGACTCCCATCGCCAGTTGAGCCTGATCTGCCGCGACATGCAGTTGAACCTCAATAAAGAGCCGGCGGATTACCCGAAACTGCACAAAGCGGTGCTGGTGGGTTTGCTCAGCCAGATCGGCCAGAAAACCGAAGAGGGCGATTACCTCGGCGCGCGTCAGCGGCGGTTCTGGATTCACCCGTCGTCGGGCATCGGCAAGAAGCGTCCGCAGTGGCTGATGACCGCCGAACTGGTGGAAACCACCAAGCTCTACGCGCGCATGGTGGCGAAGATCGACGCCGACTGGATCGAACCGCTCGCCGGGCACCTGATCAAGAAAAACCACTTCGAACCCCATTGGGAGAAGAAGCGCGGCCAAGTGGTTGCGTTTGAGCAGATCACCCTGTTCGGGTTGATCGTGGTCGGCCGGCGGCCGGTGCATTACGGCCCGGTGGACCCGGTGGTTTCGCGCGAATTGTTTATCCGCGAAGCGCTGGTGCGCGGCGAGATTCAGTCCAAAGCCAAGTGTTTGACCGCCAACAAGCAGTTGCTGGAACAACTCGACGAGCTGGAGGCCAAGGCC
The DNA here is from genome assembly GCF_052112305.1 of Pseudomonas sp. QLc11A. Lineage (NCBI taxonomy): Bacteria > Pseudomonadati > Pseudomonadota > Gammaproteobacteria > Pseudomonadales > Pseudomonadaceae > Pseudomonas > Pseudomonas sp. QLc11A. Next base: position 41,371 of record NZ_JAVAJJ010000003.1, read on the forward strand.
CGCCGTCGCGACATCCTGGCGGATGAAGAAACTCTGTACGCGTTCTACGACGCGCGCCTGCCGGCGGAGATTCATCAGACCGCGACCTTCGACAGCTGGTACCGGATCAACAGTCAGAAAGATCCGCAGCTGTTGATCATGCGCGAAGAAGACGTGCTGGCCCGTGAAGCCAGTGAGGTCACCGCACAGCATTACCCGGATACGCTGCACATCGGCGATCTGGAGTTGGCCCTCAGCTACCACTTCGAACCGAACCATCCACGGGATGGCGTGACCCTGCGCGTGCCGGCACCGCTGTTGCCGATGCTGCCGCCGGAGCGCCTGGACTGGCTGGTGCCGGGTGTCATCGAGGCCAAATGCATTGCCCTGGTGCGCAACCTGCCCAAGGCCCTGCGCAAGAACTTCGTGCCGGTGCCGGACTTCGTCAAGGCCGCCTTGCAGCGCATGACCTTTGCCGAGGGCTCGCTGCCCCAGGCCCTGGGTCGTGAGTTGCTGCGCATGACCGGAGCGCGGGTCAGTGATGAAGCCTGGGCCGAGGCGGCACAGCAAGTCGAAAGCCATCTGCGGATGAACCTGGAAATCGTCGACGGCCAGGGCAAGTTCCTCGGTGAAGGGCGTGATCTGGCCGAGTTGACGGCGCGTTTCGCCGAGGCCAGCCAGGCCGCATTGGCGGTGCCGCAAACCGCGAAGAGCCAGCAGCCGGTGGAGCCGAAAGTCTTCGCCGCGGTGGCCGAGAAAACCCAGCAGAAGATCGCCGGGCTGTCGATGACGGTCTATCCGGCACTGGTGGAAGAGGCGGGCACGGTCAAGGAAGGGCGTTTCTCGACCCCGGCCGAGGCCGAGTTCCAGCATCGCCGTGCCCTGCAACGCTTGCTGATGCAGCAACTGGCCGAGTCGGCAAAGTTCCTGCGCGGCAAGTTGCCGGGCCTGACCGAGCTGGGCCTGCTGTACCGCGACATGGGGCGTGTCGATGCGCTGGTGGAAGACATTTTGCTGGCCAGCCTCGACAGTTGCATTCTCGAAGGTGAAGACCCGCTGCCACGCGATGGCGCCGGATTGGCGTCCCTGGCCGAACGCAAGCGTGGCGCCTGGACCGAGCACGCCGAGCGTGTGGCGAAGCTGACCCTGGAAATCCTCAAGCTCTGGCATGGTCTGCAAAAACGCTTCAAGGGCAAGATCGACCTGGCGCAGGCCGTGGCCCTGAACGACATCAAGCAGCAGCTCAGCCACCTGGTCTATCCGGGGTTTGTCCGGGAAACACCGATGCAGTGGCTCAAGGAATTGCCGCGTTACCTCAAGGCCATTGAGCAGCGTTTCGAAAAAATCGCTGCCCAGGTGCAGCGCGACCGGGTCTGGAGCGGCGAATTGAGCGGCCTGTGGACGCAATACCAGACTCGCGCCAGCAAACATGCCCAGGAAGGCAAGCGCGATCCGCAGCTGGAGTTGTATCGCTGGTGGCTGGAGGAATACCGGGTTTCGCTGTTTGCGCAACAACTGGGAACCAAGGTGCCGATCTCCGACAAGCGCCTGAACAAGCAGTGGAGCCAGGTCGAACCCTAGACCTGATACCACTGCAATACCCTGTGGGAGCGGGCTTGCCCGCGAAGGGGCCGTCAGTTTCAACATTGACCCATCGCATTCGCGGGCAAGCCCGCTCCCACAGGTTGCTGTGGTGCCTGTAGCAAAGGGTTCATCCAGCAAAAAGGCGCCAAAACCCAAGGTTTATGGCAAACTTCGCGACCATAAACGCCGGTTTCGCGACCTAGAGCCTTCGGCCAGGTCACGTCACGGAATAAAGCGATGCCAGGTTTGCGTCCCCGGACGGGAATAGACCCTTTGTGTATTGGTACGACGGTGCCAATACTTTCTGCCTGAACAGATTAGAGACACGACCATGCATAACGTCGTCATCAGTGGCACCGGCCTGTACACCCCGGCCAACAGCATTTCCAATGAAGAGCTGGTCCAGTCTTTCAATACTTACGTCGCGCAATTCAACGCCGACAACGCCGACGCCATCGCATGCGGTGAAGTGCAGGCATTGACCGAGTCCAGTGCCGCATTCATCGAAAAAGCCTCCGGCATCAAAAGCCGCTTTGTCATGGACAAGGACGGCATTCTCGACCCGCAGCGCATGGCCCCGCGCCTGCCGGAGCGTTCCAACGACGAGTGGTCGGTGCTGTGCCAGATGGCCATTGGCGCGGCCGAACAAGCCCTGCAGCGTGCCGGCAAGACCGCAGCGGACATCGACGGCGTGATCGTCGCCTGCTCCAACCTGCAACGTGCCTACCCGGCCATTGCCATCGAAGTCCAGGAAGCGCTGGGCATCCAGGGTTTCGGTTTCGACATGAACGTGGCGTGCTCCTCGGCGACCTTCGGTATCCAGACCGCCGCCAACAGCGTGCAACTGGGCCAGGCCCGCGCGGTCCTGATGGTCAACCCGGAAGTCTGCACCGGCCACCTGAACTTCCGTGACCGCGACAGCCACTTCATCTTCGGCGATGCCGCCACCGCGGTGATCATCGAGCGTGCCGACCTGGCGACGTCCAAGTATCAGTTCGACATCGTCAGCACCAAGCTGCTGACCAAGTTCTCCAACAACATCCGCAACAACTTCGGCTTCCTCAACCGCGCGGCGGAAGAGGGCATCGGCGCCAAGGACAAACTGTTCGTGCAGGAAGGCCGCAAGGTGTTCAAGGAAGTCTGCCCGATGGTGGCCGAGCTGATCGCTGAGCATCTGCAAGAGAACCAGCTCAACATCAGCGACGTGAAGCGCTTCTGGCTGCACCAGGCCAACCTCAGCATGAACCACCTGATCGTCAAGAAACTGCTGGGCCGCGATGCGACCGAACAGGAAGCCCCGGTGATTCTCGACACCTACGCCAACACCAGCTCCGCCGGTTCCGTGATTTCGTTCCACAAGAACCAGGACGATCTGCCTGCCGGTTCGCTGGCCGTGCTCAGCTCGTTCGGCGCCGGTTACTCGATTGGTAGCGTGTTGCTGCGCAAGCGCTGATTCTGTGGCTTAAAAAGATCGCAGCCTGCGGCAGCTCCTACAGGACTGGGTTTCAACGTGATATCGCGATGAATCCGGTCCTGTAGGAGCTGCCGAAGGCTGCGATTTTTTTGCGGGGAGTTTTTGTCTTGAGGGCTTTTGTGGCGAGGGGGCTTGCCCCCGTTCGGCGACGAAGTCGCCGTAAAACAGGCAGAGGTGGTATGTCTGTCAAATCGCGGTGGCTGGTTCCGGGACCGCTTCGCAGTCCAGCGCGAGCAAGCTCGCTCGCCACATCAAGCTGATTCGAAGGGGGGGAGAGAAAACAGCCTGGCGTTGATGCATCGGAGGATGATGGGGACCGATACATCAACGCCAGGCTGTAAAAAGGGGCCCGGGCTTCCTTGCCCGAGTCGTGTAGCGGGGTGAATCAGAACTTGGCTTCGGCATCCAGTTGCAGGGTGTTGATGTCCGAATCCTTCTTGTTGATGTTGGCGTTGGTCTGGTCCGATGTCGCCATGTAGTAGGTCGCGCCCAGGGCAAAGTTCTTGTCCAGGTCGTAGCTCACTTTCAGCTTGCTGCCGCGCGAACCGGTGAAGCCGTTGGCGAAGTCGGAGTCGGTGAAGGCACCCACCACAGCATTACGCTGCACGTCGCGGTAGTTGTAGTCCACGTTGAAGCCGTAGAGCTTGGACTTCACACCGGCCAGCCAGCCAGTGTCCTGGTCGTTGCTGGCATCGGTGTTGTTGACGTACTGACCGTAGATCGACAGCGGAACCGGCAGGTTGCTGAAGTCCAGCTGACCAAAGCCTTCATACAGTTTGAACTGTTCGCCCGGGCTGTTGCCGTTGACGGCCAGTGCGCATGGCGCAGTAACGGTACCCGAGGTCGGGCAGGCGCTGCTGTCATCGTTGTCGTAGGCATAGAGACTGCCGCCCAAGGTCATTTTCATGCTGTCGGTGATGGCGAAGCGCGCACCCAACTGGCCGGCGTACAGACGCAGGTCGTGCTTGAATTGCACGCCTTCGCCGTCGACGTTGTCCTTGAGGGTGTAGTGACCGGCGCTACCGAACAGTTCGGTGCTGCCGCTCAACGGGTATTTGTAGGTGACGGCCAGGCCTTCCGGGTTGATGTCGCTATCCCAGATGATGTCGCCCATGCTCACCCATTGTTGCGGCATCTTGCCGCCAACCAGGTGCAGGTTCTTGATCGCGTCCGGGTGGTAGTCGATGTAACCCTGGTCCAGCCAGATCTGCTTCTTGTCGAAGTAGTTGTTCAGGTCCTGGTTGGTCGAGCGAGCGTCGTCGTTGCTGCCGGTGGCGATACGGATGCCAGTGTCGACCTGCGGGTTGATTTCGCTGTAGGCACCCAGGCGGGCACGAATGCGCTGACGATCCTGGTCCTTGTTGTTTGGCACGCCATCGTTGTGGACGTTTTCCTGACGAAAGCGCACGTCGCCCTTGAACTGGGTCTTCGCCGCCCAGGCAAGCTTCTGGTCGAAGGCGCTCAGCGTGTCGGTTTTCTTCGCGGTGGCCGCGATTTGCTCGTTGGTCTCTTGCTGAGCCTGACGGGCAATCTGCTGTTCTTTCTGATCCCTGGCCAGCTCGGCTTGCAATTCGCTGTACTGCGCGTTGGTGATCGAGCCGTTAGCCTTGAGCATGTCGAGCAGTTTGGCGTCGACTGCGGCACTGGCCGGAACACTCATGGCCAGCAACAGGCCACCGCACAAGGCCGCCGCAGTTTTCGTGGAAGCAAGACGCATATCAATCTCCGAAGATGAGAGGGGATGACAGAGCCATCCGGGGCACAACCGACCGTAAGGGGCGGAAAACTGTGGCCGGGTATAACCCGGCGCTCTAAAAACAGGCGCCAGTATCGCGATGGTTTATTACAGAGCAGTGGCAATGTGATGTCATGTCCATGACGATACAAAGCCGCCGTGAACGATTGAGTTAGAGCACTGTCGTCGCTTTGCCCGTGTGCAATGTGGAGCGATAGGCGATACTCGCGGGGCTTTCACGCCATGAAGAGTGAGGACGGTGATGCCGTTGCAACGCCTGCAAAAACTGTCAGAAATCGCCCCGCAGACCTGGGATGCCATGGTGCCGGAGAGTCAGCCTTTTCTGCGTCACGCTTTTTTGAGTGCACTGGAAGACAGCGGCAGTGTCGGCCCCCATTCCGGCTGGCAGCCCGAGCATCTGCTACACGTTGAAGGTGATCGCCTGATCGCCGCGCTGCCCGGTTATCGCAAGTGGCATTCCTACGGCGAGTACGTGTTCGATCACGCCTGGGCCGATGCCTGCGAACGCGCCGGCATCGATTACTACCCCAAGCTGTTGACCGCGGTGCCGTTCAGTCCTGTCGCCGGGCCGCGACTGCTGGCGGCCACGGTCGAAGACGGTTTCGAACTGTTGAACAGCCTGCCGGGCTATCTTGAACTCGAAGGGCTTTCCAGCGCCCACATCAACTTCACCGATCCATTCACCGATGCGGCATTGAGCGAGCAGCCCGGCTGGCTGCAGCGCGTTGGCTGTCAGTATCACTGGCAGAATCGCGGTTATCGGGATTTCCAGGACTTCCTCGACGTGCTCAGTTCGCGCAAGCGCAAACAGATGCGCAAGGAGCGCGAGCAGGTGGCCGGGCAGGGCTTCGAGTTTGAATGGCTGCAAGGGCGGGAGTTGAGTCAGGCGCAATGGGATTTCGTCTATGCCTGCTACGCCAATACCTACGCGGTGCGCCGGCAAAGGCCGTATCTGACGCGGGAGTTTTTCAGCCTGTTGGCCGAACGCATGCCAGAGTCGATTCGCGTGGTGCTGGCCAGGCAGGGTTCACGGCCGGTGGCGATGGCGTTCAGTCTGGTGGGGGGCGACAGCTTTTATGGCCGTTACTGGGGATGCCTGGCGGAGTTCGATCGCCTGCATTTCGAGACCTGCTTCTACCAGGGGATGGACTACGCCATCGCCAACGGTTTCCAGCGTTTCGATGCCGGTGCGCAAGGCGAGCACAAACTGATTCGTGGATTCGAGCCTGTCATCACCCATTCCTGGCACTACCTGCGGCATCCGGGGTTGAAGGCGGCGGTGAAAGACTTTTTGGAGCAGGAGCGGTTGGGAGTGCTGGCTTATGCTGAGGATGCGAAGTCAGCCTTGCCTTATCGACAAGGCTGATCTTCACCGTATGGCGTGTCAGTTGTCTTCCTTGCCCAGCCAGCGATACAGCACACCGCCGGCGACTGCACCGAGTAGCGGTGCGACCCAGAACATCCACAGTTGTTGAATCGCCCAGCCGCCGACGATCAGCGCCGGGCCGGTGCTGCGCGCCGGGTTGACCGAGGTGTTGGTGACCGGGATCGAGATCAGGTGGATCAGCGTCAGCCCCAGGCCGATGGCAATCGGCGCCAGTCCTGCCGGTGCACGTTTATCGGTGGCGCCGAGGATGATCAGGATGAACATCGCGGTCATCACCAGTTCACAGACAAACCCTGCCGCCATTGAATAGCCGCCGGGCGAGTGTTCGCCGTAGCCGTTGGACGCCAGGCCTCCTGCCAGTTCGAAACCGGGTTTGCCGCTGGCAATGAAGTACAGCAGGGCGGCTGCAATCACGCCGCCAATGACCTGGGCAATGATGTAGGCCGGCAATTCCCTGGCCGGAAACCGTCCACCGACCACCAGGCCGAGGGATACCGCAGGATTGAGATGACAGCCGGAAATATGACCGATGGCGAAAGCCATTGTCAGCACGGTCAGGCCAAACGCGAAGGACACCCCGAGCAAGCCGATCCCCACCTCTGGAAAAGCCGCCGCCAACACCGCACTGCCGCAACCACCCAATACCAGCCAGAACGTACCTACCAACTCAGTCGCCGAACGTTTTAACAGAGACATAAGAGAGTGTCCTTTCGAGATTATGCTGCCTTGAGCCTCCAGCCGATGGACTGCAGAACCACCTCCAGAACGTTGCAGTGAGTACAGCACGGTTTTTTCAGAATTCCAGCAGGCATGAAAAACCGCCAGGCCCCGTGTTTGACAGGGCCTGGCGGTTTTTCAATCTTCGGTATAACGCTTATCCCTGTGGGAGCGAGCTTGCTCGCGATAGCGGTGGATCAGACGCCATTTCTGTCGACTGACACTCCGTCATCGCGAGCAAGCTCGCTCCCACAGGGGCGGTGTGTTGTTCCGGGACTCAATCGATCCCGACAAACCCGCCGGTCTGGTGTTGCCACAACCGCGCATACAAGCCGCCATGGGCGAGCAACTCGGCGTGGGTTCCGGTTTCGGCGATCTTGCCGTTTTCCAGCACCACCAGCCGGTCCATCCGGGCGATGGTCGAGAGCCGGTGAGCGATGGCGATCACGGTCTTGCCCTGCATCAGGGTTTCGAGACTTTCCTGGATCGCCGCTTCGACTTCCGAATCCAGCGCGGATGTGGCCTCGTCCATGATCAGGATCGGCGCGTCCTTGAGCAGCACACGGGCAATGGCGATGCGCTGGCGCTGGCCGCCGGAAAGTTTCACCCCGCGCTCACCGACATGGGCATCGAAACCGGTACGGCCTTCGGCGTCGGACAGCAAAGGAATGAAACCGTCAGCCCGGGCCTTGTGCACCGCTTCCCAGAGTTGGGCATCGGTGGCGTCGGGTTTGCCGTACAGCAGGTTGTCACGGATCGAGCGGTGCAGCAGCGAGGTGTCCTGGGTGATCATGCCGATGCGTTCGCGCAGGCTTTCCTGGCTGACGTCGGCGATGTTCTGGCCGTCGATCAGGATGCGTCCGCCTTCGACGTCGTACAGGCGCAGCAACAGGTTGACCAAGGTCGATTTGCCCGCGCCGGACGGGCCGATCAGGCCGATTTTCTCGCCAGCCTTGATGGTCAGGTTGAGGCCGCCGATGATCCCGCTCTTCTTGCCGTAGTGGAAGTCCACCTGCTCGAAACGCACTTCGCCACGGGCCACCGCCAGGGGTTTGGCCTGGTCGCGGTCGGTGACGCTGACCGGTTGCGAGATGGTCTGCAGGCCATCCTGCACCATGCCGATGTTTTCGAAGATGCCGGTCACCACCCACATGATCCAGCCGGACATGTTGACGATGCGGATCACCAGGCCAGTGGCCAGGGCGATGGCCCCCACGCTGATCAGCGACTGCGTCCACAGCCACAGGGCCAGGCCGGTGGTGCAGACGATCAGCAGGCCGTTCATGCTGGTGATGACCACGTCCATGCTGGTGACCACGCGGCCGGCCAGTTGGGCTTTTTCGGTCTGTTCCTTGATCGCTTCGCGGGCGTATTGCTGCTCGAAGTGGGTGTGGGCGAACAGCTTCAGGGTGGTGATGTTGGTGTAGCCGTCGACAATCCGCCCCATGAGTTTGGAGCGCGCATCGGACGCTACCACCGAGCGATCCTTGACCCGTGGCACGAAGTACCAGAGGGCGCCGATGAAGGCGAAGATCCACGTCAGCAGCGGAATTATCAGGCGCCAGTCGGCTTCGGCGAACAGCACCAGCGAACTGATGGCGTAGATCAGCACATGCCACAACGCATCCACCGCTTGCACGGCGGAGTCACGCAGTGAGTTGCCGGTTTGCATGATGCGCTGGGCGATGCGCCCGGCGAAGTCGTTCTGGAAGAAATTCAGGCTCTGCTTGAGCACGTAGCTGTGGTTCTGCCAGCGAATCATGCTGGTCATGCTGGGGCTCAGGGTCTGGTGCACCAACAGGTCATGCAGGCCCACGAATATGGGGCGCAACACCAGCGCCACCACCACCATCCAGGTCAGTTCGAGGGCGTGTTCGCGAAACAGATTGGCGTTCGGTGTGCCTTGGGCCTGGTCGATGATGCGACTCAGGTAGCTGAACAGCGCCACCTCGATCAATGCACCAATCAGGCCGACGATCAACAGGGCGGCGAAGCTCGGCCAGACCTGCTTGAGGTAGTAGGTATAAAAAGGGAATACACGATCTGGCGGGGACGCCGTCGGTGCTTCACGGAAAACATCGATCAGTTTTTCAAAGCGGCGATAAAGCATGGGTTGTTCGCCCGCGAGCGGGCTCTCCTTTTAACGTTTTGAGCGTTGCCGGCAAACACCGGCAACGGCTCGGACATCCTTGTCCAGCTTAGTCTCAGTCGATGCGCTTGGCCGACTTGATGAACACCGGGTCGGCCGGCACGTCCTTCATGCCGCTACGAACGGTGGTTGGCGAATTGACGATGATGTCGACCACGTCCATGCCTTTGACCACTTTGCCGAACACCGCGTAGCCGTCACCCTGGTCAAGGAAGTCGTTGTCCTTGACGTTGATGAAGAACTGGCTGGTGGCCGAGTCAGGTACCGAGGTACGGGCCATGGACAAGGTGCCACGAACGTTGACCAAACCGTTGTTGTGCTCGTTCTTGATCGGCGCCTTGGTGTCTTTTTGCTGCATGGCCTGGGTGAAACCACCGCCCTGAACCATGAAACCTGGGATCACACGGTGGAAAATCGTGTTGTTGTAGAAGCCGCTGTCGACGTATTCAAGGAAGTTCTTGGTACTGATCGGCGCCTTGACCGGGTCCAGTTCGATTTCGATCTGGCCGTTGGTGGTTTCCAGCAAAACGTGCGGCGCCTTGGCGGGCGTTGCGGCCATCAGGTTGGCGGCAAACAGGACGGTGCCAGCGGCGAGGGCGATTTTTTTCAGCATGGGTCAGTGATCCTGAGTGGTGGTGTCGACTGCGGTCAGAAAATCCAGCAGCGTTTGGTTGAAGTGTTCCGGCTGGTCCAGTGGCGTGGCGTGGCGTGAATCGGCGATTACCACCAGCCGCGCATCGGGTAGCAGTTTTACGTAGTTTTCCTTCAGCGCCACCGGTGTGTAGTCGCGGTCGGCACTGACGATGAGGGTTGGACAGGTGACCTTGGAAAGTCGTTCCTGGACCCCCCAGCCAACAATGGCATTGAAGCTGGCGAGATAAGCATGTTTGTCGTTTTTTGCCCAGCGCTCGGCCATTTTTTGTCGCAAGTCGGCCTGTTCGGGCTTTGGGAACAACTTGCTGCCCAATGCCTTGCCGATGGTGCGCAGGCTGAGTGCGTGCATCAGGCTCCAGCGCTTGAACCACTGCCAGTAATCGTCGCGGCTGCGCAGTTTGACCTCTGGCGCACTGTTGACGATGCACAGGCTCTTGAGCAGTTTCGGCTGGTCCACACCCAGCTGGAAGCCGATCATGCCGCCCATGGACAAACCGACATAGTGTGTCGGGCCGAGATTGAGGTGCTCGATCAGTGCGATCAGGTCGGCGCTGAAACCGGCAATGCTGTAGCGCTCCCGGGGTTTGTCCGAACGTCCGTGACCGCGTACATCCGGGACGATCACCCGGTAGCGGGTGGCCAGTGCCGGGATTTGCTTTTCCCAGTCCAGGGTGCTGGAACCGAGGCCGTGGACCAGCAGCAGCGGCGTGCCGTGGCCATACTCCTCATAGTGCAGGTTGCAACCTTCGTGTTCGAAATAGGCCATGCATACACTCCGTGTCAGGCTTGTTCGGGGGCGGCGAACGGGGCGTCCAGTGGTGCGGTGTCGAAGGTGCGCAGCAGTTCGATGAGAATCTGCGTGGCAGGTCCCAGTGGTTTGTCCTTGTTCGAATACAGGTAAAAACTCGGGTTGCGGCTGCCGCCCTGATCCAACGGTAGCAGCTTGAGCGTACCTTCCTTCAGTTCCCGTTCGATCATGTGCCGGGGCAACCAGGCAAAACCCAGGCCGCTGCCGACGAAGGTCGCGGCGGTGGCCAGGCTGCCTACGGTCCAGCGCTGTTCGGCCCCGAGCCAGCCGACGTCCCGAGGTTGCTGACGGCCCGAGTCGCGGATCACCACTTGCATCTGGCTTTCCAGGTCCTGGAAGCTCAGTTCGCGGTTGAGGCGGTGCAGGGGGTGCTCGGGGTGGGCGACCGCAACGAACTCGACGTCGCTCAATTCCGCGCCCAGGTAACCGGGAATACTGAAGCCCGTGATGGCCAGGTCGGCCACGCCTTCGAGCAGGACTTCCTCCACGCCCGACAGCACTTCTTCACGCAGGCGCACCCGGCAGCCACGGCTTTGCGGCATGAACGCGGTCAAGGCGCGGACGAGGCGGGCGCTTGGGTAAGCGGCATCGACCACCAGGCGCACTTCGGCTTCCCAGCCCTGTTCCATGTGATGGGCCAGGTCTTCGAGTTGGCTGGCCTGTTTCACCAGTTGCCGGGAGCGGCGCAACAGCACGCCACCGGCTTCGGTCAGCACGGCCTTGCGTCCGTCGATGCGCAGCAACGGCACGCCGAGCTGATCCTGCATGCGTGCCACGGTGTAGCTGACCGATGATTGCGAGCGATGCAGCGCCTCGGCGGCCTGGGCGAAACCACCGTGATCGACCACGGCTTGCAGCGTTCGCCATTGATCAAGGGTCACGCGGGGCGCTTTCATGTTGAGCTCCTCTTGTCCTAAGCTGGCAGCCCTTACTGGAGGCTGCTGAATGAAAAAAATCTGTTGTGTGCTGCTGGCGCTGCTGCCGTTGACGGCGATGGCTTACCCGATCGATGTGAAGAAAGACCTCAACGGCATGAAGATCGATTACCAGACCTACGACACGGATAACGACATCGGCTCCATCCAGGTGGCCAACTACGGCGACGTCGATGCAAGCTGCAAGGCCGTCTTCATCAATGGCCCGGAAGCGCCGCGTACCCGCAAGATCGACGTACCGGCCGGCAAGCACAAAAATGCCACCGCCAAATTCAGCCGCAACATCATCAAGCTGCGCATCGAGCTGAGCTGTACCCCGAAATGACAGCAATCTCCTGTGGGAGCGGGCTTGCTCGCGAAAGCGGTGTGTCATTCAACGTTGATGTCGACTGACACGGCCTATTCGCGAGCAGGCTCGCTCCCACAGGGTATGTTGAGCTTATAAACGAATTTATTGATGGGTTATAGCAGTTATTTGCGCTTTTTCATCGATATGACTCTGTTTAACCTTCACTCCATCGACCTACAGCATTCTCAGATGGAGGCTACATCCCATGTCCCGCGTTCTGATCATCGAAAGCAGTGCCCGTCAGCAAGACTCGGTTTCCCGTCAACTGACCCAGACGTTCATCAGCCAGTGGAAAGCCGCTCACCCGAATGACCAGATCACTGTCCGGGACCTGGCCGTCAATCCGGTGCCACACCTGGATATCAACCTGCTGGGTGGCTGGATGAAACCCGCCGAGCAGCGCAGCGACATCGAACAGGCGTCCCTGGAACGCTCCAACCAGCTGACCGACGAATTGCTCGCCGCCGATGTACTGGTCATGGCCGCGCCCATGTACAACTTTGCGATCCCCAGCACGCTGAAAGCCTGGCTTGACCACGTGCTGCGTGCCGGCGTGACCTTCAAGTACACCGAAACCGGTCCACAGGGCCTGCTCAGCGGCAAGCGCGCCTATGTGTTGACGGCTCGTGGTGGCATCTATGCCGGCAGCACCGCCGATCACCAGGAACCGTACCTGCGTCAGGTCATGGGCTTCATCGGTATCCACGACGTGACGTTCATCCACGCCGAAGGCATGAACCTGGGCGGTGACTTCCAGGAGAAAGGCCTGAACCAGGCGAACGCCAGGCTTGCGCAAGTGGCCTGACCCATTAATCGCCAGATAATCGCTGGATGGTCTAGTGACCTGGCGCACCCCTTCAAGCCTGTACGCGCATCGAACCTCCCTTCGCACTTGTTGCTCCTGAGTGCTCTGGCCCGATTGAACGCTTTAGCGAGATCGGGCTTTTTTTTGCCTGTGATTTAACAAGCACCTAAAAAACCTGTGGGAGCGAGCTTGCTCGCGATGACTGAGTGTCAGTCGACAATGATGTTGACTGATCCACCGCTATCGCGAGCAAGCTCGCTCCCACAATGGATTTTTGTATGGTTTGGGTGTTCGCGATCAGTAGCAAAACCCGCTATCGTCGCCGCCATTCAAAACGAGGCGAGCATGGGCTATCTACTTTTTGTCACGCTGATCCAGGCGTTTTCCTTCAGTTTGATCGGCGAATACCTGGCCGGTCATGTCGACAGTTACTTCGCGGTGCTGGTGCGTGTGCTCCTGGCAGGGCTGGTGTTCATCCCGCTGACCCGCTGGCGCTCGGTGGAGCCGGCGTTCATGCGCGGCATGCTGCTGATCGGCGCGTTGCAGTTCGGGGTGACCTACGTATGCCTGTACCTGAGCTTTCGCGTACTGACGGTGCCGGAGGTGTTGCTGTTCACCATCCTCACGCCGCTGCACGTGACCCTGATCGAAGATGCACTCAATCGTCGCTTCAATCCCTGGGCCCTGGTCGCGGCACTGGTGGCGGTAGCGGGGGCGGCGGTGATTCGCTTTGACCGGATCAACCCGGATTTCTTCATGGGTTTCCTGCTGCTGCAACTGGCCAACTTCACCTACGCCGCCGGGCAGGTGCTCTACAAACACCTGGTCGCCCGCCACCCGAGCGATCTGCCGCATTACCGACGTTTCGGCTACTTCTACCTTGGCGCATTGGCGGTGGCATTACCGGCGTTTCTGTTGTTCGGCAAACAGAACTTCCTGCCCGAAGCGCCTTTGCAATGGGGCGTGCTGCTGTTCCTCGGTCTGGTCTCGACTGCGCTGGGTTTGTATTGGTGGAACAAGGGGGCGTGCATGGTAAATGGCGGGACCCTGGCGGTGATGAACAACCTGCATGTGCCCGTGGGGTTGCTGATCAATCTGCTGATCTGGAACCAGCATGAAGAACTGGGGCGATTGTTGCTCGGCGGTTCGGTGATTTTGCTGGCGGTGTGGGTCAGTCGGTTGGGCGCGCGATCTGCTCTATTACTGCATAACGATACCGAGATGCGCTGACCGCCTCCGGAGGATCAACACCTGAAGATCAATCAGCGCTTCAGGTGTTGTCGTTTTATTGGGGGGAGCTTGTTGGGACAGCGCATGCGCGTTTCTCGCGTATCTTGACCCGTCTGGATATCGGTTTTTCAATGAGGTTGAAACTCAATGCCGAAATCGCAGCAATCAACCCAAGAATCATTGCCAGCGTGGTGAGGTGGCTGAGGTTTAGAGCTTGTTGGATTTTTATCATGTAGGACATCACCAGTACATGACACAGGTAGGTCGAGTATGACCAATCGCCCAGTTTATTGATCAGTTCGATTCTAGAGAAGAAACGTTCTTGAGACAGCGCAGCAAGTAAAATGGCAGCGCAAGGTAGTCCCGATTTCCATGGTGAGTGAACCGTCTGACCGTAGTGGATAATAACTCCGAGGGCGGCCACTGCCATTATCAGTGCTGGAGCCAAGGGGATACGTTGTACAAGGTTTCTTTGGTATGCGTACGCAATGATTATTCCGAATGTAAATTCAAACACTATGGGGTTGTGGTAGAAAACAAAGTCGCCGCCAAGGCGCGGCAGCACCTTGTATAGCAGGAAAATGCCAAGAATGATCGTGGGTACTCTGAACTTCTCAGGGGAAAACAGGCTGCCCAGAAAGACGGCGTAAAATACCATCTCATAGTTGAGTGTCCATCCAACCGTCATCAATGGATAAAAACCGATTTCCGATGGGTTCTGTGCGGGGATAAAAAACAGGCTTTTGAGCAGGAATACGGGTTCATAGAGTGTCAGTGGTACCGAACCGGGTAAAAAAATCAATGTCACTGCAGTGATACAGGTAAACATCCAATATGCGGGGGCAATTCTTGCTAATCGATGGCGGACGAATGTTGCAGGGGAAATTTTTTTGCCGGTAGCGGAAAGGTAAATCACAAAGCCACTGATGACAAAAAACAAATCGACGCCGATGGCACCATACCGTTGCATCGAAACGGACACCGGATCGGTTAGTTGAAAGTTATGGACTAACTGCATGTAATGGTGGAAGACCACTACCCATGCAGCGAGCGCGCGTAATGTTTGAATGGAATTGAGCATTGTTCGATGCATCTGCCAAAGGGATCAAGTATACCGATATAGCCTTGGTGTCGCCTACGTTTGCTGATGGGCAGGTCGCGCGTGGCGGGTACAGCATTTCATGGCGTCTTTTTCAGTTCGGGTAGATGGCTCGCGCCCAGTACCGCCGGCAATATCCCCGCCCGCAAATCCGTCCCGCTCGGCTGCTGATACAGGCTCAACCCGAACTCCGGCAGCACCGCCAGCAGGTAGTCGAAAATATCCCCCTGGATCCGCTCGTAGTCGGCCCACGCCGTGGTGCGGGTAAAGCAGTAGATTTCCAGTGGAATGCCCTGGGCGGTGGTCTGCATCTGGCGGACCATGCAGGTCATGTTCGGCTGGATCCCCGGGTGACTCTTCAGGTAGGCCAGCGCATAGGCGCGCAAAGTGCCGATGTTGGTCATCCGCCGGCGGTTGGCCGACATGGCTGCGACGTTGCCCTGGGCCTCGTTCCAGGCCTTGAGTTCGGCCTGCTTGCGAGTCATGTAGTCGGTGAGCAAGTGCACCTGCGACAGCTTCTGCTCCTCGTCGTCGCGCAGGAAGCGCACGCCGCTGGCGTCGATGAACAGGCTGCGCTTGATCCGGCGGCCACCGGAAGCCTGCATGCCGCGCCAGTTCTTGAACGACTCGGACATCAGGCGCCAGGTCGGAATCGAGACGATGGTCTTGTCGAAGTTCTGCACCTTGACCGTGTGCAAGGTGATGTCCACCACATCGCCGTCGGCGCCCACCTGGGGCATTTCGATCCAGTCGCCGACCCGCAGCATGTCGTTGCTGGTCAATTGCACGCTGGCGACGAACGACAGCAGCGTGTCCTTGTAGACCAACAGAATCACCGCCGACATGGCACCCAGGCCCGAAAGCAGCAACAGCGGCGAGCGGTCGATCAAGGTTGCGACGATGATGATCGCGCCAAACACGTACAGCACCATTTTTGCCAGTTGCACATAGCCCTTGATCGAGCGGGTGCGGGCGTGTTCGGTGCGGGCGTAGATGTCCAGCAGGGCATTGAGCAGGGCGCTGACCGCCAGCAGCAGAAACAGGAAGGTAAAGGACAGGGCGACGTTGCCGAGGAAATTCAGACTGGTCTTGCTCAGGTCCGGCACCAGATTGAGGCCGAACTGGATGACCAGCGAAGGCGTGATCTGGGCCAGGCGATGAAACACCTTGTTCTGTAGAAAATCATTGACCCAGTGCAGGGCCGGCTGGCGGCTGAGCATTTTTGCCGCATGCAGTATGAGGTAGCGCGCCACCCGTCCGAGGAACAGCGCAATGGCCAGCAACAGCAGCAGCGCCAGGCTGGAATGTAAGAGCGGGTGCTGGTCGAGGGCACCCCAAAGGTCCAGGACGTTGATCCAGAGCTGTTTGATATCCATGGTCAAGACGATTCTTCTGTAGGGCGCGAGAGGCGATTAGAGCATTTAAGACGCTTTGTATTGTGTTTTGGGAAAAACAAGGCAACAAAAAACCAACTGTTTACCGCCATTTGCATAAAGAAACTCGGCCTGAGCGCTCGAAACCGTTACCCTATGCAGCTGTTTTTTTGCATTTCTTCGAGGTAGCACCCGTGTTTTCCCAATTCGCCCTGCACGAACGCCTGCTCAAAGCCGTGGCCGAGCTGAAATTTGTCGAGCCAACGCCTGTGCAAGCCGCGGCCATTCCGCTGGCGCTCCAAGGGCGTGACCTGCGGGTGACGGCGCAAACCGGTAGCGGCAAAACCGCTGCATTCGTTTTGCCCATCCTCAACCGTCTGATCGGCCCGGCGAAAATCCGCGTCAGCATCAAGACCCTGATCCTGCTGCCGACCCGCGAACTGGCCCAGCAGACGCTGAAGGAAGTTGAACGCTTCTCGCAGTTCACCTTCATCAAGTCCGGCCTGATCACCGGCGGCGAAGACTTCAAGGTCCAGGCCGCGATGCTGCGCAAGGTGCCGGACATCCTGATCGGTACGCCGGGCCGGATGATCGAGCAACTGAACGCTGGCAACCTCGACTTGAAAGAAGTCGAAGTACTGGTGCTCGACGAAGCCGACCGCATGCTCGACATGGGCTTTGCCGAAGACGTGCAGCGTCTGGTGGACGAATGTACCAACCGTCAGCAAACCATGCTGTTCTCCGCCACCACCGGTGGCTCGGGCCTGCGCGAGATGATCGCCAAGGTCCTGAACAACCCTGAGCACCTGCAGCTCAACGCGGTCAGCCAGCTGAACGACACCACTCGCCAGCAGATCATTACCGCTGACCACAACCAGCACAAAGAACAGATCGTCAACTGGCTGCTGGCCAACGAGACCTACCAGAAGGCCATCGTCTTCACCAACACCCGGGCCATGGCCGACCGTATCTACGGCCGCCTGGTGGCGCAGGAATACAAAGCGTTCGTGCTGCACGGCGAGAAAGACCAGAAGGATCGCAAACTGGCGATCGACCGCCTGAAGCAGGGCGGCGTGAAAATCCTCGTTGCCACCGACGTCGCCGCTCGCGGCCTGGACGTTGACGGCCTGGACCTGGTGATCAACTTCGACATGCCGCGCAGTGGCGACGAATACGTGCACCGTATCGGTCGTACCGGCCGCGCCGGTAACGATGGCCTGGCCATCTCGCTGATCTGCCACGGCGACTGGAACCTGATGTCGAGCATCGAGCGCTACCTCAAGCAGAGCTTCGAGCGCCGCACCATCAAGGAAGTCAAAGGCACCTACGGCGGACCGAAGAAGGTCAAGGCCTCGGGCAAGGCCGTCGGCGTGAAGAAGAAAAAGACTGACGCCAAGGGTGACAAGAAGAAAACTGCCGCCAAGACCCCGACCAAGCGCAAGAGCGCCAACCGGCCGAAGAGCGACTCCCTGGTCAGCAAGGACGGCATGGCGCCGCTCAAGCGCCGCAAGCAGGAAGCGCCAGCAGCTGAGTAAGTTGCTGTAAGCGACCCAGGAAAAACCCGGACAGTGTCCGGGTTTTTTTATACCTGGCGTTTATCAGCCTTCGGTTTTCTTCTCGGCAGAGCCCAGCTCCTTCAAGCGCTGGTCGATCAACTGGCACTTGTCCGGCAAGTCTTTCGAAGCAGTGCCAAGATCCATTTTTTGCAACTCGTCATTGATCTCTTTGGCCTTGGTCGGGTTCTGCTCGGTGAGCCTGGCCACTTGCTGGGCCAGTTGTTCGCGTTTGGCGGTGGCTTCCTCGGGAGTGCAGGCCCAGACGGGCAGGGCACAAGCGAGGGCAGCGGCGAGAGTGAGCGTCTTCAGCAGTGGTTTCATGGGCAGGGGCCTCAGCTCCGGTCAAGGCGGGTTATCCGGTTGAGCGCTGGCCCCTGGGGAAAGTTCAGTCTGTGATATTTGCGTTGGTTATCAGGGCCACTTCGCGGGCAAGCCCACGGGTTTTGTGAACAACACAGAAAACTGTGGGAGCGGGCTTGCCCGCGAAGGCCGCGCCTAGGTGTCTGGGGCTAACCACTGTGGCAGCAACTCGACTTCGCCTGTTCCTCATATTTGTCATGGTGGCGCACCCACTCCATGATTTCCTCCTCGTTGCGACCCTTGGGCGTCAGGTCTAGGTAGTTGTAGGCGCCAACCAGCATGTCCAGGCCGCGGGCATAGGTGGAGTAGGTGTGGAAGATTTCGCCGGCTTCATTGCGATAAAACACGCTGAGACCAGGGAGTTCTTCCTCGGCGCCGTCGGTTTTTTCGTAGTTATACGTAGCCTTTCCTGCGGCGACCTCTTCGGCCCGGGCACAGACGCCAAAGTCGTAGTTGAAGTCGCATCCTGCCGACGACACCCAGTCGAACTTCCAGCCCATGCGCCGCTTGAACGCCTGGAATTCATCGAAGGGTGCGTGGGAAACCGCCACCACTGCAATGTCGTGGTGGGCCAGGTGCTGGTTGGCGCCGTCGATGTGATCGCTGAGGTACGAGCAGCCGGGGCAGCCCTCGTCCCAGCCCTCGGCGAACATGAAGTGGTAGATGACCAACTGACTGCGGTCGCCGAACAGGTCCGCCAGTTTCAGTTCGCCATTGGCCCCTTGGAAATGGTAGTCCTTGTCGATTTTCACCCAGGGCAGGGCGCGGCGTTCGGCGCTGAGTTTGTCCCGTTCCCTGGTGAAGGCTTTCTCGTGGATCAGGTGTTGTTTGCGGGCAGCGAGCCATTCTTCCCGCGACACGACGGGGTGATTCTGGATGTTCATGTTGTTTTCTCCTGCGTGGGGCTGGGAGGTGACCTACACAGACTAGTCGTTTGGCTTGGGTGGAATTCGACATGCCGCCGGTCGGTCGTCAGCGAAAGGCTGTCTGAACGGCTGCCGGGCGCACCGGTCACAACCTGTAAGGCCCGTTCAATTGCACGGGCATCCATCGAACGGACACCGGAGGTTGAATCAGGATGACGACTTACAACTGGGACTTGATTGAGCGCTTGCTGCATGAAGCGCAAAACAGCGCGGGCCACAACTTCACGCCGCGGCCTTACGCCGAACAGCATGCGGCGCAGAAGGCCGCGGAAGGCGAGTCGATAGATAATCTTGATCACTTGAAAACGGTGGCTGGCGAGTACGAAAAGCTGCTGCTGATGCGTGGCTATATCGCGCCGCGACCGGAGGAGGAAGGGGGTACGGGTGCCAATTACATTTTGACGGCGCGGGGTTCGTGCTTATTGAGTCTGCTCGACAGCAGTATTCCCGGTAATGATCACCCGCGGCAGGTGCTCGATGAACAGGAGGATGCGCTGGATGAGATGACGTTTGATCAGGTGGCGTCGAAGGCGCAGATTGCCTGATGTACGTGTACACCCTGTGGGAGCGAGCCTGCTCGCGAAGAGGCCATCACATTCAGGATTGATATTGAATGTGAGACCGTTATCGTCGGATCGCCGCCCGGAGCCGGCTCGCTCCCACATGGGGTTTGTTTTGGGCTTAGCCTTGTTTCGCCGCTTTCAGGCACTTCAGATCACTGAAATCCTTCCTCACACCCTCGATTTTCTGCAGCAGACGCTCACGCTGGCTCGGTGTGCTTGCAGCCATGAGATCCACGAACAGCGAACGTGCCTGGGCCTCGGTGTTGGCAAAGGCCTTACGATAGGCGGGTGTCCACAAACTCTGGCGATTGATCAGAAGTGTCTCGATTCGTTGTGGGAATTGTGGACTCTGGCGTTGCGCAACGGCCGCGCTGAACTGTTTCTGCCAATGGACACGATTGGCCAGCCACTGCGTATTCTGATCACCCAAGGCCCTGGACCATGTGGTGACCCGCTGTTGCTGGGTGTTGCTCAGTGGGCCGAGCCAGTCGTTCAGGCGCTTCTCCATGCGCGCGCTGCGCTCCTTGATCTGTTGGTCGAGGGTGGGCTTGAGGTATTCCGCCTGGCGTTTGCGCCGGTCCTTGGCGAAGGCATCGTTCATTTCGGCGACTTGCTTGTCATCCAGCCCTTGCAGCAACTCGATGGCCGACGGGGTGATTTCCCGCGCGGTCTCGGCGATCGCCTGTTCGGCTTCTTGGGCGCGGGCCTGCAAGGCGGCATCGGTGACCTGGTTGGTCGCGATCATGGTTTGCAGGCGGTCCAGCCAGTCGAGATAGCCGGGCAGTTGGGTGGTGCAGTGCCAGCTCAGGTGTTCCTTCAAGCGTTCGTCCAGCCAGCTTTTCTGCTCGCCGTTCATGTCCAGGTAGTCGCTGAGCGTCCACGGGATGATCACATCGAGATTGCGGTAGGCCAGGCCCACGCGGCTGCACGCGCCGAGGGCGAGGGTAACGGTCAACACAACGGCGATATGTTTGAGCCAGCGGGACATGGGCGAATCCTTGCGAAAGCCAGTCTTCGGGGTCTGATTCTCTTGTGAGCCCAGGAGGGGGCCGGCAGTTCAGCCGATCAATAGAACGCGTGTTCGGCCTTGAGCGTCACCAGCCCGTCGCATTGGCTGTTGTGCCCGGCATAGGCCGAGCAACCGCTGCCGCTCAGGCTGGAGTCACTGTAGATCAGGTCGAGGTCGATGCCCATGAACGGGCGGGACAATTTCAGCGACCAATCGGTAAAGCTGCCTACATACCCGCCATCCACCGCCACTGGTGTATTGAATTGGTGGGTGGTGTATTTCAGGCTGATGCCGACACCGAACGGTTGATTGCCGCTCAAATCAGCGAACAGCGTGTTGTTCTGTTTGTCCGGGTCGTTGCTGAAGGCTATGCCGAAACGGCTGCCGAGCAAGGTCAGGCCGCCGAACAGTTCCTGGCTGTCAGGGATGGTGACTTCGGGGTAGCTGTAGCGGATCAGGCCCACCTCGTAGCCGAGGGTTTGGTCGAAGGGGTGTTTAAAGCCCGCGTAGGAATCGATCTCGAGGTCTTTCCCCGGGCTGATGCCCATGCTGGGTGACCATTGGCCTACGTAGAAGCCGCTGTCGTGGCTCAGGTCCAGGCCTCCGTGGAACGAACCGACGGCCGAGGGTTTGACCAGGCCTTGGGCCATGCTGCGGGTGGGGGTGGTGCCGAGTTTGAGATCGAAGGCACCCAGTTCACGCTGAAAGATTTGTGCGTGTGCTGCGGAGCAAACCAACAGACCGCCGAGCAATGCCGATAAACAGGAAGGTTTGAACATGCGTCACTCCATGAACAGCGAGGGCAGGCTGGCGAGCCCGCTGAAACGCTTGATCCAGACGCTTGCAAGGATACCGGCGAATGATCGGCAGCGAAGGCCGTTCGTCGATTTCCATGGATTTGAAGGGGGGGCGAGGGAGTGACGAGGGTTCCAGTCCAAGCGCTTCGAGGCTCAAAGCGCTTTGGGACCAGGTGACGCGTGGGTTTACTTTTTGCCCAGGGTGATCTGCTTGGACGGGCCGAACGTCTGGCCGCTGACGCCTTTGGCAATTTGCTGGATTTCACCGCCGGACTTGAGGAACGCTGCGATCTGACTGTTGATCGACTCGCTGGTTTCAACGGCTGGAGCTGGCTTTGCTTTGCTGGTGGATGCTTTTACGCGCATGGCGGCCATTAACCTGTAGAAAATTAACTTGGCCAGGCATCGTACAGGATTTACCTGATAATTGCTTGGCAAATATCCCCTCGCAATAATCATGAGATCTGGGTAATCAGTCCTCGGACAATATTCGAAATATGCGTCTAAGCCGCTGTTTTAAATAAGAACATTGCCTTGAAAAATACTGCGCCACGCTTGTCTGGGTATGGTCTGAATGCCCGGATCGGTCTGACGAGCGGCCAGGCAAGCGATGAAAACCCCTGAAAATCAAGGCCTTCAGAGGATTTTCTCGTGCCACCGGGTCGGGGGCCGAACGCGGCGCTTAAAACCGGGTAGAATGCCGCCCACGCAATGAGGGTATTGGACATGGCTTTAGTCGGGCGTTACAACAGTTTGCAAGTGGTTAAACACACTAACTTCGGTTTATATCTGGACGGTGGCGCGGATGGCGAAATCCTTCTGCCAAATCGTTATATTCCAAAAGATATTCCTAGCGAAGATGAAGACTGGCTCAACGTTTTTATATATCTGGACAGCGATGACAAACTCATCGCCACTACTGAAAAGCCGAAAGTTCAAGTGGGTGAATTCGCCAGTTTGAAAGTTGTTGAAGTCAACAGCATCGGCGTATTCCTGGACTGGGGCTTGCCCAAGGATCTGTTGCTGCCGTTCTCCGAAGAGAAGCGTCAGATGACGGCGGGCGAGTACGTGGTGGTACACGTCTACCTCGACAAGCACACCCGCCGCATCACCGCGACCGCGCGCCTGGACCGCTACCTGGACAAGACCCCGGCCAACTACACGGCTGGCCAGGAAGTGGACTTGCTGGTGGCCGAAGCCACGGACATGGGCTTCAAGGCCATCATCAACAACAAGCATTGGGGCCTGATCCACAAGAACGAAATCTTCAAGTTCATGCGCGCCGGTAAAGAAGAAAAGGGTTTCATCAAGGAAGTTCGCGCCGACGGCAAGATCAGCCTGAGCCTGCAGCCGGTCGGTCAGGAAGCGGCCACCAGCCTGAACTCGAAGATCCTCGCCAAGTTGCGTGAAAACAACGGCACCCTGGCCGTGAGCGACAAGAGCGATCCGGCGTTGATCAGCAGTCTGTTCGGTGTCAGCAAGGGCAACTTCAAGAAGGCCATTGGCGCGTTGTACAAGAATGGCCAGATTGTCATTCATGCCGATCGCATTGATCTCAGTTGAGGTTCTGACAATACAGAGAGCCAGGATGGCGCAGGCGGAGAAGTAGAGGTCTCTGGCAGGCGGCATTTTCTGGCCTTCTGGTTGATAATCGAAAACATGATTTTTCGCCCCGGTGGTTTCTTTTCAACGAGAAGACCGGGGTTTTGCTTTTACTGCCGAGTCTTTGCCATGGATTGTGTCTTCGAGGTGTTCCGGTGAGCGTCACCCGGCGCAGTACCGACGGGTTTGCCCTGCAAGTGATGGTCGGATTGTGCCTGGTCTGGGGCGTTCAGCAGGTGATGATCAAGTGGGCGGCGGCCGATATCGCGCCGGTGATGCAGGCGGCCGGACGTTCCGGCATGTCGGCGTTGCTGGTCGGGCTGCTGATCTGCTGGAAAGGCGGCTGGAACCAGGTGAGTACGACCTGGCGTGGCGGTCTGCTGGCCGGTGCCTTGTTCGGCCTGGAGTTCTTCTTCATTTCCGAAGGTCTGCAACTGACCACGGCGGCGCACATGTCGGTGTTCCTCTACACCGCGCCGATCTTCACGGCATTGGGTGTGCACTGGTTATTGCCCAGTGAGCGTTTGCGACCCCTGCAATGGCTGGGGATTGTCCTGGCCTTTATCGGGATTGCCATCGCGTTTGCCGGCGGGGTGTCCTGGGACAACCTTGATTACCGGATGTTGATGGGCGACGCCCTGGGGGTGCTGGCGGGGGCCGCCTGGGGCGCGACCACGGTGGTGGTGCGCGCCTCGCGCCTGTCGGAAGCACCGGTGACCCTGACGCTGTTCTATCAGTTGATTGTCGGTTTTTTCGGTTTGCTGTTGATCGCTCTGCTCAGCGGCCAGATCACCCATGTCAGCCTGACCACCGTGGCGGTCACCAGTGTGCTGTTTCAGGGCGTGGTCGTGTCGTTCTTCAGTTACCTGGTCTGGTTCTGGCTGTTGCGCCGATACCTGGCGGCGAACCTCGCGGTGTTTTCGTTCATGACGCCGTTGTTTGGCGTCACCTTTGGTGTCGTGCTGCTGGGCGAGGAGCTGAGCCTGAACTTCATTCTCGGCGCAGTGCTGGTGTTGGCGGGCATCACCTTTGTCAGCGCCGAGCAGTGGCTGCGCCGTCGTTTGCGCAAAGCTCTGGGGCAGCACTGACCGGCGTGAGCAACAGACCGCCGGCGATCAGCAAGCCGCAGCCGGCGACCACCAGTGCCGGCTGCAGGCCGCCACTGAAATGACTGCTGAGCGCCGCCAGCAATGGCCCGCTGAGCTGGCCTACGGCAAAGCAGGCCGTCAGCAGGCCGGCATTGCGCTGGGTGGCATGGGGGGCCAGTTCCCGGGATCGCTGGATCACCAGTTGCATGCAGGCCAGGAACGGCGTGCCGCACAGGATCACACCCAATGCCAGCCCCGGACCGTTGGCCAGCAGGCAGGCAAACACGCCAGCGGCTTGCAGCCATAACGTTGCCATCAACCAGCGCCGTGTTGCGCCCGCCTTTTGGTGACGCAGACTCACCAGCACCACACCCGTAGCCGCGGCAAGACCGAAGCACGGCCAGAACAGGTCGGCCTGCCATTGGCCATGGAATTGCGCATTGGCCATTTGCGACAGAAAGGTCGCCGGGATGATGTAGCCCAACCCGTACAAGCCGTAGATCAAGCCCAGGCGAGCGATGCCTTGAGTGCCCGATGCGCTGGCGCCGGGTGCAGCGGTCGCGATTGCGCTCGCTTGCGGCAGGAACGGCAGAACCCCCAGCAGCATCGCCAGCCCTGCGGCGGCGTAAACCAGCCACAAGGTGGCGGAACTCTGGCCCAGCAGATTTGAGCCCAGGGCCAATAGGCCTGTGAGAAAAATCCCCAGGCCCGGTCCGGCGAAGACCAGAGCGCCGAGCCGGGGACGGCCGGCCGCTGCCGCGAGCGGCTGGCTCAGTGCGGTGATCATCACCAACACCCAGGCGCTGGCCACTCCGGTACCGAAGCGCAGCAGCAGGTGCGACCAGAACCCGTTGGCCCAGAACGATGCCAGGGTCAGCAACACGCAGAGCCACAACCCGCCCAGCAGGCGCCGGCGCACTTGCGCGGGACGTCGGGAAAACATGGCGTCCACCGCGCCGATGAAATAACCGAAGTAGTTGGCGGCGGCAATCAGCCCGGCGGCGGTCAGGTCGATCTGACCTTCGCTGAGCAGGTGTGGCAGTTGCGGCGTCAGGGCAAAACGGCCGATGCCCATGGCCATCATCAGGGCAACGAAACTGGCGGATAAGCGAATCAGGGGAGACATGGTCTGGATACCGTTCAGAGGATCGATGACCGTCAGGCTAGGGCTGATTGACTTTCTTTAAAAATGAATAATAGTGAGTAACTTGTTCTTTTTTGGAGAATGTCGTGGAGTTCAGCCAATTACGCATCTTCCAGGCGGTGGCGCAGGAAGGGTCCATAACCCGGGCCGCCGAACGGCTGCATCGAGTGCCGTCGAACCTGTCGACCCGGCTCAAACAGCTGGAAGAGCAACTGGGTGTAGAACTGTTCCTGCGCGAGCGTCAGCGCTTGCAGCTGTCGCCTGCGGGAAAAGTCCTGCTGGACTACACCGCCAGGTTGTTTGCCTTGCGCGACGAAGCCAGCGCGGCTGTGCAGGGCGGGCAACCGGCGGGCGACTTCGTGCTCGGCACCATGTACAGCACGGCGGCTATTCACCTCCCGGGGTTGTTGGCGCGCTATCACCGCTTGTATCCGGCGGTGAACCTGCAAGTGCAATCCGGCCCCAGCGGTGAATTGCTCGAAGGCCTGCTCACCGGTCGACTCGATGCGGCGCTGGTGGATGGCCCTATGGAGCTGGCCGGGCTCGACGGTGTGCCCTTGTGCGACGAGCGCCTGGTGCTGATCAGCGAGGCCGATCATCCGCCCGTGCGCAGCGCGCTGGATGTGGAAGGTCGCTCGGTGTTCACCTTTCGCCAGGGCTGCTCCTATCGCATGCGCCTGGAGGCCTGGTTCGCCCATGACCATGCGGCGATGGGCCGGGCGATGGAGATCGAGTCCTATCCGGGAATGCTTGCGTGTGTGATTGCCGGTTCCGGTGTGGCGCTGATGTCGGAGTCGATGCTTGCCAGCCTGCCGGGCCGCGAGAGTGTGGCCGTGCATCCGTTGGCCGAGCCGTTTGCCAGCGCGACCACCTGGCTGATGTGGCGCAAGGGCATGGTCGGGGCCAACCTGAATGCCTGGATCGAGCAGCAACAGGCGGTTTTTCCGCAGGCACCGGTGCAGGCGCGTGAAATTGCCTGAACGCCGGCTGATTGTGATGGATTCAGTAACAGATCATTGCGACTTTGCACGAGCATTGCGTAGGACTTCGGACTATTATCAGTGCGAAGGGGCTACAGAATTTTGGCCGCTCGGCACTACCCTGAAGGGGGCACCATGAAAGAGAAAATCCAAAACTGGCTGCATGACCTGGGCGTGGCGCTCGGCTTGATCGAACCGCCAATGCAGCCCGTACCTGTTCGTACTGACGACGAGCAGCGTCGACCACGCCGCAGGTAAGCGCTGAAGCGCTCACGCGATTACGGCCTGTATCGTGCGAGCGCTGTGGTTCGAGGGCACTATTCTGAGGCGACAATAGTATTTCACCACTCATTTATCATGCGTGGTGTTTCACCGTTTGAAGCACTTTCTTAACTTCTTTTCGGACACATTAGTCATTCGGGGAAATACGCATAGTGCCAAAGCTGCGATCCTTAGCGGGGATCGGGCTATCGTCGGCATAAATACCCGAGACTTCAAAAGTTCCTAACTGACCGCCAAAGACCTGAAAGTACACTTCATTTTTGCTGCTACGCCGGAGCGCATAACGATACCCTGGAGCCTCTTCTTGTTTTCCTGTAAATTGAAAACTATACAGTCCAGAGAAAACCCCAGCGTTATACCCGTTCAAAAACACCCAATCTCCCGCCTTGACTTCGGTCGGCAGGACGGGAGCTGGCGGGTGAGTTGCTTTTGGATCTTCCATCTCAACACCTCATTCTAATAAAGAATAGAGCCGGTACCCTTTGAGTTCGAGTCGGCATTTCTAAAGTAGTCTTCGATGGAAAAGCCAAGCTACTGTCAGAAATAACAGTTCCGATGAGTGGTGATTTGAAAGTCGCGAACACTTAAGTCAGGTGTATTTGGCTATCATTTAATGCCTGCTGATCTGAATCAGAAAACGGCTGATGTCATTGGCCGTTTTTGCGCTATTGAGCATCTGATCTTCCTCGTCAGTAAACGCCGTCACACCCAGCTCATCTTCCAGATGGAAGATCAGCTCTTCGATATCTTTTTTGTCCAATCCCAACTGCGCCAGGCTGGCGTTGTCGTCGAAGTCATCCCGACCTTCCAGCAGGCGGCTGATGTAGCGATGTACGACAGCACGAAGGGCGGCTTCTTTCATGATCGTTCTTCGAGGAGGTGGGAGCAGTTCTCCCTGTCGGTGCATTCCCTGCCGTTGAGTACAGCAGGCTTTAGCCGTGTGAGCGTTGCCATTCGTCAATCATGCCGCGCAAATGCTCTCCGGAAAAACTGCCGAAATGCCCGCCATGCACCGTGCGGATCGGCAGCGCATGCAGGCGTTGCAGGCTGCGTGCGTAGTCCTCGAGGTTGGAATGGTAGGCGTCTTCGATCAGCGGCCCGTCGTAGATGATGTCGCCGCTGAACAAGGTCTCGGTGGCGGCTTCGTACAGGCAGATGCCACCCGGTGAGTGTCCCGGTGTGTGCACGACCTGCAACACGCGGTTGCCCAGGTCCAGCACATCTCCATCTTCGACAAACCCCGTGGCCGGCGCGGCCTTGACCCGGTATTCGGCGTAGCACAGCGGGCAATCGGGGTGCGCCTCGAACATGTCGTCGCCGACAAAGGCTTTGCTCAAGTCGTTGTCGCCATCCGGCGCAGCCAGAATGTCCGCCTCGGCCGGATGCACCAGGCGCTCGGCGAATTCGTGATGACCGGCGATGTGATCGAAATGGCAGTGGCTGGCCACGGCCACCAGCGGCCGCTCGGTGATCCATGGCAGTTGCTCGCGCAGGCTGACCAGGCCCGAGCCGCTGTCCAGCAGCAGGTCCTTGTCACGGCCCTGGATGTGCCAGAGGTTGCAGCGGTAGAAAGGCCGGATGTATGGCTCGTGAATCAAGCGGATACCGTCGCTGAGATGTTTGACTTCGAACCACTGGTCGCGGCTGACGATCTTCATGAGCAGTTTCCTTCAGACGAAAAAAAACGAGTGTGGCAACCGACGCCACACCCGTCGAAGAAAGCATCGAGTCGTTATGTTTCAGCTTAGGCGGCGCTTGCCACTGCTGCCGTGCGGCGGGACATCAAGCTCACCACCACGAAGCTCACAAGGCCTACACCGAGGCTGTAGTAGATCGGGGTGTTGGCGTCCAGGCCGTCCTTGAACATGAACAGCAGCGCGGTGGCGAAGCCCATGCCCATGCTGGCGATGGCGCCGGCGGTGGTGGCGCGTTTCCAGAAGATCGCGCCCATCAGCGGGATCAGCATGCCGCCTACCAACAGGTTGTAGGCCAGGGTCAGGGCGCTGATCACGTCGTTGACCACCAGGGCGATACCCAGCACCACAATACCGGTCAGCATGGTGACCAGACGGTTGAGGCCCAGGCTCGACTGTTTGCCGCCACGCAGTTTCGGCAGCAGGTCTTCGGTCAGGGTGGTGGCAGCGGCCAGCAGGCCGGCGCTGGCGGTGGACATCATGGCGGCCAGTGCGGCAGCGATCACCAGGCCACGGATACCGTCCGGCAGGGACAGTTTGACGATGGCGGCGAAGGCGTTGTTGACGTTGTCCAGATCCGGGATCAGTACGTGTGCAGCCATGCCGATCAGGGCGCAGGCCAGGCCGTAGAGGATGCAGTAGATACCGGCGGCGGTACCGGCAACCTGAGCCACTTTGGCGGTCTTGACGGTGAACACCCGTTGCCAGATGTCCTGACCGATCAGGATGCCGAAGAAGTAGATCATGAAGTAGGTGATGATGGTGTCCCAGCCGATGGTGGTGAAGCTGAAGCTCGCCGCCGGCAGTTTCGTTACCAGTTCATCCCAGCCGCCGACGCGGTACATGCAGATTGGCAGCAGGATGAACATCAGGCCCACGGTCTTGATCACGAACTGGACGATATCGGTCAGGGTCAGGGACCACATGCCGCCAATGGCCGAGTAGATCACCACGACGCCACCGCCCAGCAATACCGAGATCCAGAACGGCAGGCCGAACAACACTTGCAGAACGGTGCCAATCGCCAGGATCGAGGTGACACCGATCATCAGCGCGTAGGCCAGCATGATCACCGCGCTCGCGGAGCGGGCCATCGGGTTGTAGCGTTTTTCCAGCACCTGGGTAACGGTGTAGATCTTCAGTTTCAGCAGCGGTTTGGCGAGGAACAGGTTCAGCGCCACGATCCCGCAACCCAGCGCGGCGCATAGCCAGAAACCGGAGATGCCATGCACGTAGCCCAGACGCACGGTGCCCACGGTGGACGCGCCGCCCAGAACAGTGGCAGCCATGGTGCCCATGTAAAGGCTTGGGCCGAGGTTGCGACCGGCGACCAAAAAGTCTTCGTTGGTCTTGGCCTTGCGCATGCCGTAATAGCCGAGTATCAGCATCGCGGCTGCGTAGATGAGTACGACGAATAAATCCAAAGCCATTATGGCGTTTCTCCGATTGTCTTTTTTATGTGAAACAAAGGCGTTTCTGTGGGGCTGCTTTCTGTGGGAGCGAGCCTGCTCGCGAAGGCGTTCGGTCAGTCACATCGATGTTGAATGTGCCGCCGTCTTCGCGAGCAGGCTCGCTCCCACAAGTGGATCTGTGTCAGGCGGGCTGACGTATTTCAGGTTTTGCAACGGCGCTGGCACCACGGCTACGAACATCGTTCGGGCCGAACACTTCGCGCGATTCCGGGAACAGGCTCAGCAGCGCCAGGTACACCAGCGAGGCCAGGCCCAAGGTCACGGGCAGGCTAATGTCGATGCCACCGGCCAATTCGCCCAGCGGCCCGACAAACTGACCCGGCAGGTTCACAAAGCACAGGCCGACGGCAGCGCTCGGGATCCAGGCACCCAGGCCACGCCAGTTCCAGCCGTGGGTGAACCAGTAACGGCCACCTTTCTCGCCGCGGGTGAACACTTGCAGGTCATCCGGGCAGTAGAAGCCGCGACGCACCAGCAGGCCGATGATCATGATCACCATCCAGGGGGTGGTGCAGGTGATGATCAGCACGGCGAAAGTCGACACGCTCTGCACCAGGTTGGCCGCGAAGCGCCCGATGAAGATGAAGGCAATCGACATCACACCGATCAGCAGCGTGGCCTTGACCCGCGACAGTACCCGTGGGAATACGCTGGACATGTCCAGGCCGGTGCCGTACAGCGAAGTGGTGCCGGTGGACATGCCGCCGATCACCGCGATCAGGCACACCGGCAGGAAGAACCAGCTCGGCGATACCGCCAGCAGGCCGCCGACATAGTTGTTGGCCGCGATGTAGTCCGGTGCCTTGATCGCTACGATGGTGGCGGTGGTCAGGCCGAACAGGAACGGGATGAACGTTGCGATCTGCGAAATCACCACCGCCGCCATGATGCGGCGCTTGGAGGTGTCACGCGGAATGTAGCGCGACCAGTCGCCGAGGAACGCACCGAAGGAAATCGGGTTGCTCATGGCCACCAGTGCTGCACCGATGAAGGCGGCCCAGAAACCTGGCTGACCCATGTTCACCGTGCCGGCGTAGTTCACGTCGAAGGGACCTGCGAAGGCGAAGGCACCCAGCAGGAACAGCAGGCTGGCACTCCACACCGCGATCTTGTTGACCCACAGCAGGAAGCGGAAGCCATAGATGCACACCGTCAGCACCAGGATCGCGAACAGACCGTAGGCCAGGCCCAGGGTCAGGTCGGTTTCCGGCAGACCGACCAGGCGTTTGGCCCCACCGATCAGCGCATCACCCGAACTCCACACCGAGAGCGAGAAGAAGGCGATGGCGGTCAACAGCGACAGGAACGAACCGACGATCCGCCCATGCACGCCGAAGTGAGCACCGGAAGACACGGCGTTGTTGGTGCCGTTGATCGGGCCGAACAGGCCCATTGGCGCGAGGATCAGCGAACCCAGCAACACGCCCAGCACAATCGCCCAGACGCCCGCCTGGAAAGACAGGCCGAACAGGACCGGGAAACTGCCGAGAACGGCGGTTGCAAAGGTGTTGGAACCACCGAAGATCATCCGGAACAAGTCCGTCGGGCCTGCGGTGCGTTCGTTGTCCGGGATCTGTTCGACCCCGTGGGTTTCAATTTGCGTAAGGCTTTGGTCTTTGTTGTTGTTATTCATGATCTGCTCCGATCATAAAGGCGCGCTCATCGTGCGTGAGCGTCACCTGTTTGGCTAAGGGGGTGGCAGCCCTTCCGGCAAGGCGGATAAGTGTTCGTGACAGGCCAGCCATAGGCCTTGTTGTTCTTGGCCAGACGCTTGTTTCTTGAAAACAATCGTCTCGCGCTCCTGGCTAAAGTGCTGCTCCCCTTGCATGCGCAGCTCGGTGGCGACGTCATGGATGAAAATCGCCACGTCACCCTGCAGGCTGACGAAAGCGTTGCTCGAGGTGCACGAGAGCACCTCGAAGCCATCCTCGGCGCGCCAGCTGTCCCACATCGCCTGGTAGGCGTCGCGCGACAGCAGGGGCTTTTCGAGGGTGTAGAAGACGAAGCTGGCTTCAAAGCTGAAAGCGCCGAAGTAGGCTTCGCGATCGTTACGGGCAAAAGCGGACACCAGGTCGGCGGCGGCTTTCAGAACCTGATCGCGTTCATTCATGACCAACCCTCAGCGGTGGACTACGCCAGGCAGTACGCAGAGCATTTCGTACAGCAGGTTGGCGGCCAGCAGCGAGGTGTTGCCGGTGGTGTCGTAAGCGGGCGAGACTTCTACCAGATCGCAACCGACCAGGTCGAGGCCTTGGCAGCCACGAACGATCTCGATCGCCTGGATGGTGGTCAGGCCGCCGATTTCCGGGGTGCCGGTGCCTGGTGCCCAGGCCGGGTCGATACCGTCGATGTCGAAGCTCAGGTAGACAGGACCGCCACCGACTTTCTCGCGGACTTCAGCCATCAATGGCTCCAGCGATTTGTGCCAGCACTCTTCGGCCTGAACCACACGGAAGCCCTGGTTGCGGCTCCAGTTGAAGTCGTCAGCGGTGTAGCCCTGGGCGCGCAGGCCGATCTGCACCACGCGGTCCGGGTCAATCAGGCCTTCTTCAACGGCGCGACGGAACGTGGTGCCGTGGGCGATTTTCTCGCCGAACATGTGATCGTTCACATCAGCGTGAGCGTCGATGTGCACCAGGCCGACCTTGCCGTGCTTCTTGTGGATGGCACGCAGGATCGGCAGGGTGATGGTGTGGTCGCCGCCCAGGGTCAGGGGGATCACGTCGTGTTCGAGGATGTTGTCGTAGGACTCCTCGATGATCCGCACGGCATCCAGCAGGTTGAAGGTGTTGATCGCGATGTCGCCGATGTCGGCAACCGACAGTGAGTCGAACGGTGCAGCGCCAGTGGCCATGTTGTACGGGCGAATCATCACCGATTCAGCACGGATTTCGCGAGGCCCGAAACGGGTGCCAGGGCGCAGCGAGGTACCGATGTCCAGCGGCACGCCAACGAAGGCAGCGTCCAGACCGGCAGCGGTATTCAAGTGGGGGAGTCGCATCATGGTGGCGATGCCGCCGAAGCGCGGCATTTCGTTGCCGCCCAGTGGTTGGTGAAGAATCTTGTCCACGGGTAGGGCCTCATCGTCGTTGTTTTATTTATGTGGTTGCGCCGTTCACGGAAGTACGAGCGCACCTTGTGGCACCGATTCTGCGAAATGTAGTGGCCGGGAAGAATCGCTACGGGCAAATACTTAGTTCAGATTTTTCTAAACTAATGACGAGGACGGCGATAGACTTGTTGCCTCATCCTTCAAAGTGATGAGTTGTACAGTACCTGTGGGAGCGAGCTTGCTCGCGATAGCGGTGGGTCAGTCAACATCAATATTGACTGACCCACCGCTATCGCGAGCAAGCTCGCTCCCACAATAATCTTCATTACCTTCAGCGGTGTGCGTTACCCCGAGATCGGAGCATTTCCATGGCCAACGCTTTACCCGACCTGAAACTATTGCGCATCTTCGTCAGCGTGGTGCGTCACCAGGGCTTTGCCAACGCCCAGCAGGAGCTCAACCTCTCGACGTCAGCCATTAGCACCTACATGAGCCAGCTCGAAGCGGCCCTGGGCCTGGTGCTTTGCCATCGCGGTCGTGGCGGGTTCAGCCTGACCAGCAAGGGTGAGTTGTTCCATCAGGAAACCCTGCGTCTGTTGGGCGAACTCGAAGGCTTCGAGCAGTACGCCGCCGCCCTCAAGGGCGAGTTGCGCGGCACCTTGAACCTCGGGGTGATCGACTCCACCGTCAGCGACAAGGCCCTGCCGTTCGCCGAAGCCATCGGCGCCTACAGCCAGGAACACCCGGCGGTGCACTTGCACCTGTCGGTCATGAGCCCTTACGAACTGCAGCTCGGCGTGCAAGACAACCGTCTCGACCTGGCCATCGGTGCGTTTTCCACGCGCATGAGCGGTCTGGTGTATATGCCGCTGTACCGTGAACAACACTGGTTGTATTGCAGCACGCGGCATCCGCTGTTCAACGAGCGGCGCATTCCCGAGCAGGTCATCACCCAGCAGCGCATGGTCGGCCGCGGCTACTGGAGCCAGGCCGAGCTGGCGCGTCACGGTTTCAAGCACAGCGCCGCGACCGTGGAAAGTATGGAAGCTCAGTTGATTCTGGTGCTGTCGGGCGCCTACATCGGCTATCTGCCGGAGCACTATGCCCAGGCCTGGGCCGACAAGGGCGACTTGCGGGTGTTGCTGCCGGCGACCTTTGGTTATCAGGCGCCGTTCTCGATGATCGTGCGCCGGGGCCGTAGCCGCGAGCCGCTGATCCAGACGTTCCGTGATTTGCTTAAAGCCCAACTGAATCAGGCCTGAAAAGATGTCCAGAATCCAATGCCCACGCTGCCTGCGTCCGCAATCTCATTGCCTGTGCCCGTTGATCCCGAATCTCGACAGCCGCACTCGCGTGCTGTTGTTGCAGCATCCGAGCGAAGTGAACCATGCGCTCAATACAGCGCGGTTGGCAGCGTTGGGCTTGAGCAATGCCGAGTTGATCGTGGGCGAGGTGTTCGAGGATTTGCCGGTGTTGTTGAACCGTCCGGGATATACGGCGCGGTTGTTGTTTCCGGGCGAAGAAGCGCAGCCGATGAAAGCCTATGGCTGCTCTGATGAATCGATGTTGCTGGTCGTCCCGGATGGCACCTGGCGCAAGGCGCGCAAGATGCTGCACCTCAATCCGCTGCTGGCGGCATTGCCGAGGGTGACGCTGGCTGAAGGCGGTGTGTCCCGTTACCGGCTGCGCAAGGCACCGGGACCGGGGGCGTTGTCGACAGTGGAGGCGATTGTGCAGGCGC
The DNA here is from genome assembly GCF_052112305.1 of Pseudomonas sp. QLc11A. Lineage (NCBI taxonomy): Bacteria > Pseudomonadati > Pseudomonadota > Gammaproteobacteria > Pseudomonadales > Pseudomonadaceae > Pseudomonas > Pseudomonas sp. QLc11A. Next base: position 75,936 of record NZ_JAVAJJ010000003.1, read on the forward strand.
TGGAAACCCTCGAAGCGCCGACTTCGTTTGCGCTGTTGTTAAAGCCGTTTGAAGCGTTGATCGAGGGGCAGATTGCGGCGATGGGGGAGGAGGTTTACCAGCGTAATCATTCTGAAAAATGATCGGTGGTCTTGCTGGCCTCATCGCGAGCAAGCTCGCTCCCACAGGTTTTGTGGTGTTTGCAGATTTTGTGTACGACGCGGACATTGTGGGAGCGAGCTTGCTCGCGATGACGGCAGCAAGATCACAACAGACTTTGAGGAGGGCCTACCTTTCCCGCATCGCCTCGGTCCGCGCCTTGAGCACCGGCTTAAGCAGATAATCGAGCACCGTTTTCTCCCCGGTAATGATATCCACCGTTGCCACCATCCCCGGGATGATCAGCAGCGGTTTCACATCCCCGCCCAGATGGTTTTTGTCGGTGCGCACCTGAATCAGATAAAAGCTGTTGCCCTTGTCGTCGGTGATGGTGTCGGCGCCGATCAGCTCCAGCTTGGCGCTCAGGCCGCCGTAAATGGTGTAGTCGTAGGCACTGAACTTGACCATGGCTTTCTGGCCCGGATGCAGGAATGCAACGTCCTGCGGGCGGACCTTGGCTTCGATCAGCAGGTTGTCTTCCAGCGGCACGATTTCCACCATGTCACTGCCGGGCTGGACCACACCACCGATGGTGTTGACCTTCAGCACCTTGATGATGCCGTGCACCGGCGAGACCACGGTGGTGCGGGTCACGCGGTCGTCGATGGCGATGCTCGATGCCGTGATTTTCGAAAGGTCGGTGCGTTTCTCGTTCAGCTCTTTGGCCGCTTCCGAGCGGAAGGTCTGTTCCGATTCATCGATCTTGCTTTTGATCTCGTTGATCGCCGACTCCGCCCGGGGGATCGCCAGGGTGGTGGCGTTCAGCGAGCCGCGAATCTCCACGGCGCTGCGTTTGAGGCGCAGGATTTCCACCGGTGACACGGCGCCGGTGCCCACCAGCGGCGTGGACATGTTCATCTCTTGTTGCAGGAGCGCCAGGCTGGAACTGAATTGACTCTGTTTCGAGCGGAACTCTGCCAGTTCCTGAGTCTTTTGCCGAAGTTGTTCGGACAGTGTGCGCTGCTCGCTCGCGAGTCGACGTTGCCGTTGCTCGTACAGAGAGCGCTCGTCTTCGGCCACTTGCGGCGCCTTGGCGATCACTTCTTCTGACAGCTTGAATGGCCGGCCTTCGGCTTCGGCCGAGAGCCGTTCGACCTGCGCGGTCAAGGCGTAGCGATCGGCTTCACTTTCGCCCTTGTTCGACAGGTAGCGCGTGTCATCCAGGCGCAGCAAGGTGTCGCCCTTGTTCACCATCTGCCCTTCACGCACAAAGATTTCGGTGACGATGCCGCCCTCGAGGTTCTGGATCACCTGGACCTTGCTCGACGGAATCGCCTTGCCTTCGCCCATGGTCACTTCCTGCAAGACGGCGAACTTGGCCCAGACCAGTGCGCAGATCAGCAGTGCAGCGGTCAGCCACACGGTGATCCGCGACCAGCGCGGCGAGTCCTGCAACGAGGCGCCGGCGGTTTCCGGCATGAATTCGACTTCGGCGCTTTTACCGAAGCTGTTGAAGTAGCCTCGGGGCGCTGAATCTGGCGTTCGAGCAGACATGGCGATACCCGTCAGTTAAGAGAAATAGTGCCGAACACAATCCTGTGGCGAGGGAGCTTGCTCCCGTCCGGCGGCGAAGCCGTCGCAAAAACTGCTGGCGCGATCCAGGTGACACAACGAGGGAGCTGCTTCGCAACCCAGCGGGAGCAAGCTCCCTCGCCACAGGCTGTGTATTCGTATCTAAACAGCCGCAGAGCCGACACGGCCCTTGCGCAGAGCATCGATGACTGCTTCTTTCGGCCCGTCGGCGACGATCCGTCCGTTGTCCAGCACCACCAGCCGATCCACCAGGCTCAGCATCGAGGTGCGGTGAGTCACCAGTAGCACGGTTTTGCCCTGGACCCAGCCGTGGAGTTTTTGCCGCAGGACGTCTTCGCTGCTGTTGTCCATGGCGCTGGTCGGTTCGTCGAGCAGCAGGATCGGCGGGTCGAGCAACAAGGCCCGGGCCAGCAAAACCGCCTGGCGCTGACCACCGGACAGCAACTGTCCGCGCTCGCCCACGGGCCGGTCGAAGCCTTGCGGGTGTTGCCGGGCCAGTTCGGTGACGCCGGTGAGTTCGGCCACTTCGAGCATGCGTGAGTCACTGATGTAGCGCGCGCCGAGGGTCAGGTTATCGCGCAGGCTGCCGGCCAGCAGCGGCAGGTCGTGAGCGACGTAACCGATCTGATGGCGCAGGTCGGCGACGTCCAGCTGTCGCAAGTCCAGGCCATCGAGCAATAGCTGGCCTTCTTCCGGTTCGTAGAAACCCATCACCAGCCGCGCCAGGGTGCTTTTGCCCGAGCCGCTGCGACCGATCACGCCGATTCGCTCACCGGGTTTCACGCTGAAACTGACGTTGGCCAGCGCCGGGGTATTCTGGCCGTTGTAGTGGAAGGTCACGCCGACGACATCCAGCGCCCCTTGCAGTTGCGTGCGCTCCAGTGGCCGTTGTTTGGCGTCGCGCTCCTGGGGCAGGCCCATCAGCGCGTCGGTGCTTTTCATGGTCAGTTGCGCTTGCTGGTAGCGGGTGATCAGGCCGGCGATCTGTCCCAGTGGCGCCAATACCCGACTGCCGAGCATGTAGCTGGCCACCAGGGCACCGACGCTGAGATTGCCAGCGATGATGCTGTAGACCCCGGCGACGATGGTCGCCATGCCCGACAGCTGCTGGATGAACAGCGTGCCATTGGTGGCCAAGGCCGAGAGGTTGCGCGCATGGCTGTCGAGGCGGGTGAGGGCGCCGTGGGTGCTTTCCCATTTGTGCTGGCGTTCGCTTTCGGCGCTGCAGGCCTTGAGGGTTTCCAGGCCGCTGAGGGTTTCGATCAGCAACGCCTGGCGTTCGGCGCCGAGGGTGAGGCTTTTCTGTACGGTGTCGCGCAGGCGGACCTGGATCACCATGGCGAAAATGATGGTGATGGGAAACGCCAGAATCGGAATCACCACCAGCCAGCCACCGAGCAGGCCGATCACCAGCAGCATCAGCAGGCAGAAGGGCAGGTCGATCAGGCTGGTGAGGGTCACGGCGGTGAGAAACTCCCGCAGGCCCTGGAAGTCATGAATGCTTTGGGCAAAACCACCGATGGTCGCCGGCCGCGCTTTCATCGCCATGCCGGTAATGCGCTCGAACAGGGTGGCCGACAGGATCACGTCGGTTTTCTTGCCGGCGGTATCCAGCAGGTGCGCGCGAACGACCCGCAGCACCAGTTCGAAAGCGGTGCCGATCAGTAGACCGATCGCCAGCACCCACAAGGTCGAAGTGGCCTGGTTCGGCACTACGCGGTCGTAGGTCTGCATCACGAACAGCGGCACCATCAGACCCAGCAGGTTGATCAGGAAACTCGCCAGGATCGCGTCGCTGTACAGCCATTTCGACAGCTTCAGCGTATCGCGGAACCAGGCCTGGACCCGAGGCACCAGCGGCGAGCGCAAGTCTTCGAGTTCGTGGCGTGGCCGGGCAAACAGCGCCTGGCCACTGTAGTGTTCGGCCAGCTCTTCAGGGCTGAGCCATTGTTCGCCGCCGTCGGCTTCGCTGGGCAGGATCAGCACCTTGCCGTCCTCGGCATAACGACGCAGGACGGCCGTGCGGCCGTTGTTGAGCAACAGCAGCACAGGCAGGTTGAGCGGCGAGATGTCCTTGAGGTCACGGCGCAGCAGGCGTGCCTGCAAACCGGCCCGGGCCGCTGCACGGGGCAGCAGGTCCAGGCTCAGGCGTTGGTGTGCCATGGGGAGCCCGGCACTGAGGCTGGCGCGACTGACCGTCGCGCCATGGAGTTTGCAGAGGATCAACAGACCGTCCAGAAGCGGGTCATCGAAGCTCAGGCGCGGATCGACACCGGTGTTGCCGGGTTCCATGCTGGTCATTGAACCCTCCCATGCACTACTTCATTTCAGGCAGACGAGCTTCGTTTTTCACTTCGGTCTGGGCGATCGCGTCGGCGGGCAGTACGACCCGTTGTTTGCTCAACAACTGGCCCATGTTCGCCAGGATGCGGTACATCGAAAACTCTTCGGTGTAGCGCACTTCGGTGTAGCGGCGGTTGGCGTTGTAGAGTTCGTTTTCGCTGTCGAGCAGGTCAAGCAGGGTCCGCTGGCCGAGGCCGAACTGATCCTGATAAGCAATGCGTACGCGCTTGCTGGTGTCGGCGTATTCACGGGCGGTCGGGGTTTGTTTCTTGGCATTGACCATGGCGTTCCAGGCCAGGTGAATATTCTCGTTGAGCTGGCGCAGGGCATTGTTGCGGATGTCCATGGCCTGGTTGATCTTGTGCGCGTCGGAGGCCAGGCGCGCCTTGTCGCTGCCGCCGCGGAACAGGTTGTAATTCATCACCACGCCGACCCGCCACTCGTTGTCGTGGCCTTCGTCACCCTGCACGTTGTTGTTCGCGCCCACTGCCGCCTCGGCGTCAAGGCGTGGGTAGAAGGGCGACTTGGCAACTTCGTACTGGCTTTCGGCCGATTGCACGTCGGCCTGGGCGGATTTCAGGTAAGGGTTGTTTTCCACCATGCTCTGCTGGGCTTCGGGCAGGGAGGCAGGGACTTCGCCGCGAATCGATGGCGGGGTTTCGAGTTCATCGGGCATACGCCCGACAACGGCGTAAAAGTTCGACTCGGCGTCCGCCAGATTGACTTCGGCGGTGTCGAGGTTGTTTTCTGCCAGTGCCCGGCGAGCGCTGGACTGGTCGGCATCGGCGTTGCTACCCACGCCGCGCTGGGTGCGCAGGCCGATCTGGTCGTTGACCCGCAAGTGCGCTTGCAGGTTGTTCTTGGCCAGGGTCACCAGTTCGCGGTGCTTGAGCACCTCGAGATAAACCTCGGTGGTGCGCAGGGCCAGATCCTGAGCCGTACCCTGAGCGTAATAGGCTCGCGAGTTGACCACGCCTTTGGTGCGATCGACTTCATTGGCGGTGTTGAACCCGTCAAAAAGCATTTGCCGCAGGCGCAATTCCGACTGGGTGTAGTTGAGAATTTCGGTGTGGTGATTGCCGAGCGCGCGAGTATTGGTGTTATCGCTGTACCCGCGCCCGTAAGCAGCGTTCAGATCTACCGATGGATAAAAGCCCCCTTTCGCGACCTTCACGTCTTCGTCAGCCGACAGACGGCTGTCCACCCGCGAAGCCAGTTCCGGGTGCGTCGCGATGGTGCTCTGGATTGCTTCGGTCAGCGTCATGGCCTGAGCCTGGGACGAGCAGGCCATGGCCAAAAGAACCGCGCTGCAGAGGGGGGTTAATAGGCGCATGTACATCTCCCTGATTCCTGATGGTGCTTATCAGTCGCCAATTTATTGACGACATTTGTAGGTAAAGTTGTTTCACGTATTTAACAAAAGAGCTAAGAACATTCTGGAGCGTAGCTAAGAAATTTTTTTCATAACGGCTATGCAAAAAAAAACTTATGCGCTCTACAAAATCCAGCACATTGTTCAAGTCGAAAGCCCTTGTTTTACGAGCTCTAGGGGGCTCATCGGGCTTTGAGGAAAGTTCCAATCCACTTATCGAAATAGAGCGGAGAAGTGCTGGAGGGGAGGGATGCGAGCGATCTGGTGGCGACGGTTTTTTGTCACTTGAGTGCTTCGAGATCGTTACGCATCGCTCACAGGCAACGTTGTTGCGAACAGGGATCCGATGCCATTGATTGCAGAGGGATTTTCCCGAAATCGTAAACAGCGCCGTGAGCGACTGGCTGGGCGAGATCGTTGCCGGGTACACGGCTTACTCAAGTAAATCGGCACCCGGAACACGATCCACCAGGCAACCCGCTCGAGCCATGAGCACGTTCTTCGCACAATCAAGGTGCCGACGGCGGTTGGCGGCGGAGGAAGTGCACATGGCAACGCTCATCGGAATCGTCAGTAAGGTCATCGGTCAGGTGTTCGCGGTTGCGAGCGATGGCACCCGGCGTGCTTTGGTCGAAGGGGACAAGCTGTTCGCTGGCGACCAACTGAGTACCGGCGCTGAAGGCGCGGTAGCGGTGCATCTGCAAAATGGCCAGGAACTGACCCTCGGGCGCGGCAGCAGCATGCAGATGACCCCGCAATTGCTCGCCAATCAGATTCCCCATGTGGACTTGTCCGAGGCGGTGACGCCGAGCCAGGCGCAACTGACGGATGTCGAACAGCTGCAAAAAGCCATTGCGGCGGGCGACGACCCGACCCAAACCGCTGAAGCCACCGCTGCCGGGCCGTCTACGACTAGCGGTGTACCGGGCGGCGTCCAGGGCAGCGGCCATAGTTTCGTCATGCTCGAGGAAGTGGGCGGGCGAGTCGAACCCACCATCGGCTTCCCTACTGCCGGTTTCAATGGCATTCCCGAACTTCCCGAAGAACGCCTGAACGCTAATCCGGACAATAACGCTGTAGCGGCCGATACCCCTGTGGTGCCACCAGTGACGCCGCAGGTGCCGAACAATCCGGTCAGCTTCGAAGGTCTGTCGGGGCAGAACGGCGATCGGACTGTCAATGAAGCCAACCTGACCGACGGTTCGTTGAGGAACGAAGGTTCGCTGACGCGAAGCGGCACCTTCACCATCAATGCGCCAGACGGGCTGACCAGCCTGAGCATCGGCGGCATCAACGTGATCAGCGGCGGTGTGGCGGCAGGTTTTGCGCAGTCGTTCACCACCCCTCTGGGCAGTACCTTGACCTTCACCAACTACAACCCGGCCACGGGCGTGGTCAGTTACAGCTACACCCTCAACCGTGCTGAAACCCATGCAAGCGGCGAGGGTGCCAATAGTCTTACCGAGCGCGTCACCGTGGTGGCCAGCGACAGCAATGGCGACAGCGCTACGGGTACGCTGGATCTCACCATCATCGATGACGTGCCCAAAGCAGTCGATGACAACAATGGCACCGCCTCGGAAACCTTGCTGACGCTTAACGGCAACGTATTGACCAACGATGTGCAAGGCGCTGACCGTGTGCCGGTTGGTGAAAACAGCGGGCCGATCACTCCCGGCACCTTCACCGGTACCTACGGCACCCTGGTGCTGAATGCCAATGGCACCTACACCTACACCCTCAACACCAACGATGCCGACTTCAAGGCCCTGCACGGCGGTGGCGACGGCACCGAAAGCTTCACCTATACGCTGACGGACGCCGATGGCGACAGCAGTACGGCGACCCTGGTGCTGCAGATCCACAACAACGATGACCCGGTGACGATTGGCGGTTTGAACGTCGAGGGCGGCGAACTCTCCGTCTTCGAGAAAAACCTCAGTGATGGCAGCGCGCCGGATGCCACGGCGCTGACCCAGAACGGTACCTTCACCGTTACTGCACTGGACGGTGTCACCAGCCTGACCGTCGGCGGCATCGCCGTGGTCACCGCGGGTGTGGCGGCGGGATTCCCACAATCGATCACTACGCCATTGGGCAGCACGCTGACCATCACCGGCTTCAACGCGGCCACCGGTGTCGTGAGCTACAGCTACACCCTCAATGACAACGAAGCGCATCCGACGGCCAATGGCACCAACACCTTGCCTGAGCAGTTTGCCGTGACCCTGGTCGATGACAACGGCACCACCGCGACTGGTTCACTGGACGTCAACATCGTCGACGACCTGCCAAAAGGCGTGAACGACAGCAATGGCACCGCCTCGGAAACCCTGCTGACCCTCAACGGAAACGTGCTGACCAACGACGTGCAAGGCGCCGACCGGGTAACCATTGGAGAAGGCACTGGCCCGATCGCCCCCGGCACTTTCACCGGCACTTACGGCACCCTGGTGCTGAATGCCAACGGCACCTACACCTACACGCTGAACACCAGCGACGCGGATTTCAAAGCGTTGCACGGTGGTGGCGACGGCACCGAGACCTTCACCTACACCATCACCGACGCGGACGGCGACAGCAGCACAGCGAACCTGGTGCTGCAGATCCACAACAACGACGATCCGGTGACGATTGGTGGTTTGAACGTCGAGGGTGGCGAACTCACCGTTTTCGAGAAAAACCTCGGCGACGGCAGCGCACCGGATGCCACCGCGCTGACCCAGAACGGCACCTTCACCATCACCGCGCTGGACGGTGTCACCACCCTGACCGTCGGCGGCATCGCCGTGGTCACCGCGGGTGTGGCGGCGGGCTTCCCACAATCGATCACCACGCCATTGGGCAACACCCTGACCATCACCGGTTTCAACGCGGCCACCGGTGTCGTGAGCTACAGCTACACCCTCAACGACAACGAAGCCCATCCGACCGCCAACGGCGCCAACACATTGCCTGAACAGTTCACCGTGACCGCGGTCGACGACAACGGCACCACCGCGACCGGTTCACTGGACGTCAACATCGTCGACGACCTGCCAAAAGGCATGAACGACAGCAATGGCACCGCCTCGGAAACCTTGCTGACCCTCAACGGAAACGTGCTGACCAACGACGTGCAAGGCGCCGACCGGGTAACCATTGGAGAAAGCACTGGCCCGATCACCCCCGGCACTTTCACCGGCACTTACGGCACTCTGGTGCTGAATGCCAACGGCACCTACACCTACACGCTGAACACCAGCGATGCTGATTTCAAAGCCCTGCACGGCGGTGGCGACGGCACCGACACCTTCACCTACACCATCACCGACGCGGACGGCGACAGCAGCACTGCGAAACTGGTGCTGCAGATCCACAACAACGACGATCCAGTGGTCCTCAACGGCCTCAACGTGTACGGCGGCGAGCTGACGGTCTACGAGAAAAACCTCAATGACGGCAGCAACCCCAGCGCGCCGGCCCTGACCCAAAGCGGTACCTTCACCGTCACTGCACTGGACGGTGTGACGACCCTGACCGTCGGCGGCATCGCCGTGGTCACCGCGGGTGTGGCGGCGGGCTTCCCGCAATCGATCACCACGCCATTGGGCAGCACCCTGACCATCACCGGTTTCAACGCGGCGACCGGTGTCGTGAGCTACAGCTACACCCTCAACGACAACGAAGCCCATCCGACCGCCAACGGCGCCAACACATTGCCTGAACAGTTCACCGTGAACGCGGTCGACGACAACGGCACCACCGCGACCGGTTCACTGGACGTCAACATCGTCGACGACCTGCCAAAAGGCGTGAACGACAGCAATGGCACCGCCTCGGAAACCCAACTGACCCTGAACGGCAACGTATTGAGCAACGACGTGCAGGGCGCCGACCGGGTAACCATTGGTGAAGGCACTGGCCCGATCACCCCCGGTACCTTCACCGGCACCTACGGCACTTTGATACTCAACGCCAACGGCACCTACACCTACACGCTGAACACCAGCGATGCCGATTTCAAAGCCCTGCACGGCGGTGGCGACGGCACCGAAACCTTCACCTACACCATCACCGACGCGGACGGCGACAGCAGCACCGCCAACCTGGTACTGCAGATCCACAACAACGACAATCAAGTGACACTCAACGGCCTCAACGTGTACGGCGGCGAGCTGACGGTCTACGAGAAAAACCTCAGTGACGGCAGCAACCCCAACGCACCGGCCCTGACCCAGAGCGGCACCTTCACGGTCACCGCCCTCGATGGCCTGCAAACCCTGACCGTGGGCGGCATCGCCGTGGTCACGGGAGGCGTAGCGGCGGGATTCCCACAATCGATCACTACGCCATTGGGCAGCACGCTGACCATCACCGGCTTCAACGCGGCCACGGGTGTCGTGAGCTACAGCTACACCCTCAACGACAACGAAGCGCACCCAACCGCCAACGGCGCCAACACATTGCCTGAACAGTTCACCGTGACCGCGGTCGACGACAACGGCACCACCGCGACCGGTTCACTGGACGTCAACATCGTCGACGACCTGCCAAAAGGCATGAACGACAGCAATGGCACCGCCTCGGAAACCCTGCTGACCCTCAACGGCAACGTGCTGACCAACGACGTGCAAGGCGCCGACCGGGTAACCATTGGAGAAAGCACTGGCCCGATCACCCCCGGCACTTTCACCGGCACTTACGGCACTCTGGTGCTGAATGCCAACGGCACCTACACCTACACGCTGAACACCAGCGATGCTGATTTCAAAGCCCTGCACGGCGGTGGCGACGGCACCGAAACCTTCACCTACACCATTACCGACGCGGACGGCGACATCAGCACCGCCAACCTGGTACTGCAGATCCACAACAACGACAATCAAGTGACACTCAACGGCCTCAACGTGTACGGCGGCGAGCTGACGGTCTACGAGAAAAACCTCATTGACGGCACCGACCCCAACGCCCCGGCCCTTACCCAGAGCGGCACCTTCACGGTCACCGCCCTCGATGGCCTGCAAACCCTGACCGTGGGCGGCATCACTGTCGTCAGCGCAGGCGTGGCCGCCGGCTTCCCGCAAACCGCCGTCACGCCGCTGGGCAGCACCCTGACCATCACCGGCTACAACTCAACCACCGGCGTGATCAGCTACAGCTACACCCTGAACGACAACGAAACCCATCCAACCGCCAACGGCGCCAACAGCCTCACCGAGAACATCAACGTCGTCGCTACCGACACCGATGGCGACATCGCGAACGGGCAGATCAACGTCAACATCATCGACGACCTGCCGACCGCCAAAGCTGATGCGGACTCGGTGCAGGAGGGCGGCACCGTCAGCGGCAATGTGCTGGACAACGACATCGGCGGTGCCGATGGTCCGGCGGCTGCTGGCGCCGTGGTCGGCGTGCGCGCGGGTAGCGATACATCAACCTCGGCCATCGGCGGGCTGGGCAACCCGATCAACGGCACCTACGGTTACCTGACCCTCGATGCCAACGGCAACGCCGTGTATCACAGCACGCCTAACGCGGTGAGCGGCCCTGGTGCGGTGGATGTGTTCACCTATACCGTGCGCGATTCCGATGGTGACGAAAGCACCACCACCATCACCATCGATGTTTACAACAGCTGCCTGAAAGCGGTCAGCGACAACGATGTGACGGTCTACGAAAAAGCCCTCGACCTGAGCCAGGGCGGACAGGACCTGGCCGCCGGTGCGGTCGTCGGTAGCGATCCGACCAGCACGGGCGAAACCGCTTCCGGCACACTGGTGGGCTCGGTCACTCACGCCGTCGGCGCGATCACCTACGCCCTGGTCGGCAGCAACCTGGGGGCATACGGACAGATTCAGCTCAACGCCAACGGCACCTACACCTACACCCTGACGACCCCGCCGAGCACCACACCGAACGCCAATGACGGCCCGAACGTGATGCACGAGACCTTCAATTATCAGGCTACCGACTCGCTGGGCAATATCGTCACCAGCACCATCGTGGTGGACATTGTCGATGACGTGCCCAAAGCGATGAACGACAGCAACCTCGGCACCGCCTCGGAGACAGTGCCGAGCCTCAGCGGCGATGTGTTCGGCAACGACGTGATCGGCGCTGATAAAGTCGCCGTCGGCCCGGTCACCCCAGGCACCTTCACCGGTACCTATGGCACCCTGGTGCTCAATGCCAACGGCACCTACACCTACACGCTCGATCCCAATAGTGCGGACTTCAAAAACCTGCACGGCGGTGGCAGCGATACCGAAACCTTCACCTACACCCTCACGGACGCCGACGGTGACATCAGCACCGCCAACCTGGTACTGCAGATCCACAACAACGACAATCAAGTGACACTCAACGGCCTCAACGTGTACGGCGGCGAGCTGACCGTTTACGAGAAAAACCTCATTGACGGCACCGACCCCAACGCACCGGCCCTGACCCAGAGCGGCACCTTCACGGTCACCGCCCTCGATGGCCTGCAAACCCTGACCGTGGGCGGCATCACCGTGGTCAGCGGTGGCGTGGCCGCCGGCTTCCCGCAAACCGCCGTCACGCCGTTGGGCAGCACCCTGACCATCACCGGCTACAACCCGGCCACCGGCGTGATCAGCTACAGCTACACCCTCAACGATAACGAAGCCCATCCAACGGCCAACGGCACCAACAACCTCATCGAGAACATCAACGTCGTAGCCACTGACACCGATGGCGACATCGCGAACGGGCAGATCAACGTCAACATCGTCGATGACTTGCCGAGCGCCAAACCTGACTCGTCGTCGGTAACGGAGGGCGGCACGGTCAATATCGGTGTGCTGGGCAATGACATCAGCGGCGCCGATGGTCCGGCGACGGTGGTCGGCGTGCGCGCCGGTAGCAATACCTCGACGTCGGCCATTGGCGGGCTGGGCAACCCGATCAATGGCACCTATGGCTACCTGACCCTCGATGCCAATGGCAATGCGGTGTATCACAGCAACCCGGGTTCAGTCGGCGATGCGGGGGCGACCGATACCTTCACCTACACCGTGCGTGACTCCGATGGCGATGAAAGCACCACCACCATCACCATCGACGTGGCCAACAGCATCATCAAGGCCAATCCCGATAGCGACGTGACGGTCTACGAAAAAGCCCTCGACCTGAGCCAGGGCGACCAGGACCTGGCCGCCGGTACAGTCACCGGCAGCGATCCGGGCAATACTGGTGAAACCGCATCCGGGACCCTGGTCGGATCTGTCTCGGGTGCCAGCGGCGCGCTCACCTACACCCTGGTCGGCAGCGCCACCGGCACCTACGGGCAAATCCTGCTCAACCCCGACGGCAGCTACACCTACACCCTGACCTCGGCGCCAAAAACCTCGCCGAATGCCAACGACGGTCCGAACAGCCTGAGTGAAAGCTTCACCTACAAGGCCACCGATGCGTCTGGCAACAGCAGCACCAGCACCATCGTGGTCAATATTGTCGATGACGTGCCCAAGGCGGTGGCATCGGATCGCTCGGTGGCAGCGGTGGAGATCGATTCCAACCTGCTGATCGTGCTCGACGTCTCCGGCAGTATGATCGACCCTTCCGGCGTGTCGAACCTGTCGCGGCTGGAATTGGCCAAGCAGGCCATCAGTGCCTTGCTGGATAAATACGACGACCTGGGCGACGTGAAAGTGCAACTCGTCACCTTTAGCAGCAGCGCCACCGACATGACTTCGGTATGGGTCGATGTTGCGACCGCCAAGACCCTGCTTGCCGGCCTCACCGCGAACGGTGGCACCAACTATGACGCGGCCGTGGTGACCATGCAGACCGCGTTCAACACCTCGGGCAAACTGACCGGTGCACAAAACGTCGGCTACTTCTTCTCCGACGGCAAGCCCACCACCGGCCAGGAAATCGGCACCGCCGACGAAATCGCGCTGAAAGCCTTCCTCGATGCCAACAACATCAAGAACTACGCGATCGGCCTGGGCAGTGGCGTAAGCAACGCGAACCTCAATCCACTGGCCTATGACGGCAATAGCCACACCGACACCAATGCGGTGGTGGTGACCGACCTCAACCAGCTCAACTCGGTGCTGTCCGGCACGGTGAACGGTGCACCGGTGACCGGTTTGCTGCTGGGCGAGGGCGGTGCTTTCGGCGCCGATGGCGGCTTCATCAAGACCATCACGGTGGACGGCACCACGTACACTTACGATCCGAGCGGCAACACCAATCAGGGCTCCCTGAACTTCAGCGGCGGGCTCAACCATGGCACGTTCAACACCGTGGACAACACACTGAACATTGCCACCAACAACAGCGGTACCTTGCAGATCAATCTCGACACCGGTGAATACGCCTACATTTCGCAGAAAACCACCTCGGTGTTGATCACCGAAAACATCGGCTTCACCGTCAGCGACAACGATGGCGACCTGGCCAGCTCAACCCTGACGATCAAAGTCATACCGAACGCACCGCCAGTGGCCGCCGATGACTACGTCATCACCAACGTGCTGTCGAGCAACATCGTGGTGCCGGGCGAACTGTTGCTGGCCAACGACACCGACCCCGATGGCGACCAACTTTCGGCGACACCGACCTCGTTCAACACCGGCTGGGTCGTGAAAGGCGGGGACTTCACCGGTACCGGCGCGATAAGCTTCACCGGCGAAAACAACAACCCCGCCAACCAGAGTCTGGCCAACGTACGCAACGCCTTTGCGGCCAACGCAGCGACCATGACGGCGATGCTGGTGGTCAGTGGCTATCTCAGCGCAGCGAACCAATCCAATGGCAACAATGAAGACCTCATCACGGTCAAACTGAAACAGGGAGAGACGCTCAGCCTCGATCACAACCTGGACCCTGGGCACATCACGATGGAGTATTCGCTCAACGGTGGGGCGTTTGTCAGCATCGCCGATGGCGGAACTATCACCGCAGGCGCGGACGGTACTTACCAGATCCACGTGACCAACATCGCCAACACCAGTGGCAGCAATAAGAATTCGGCAGAAAACTACGAACTGACCATGACGGTGAACTACGCCGGGGCACAAGAAGTCACCACGGACTACCACGGTACCTACACCGCCAACGACAACCATGGCGGCAGCGACTCGGCCAACCTGACCATCAGCTATCAGGACGGCCACACCCTCACCGGCACCAGCGGGGATGACATCCTGGTGGCGGGCACGGGCAGCAACATCATCAATGCCGGCGACGGCAACGATGTGCTCACCGCCGGCTCCGGCAACAACGAACTGCACGGCGACGCCGGCAATGACTTGCTCTACAGCGGCCCGGGCAATGACACCCTGGATGGCGGTACGGGCATCGACACGGCCAGCTATGCCCACGCCACCGCCGGGGTCACGGTCGACCTCAGCCTGCTCGCTGCGCAGAACACTCTCGGCGCGGGCACGGACACCCTGATGGCTATCGAAAACCTCACCGGCTCTAACTTCAACGACACCCTGAGCGGCGATAACACCAACAACGTGATCAACGGCGGCCTGGGCAACGACATCCTCAATGGCGGGGGCGGCGATGACTTGCTGATCGGTGGCCTGGGCAACAACACCCTCAGCGGCGGGGCAGGGGCCGACACCTTCCAGTGGCTCAAGGGCAACAGCGGCCATGACGTGATCACCGACTTCACGCCCGGCACCGACAAGCTCGACCTGTCGCAACTGCTGCAAGGGGAAAACGGCACCACGGCTTCGCTGGACGACTACCTGCACTTCACCGTCACCGGCAGCGGGGCGTCGACGGTGACCAGCATCGACGTCAGCGCCATGGCCGGCGCCGCGCCGAACCAGACCATCGACCTGGCCGGCGTCAACCTCGCCAGCCAATACGGTGTCACGCCGGGAGCGGGTGGGGTGGTCGCGAGCGGGCATGACACGGCGACCATCATCAACGGCATGCTCAACGATCATTCGTTGAAGGTGGATACCGTGTGACCTGAAACCGGAACGGAAAAACCCGCCATTGCTGTGTAAGGGATGGCGGGTTTTTTCATTCAATAGTTTCTAACCAGGGCGCTGCCTGGCCACTGGAGTCTGCAACGCTTGCGATGACTGCTTATACGTTCGGTACCCCGGTAGTAATCGTCCAGGGGGCGGACTCTGAGTTGTCACCATAGTCTGCCACCGCGATGAATTGATAGGTGGTTCCGTATTCCAGACCTGTAACCAATCTGGCCCATTTACCCGTATCGTCGGTCGGTTCCGGCTTCGGCCCGGTGACGCCATTGATCTTCAGCCTGATCTGCGCTGACTGGGCCGCATCACCCCTGACAATGACATGGTTGTATGGGGTGGTAGCGTTGTCCTGGATCAGGCCGTCCGAATCGTACACTCGGGTATTGTGCGGTTTGATGGTGGATTCCACGGTAAAGGTGCGGGGCGGGGCGGTGATTTCCCCATCGCCATAGTCCGCCCTGGCAGCGAGCCTGTAGTCTCCATCTGTCACATCGAGCAGGATTTTCCAGGCTCCATTGACGGGATCAGCAGTTGCGACGGCATCTTTTATGGGGGCGCCGCCATTGAGTAGCTGAATGCTCTCACCGAGCATGGCATGCCCCTTGATGATCAACTGACTCTTGCCGGTGGTGCAACCTTCAGGCACAGAAGGGCCGTCTTCGGACTCGAGGACGTCATCCAGGCTCAGTTTCACATCCAATATGACGCGGAAGGTAAACGCACTGGATTCTTTGCCATTGGCGGCCCTGATCTTGATGCTGTAGTCGCCTGCGGTAAGCCCGTCGAGGGTGAGCTGGAACCGCCCGACATCATCCACCGTGTCTTTCTTGCCCGTGGGGGTGTCACCGTTGAACGCTTCAAACTCCATACCGGGAGGTGCGTAACCGGAGAACTCGAGCGAGTCGCCGTCGTAGGGATCGCCATCTTTAATCGGGCCATTCTTGCCGATGACTGTGTCGATGATTGGCGTCTCGGTCGCCAGGACGATAACGTACGGTGGTCTGGAGCGATCTTGAGGCGGGTTTTTCTCGATAGCGTAAAGGCTGTAGCGCTGGAAGCTTCGCAGAGTGACCTCTTTGATCCAGTCTCCTGAACCATCGCTGGTCACGTCAGTAATTGTGTCCTCCCCATGGCGAATCTCGAGCACCGTAGTTGCGCCGGCCGTACCCTTGAAGTTCAGGGTTTTGTCAAAAGTAACGCTGTTATTGCCAACGAGATGACCGTTGCTGTCTCGGACTTCATCGAAGGTTACTTTCGCTATTGTTTCATTCTGTATGTTTGGCGTGATTGCCGAGGTTTTCGGGGGGGTAGTGGTCATGATGACTCCGGGTGTTGAAGAATTTTGGATGCCGGAGTGATTTAAAACCTCGTCAGATAACCTGCCTACTCTCATAAGTGACAGCTGTAAGTTGGTTTTCGGTCAATGGTCGACGTTGCCTTGGAGGCCAGGCAAGGTTGGCTCCGGCGGCCCGATCAACCGCCCCATCGCGCCGAAAACACCCAGCTCTCTGATGGCCGCCAACTCCCCTGACGTCTCGACCATCTCGGCAATCAACGGCAAATCAATGCTGTGGGTCGCGCGAAAGATTGCGTCGATGAACAGCCGCTTGTCAGGCTGCTCGTCGATGTTGCGAATGTAGGCTCCATCGATTTTCAGGTACGCCAAACCCAACTGGGTGAGGTTGCCGATCTGGCTGAAACGCCCGCCGAAGTGTTGCAGGCCGATGCGATAACCGGTGTTCAGCAGACTGTGGCTCAAATGCTGCAGTTCTTCGGGGGAGGGCAACTGGCGCTCGTCGATTTCCAGGGTCAGCAGCGGTGCCAGTTCGGGAAGAGAGTCAAGCAGGTCGAGGATTGTTCGCCATTGCACCGGGTCGCGCAGGGTGCTCCCGTACAGGCTCAATGCCAAGGGCCTGCGGTTGACCACCAGGTCGTCCAGCGTGGCTTCGAGCATGGCCAGGTCGAAGCGTGCCGACCAGCCGAGACGCTCGATCCACGGTAGGAAATGCCCGGCGGCAATTGCCTCGCCCTGTGGATCGAGCAGGCGTGCGAGCACTTTGTGATGCAGTACCTGGCGGGTGTCGGCGCATTGCACGACGGGCTGGAAGTACAACTGCATCTTGCCTTCGCTCAAGGCATCGTCGATCCAGGTGCGCCAGTCGTGCTGGGAGTGATTCGGCGCGGTGTCATGGTGGCCCAGATACACCCAGGGTCGCTCGGGACGTTGCCGGGATTCAGTCAATGCCTGATCAAGGCGCAGCAGTACGTTGCCGATCGGCTCTCCGGGGCGATAGGCGACAACGCCCAGGTGGGCGACCGGCATGCAATCGCTGGCGCCGGTCAGGCGCAGGTTCTCCAGGCTGATGCTGACATCTGTGGCCAGGCGCACGGCACTTTCGGCGTCCAGACCCGGTGTCAGCAGGCTGAATTCGCCACCGCGATTGCGCGCCGCCAGCCAGGTGCGACGTTCCGGCAATTGGGTCAGGCGCCTGAGCAGTTCGCCGGCGGCGCTGATCAGTGCGTCCGTTCGTTGGCCGCCCAGTCGCTGGTTGAGCCCGTTCAGGTCGTTGATCCGCAACATCAGCAGGTGGCCATCGCGGCTCTGTTCGCACACTCTCAATTGGTCGCCCAGTTGTTCGTCGAGCAGGCGCCGGTTGGCCAGGCCTGTAAGGCTGTCCAGATAGGATTCGGCCCGCAGTTTCTCGCTGCGCGCAGCTTCTTCGACAAATAGCGCCTTGAGTTTTTCGACCATCTGGTTCATGGCCAGCACTACCCGTTTCAGCTCTGGTGTGCGTGGCAGGTTGGGCAGGCTGAGAAACTCGCGTTTACTGATGGCTTCGGCTTGTCGGACCATGTTGTCGAGTGGGCGGAACTGCCTGCGCAGCATCCATCCTCCAATCACCGCACTGAACAGCCCGCATAACAGCAACCAGATCAGACTGCCGAGGGTGCTGTCCCAGAGCTTGGCCAGGGCGAATTGAGGATTGCTCAGTACTTCGACCCGTGCCAGCTGTTCCCAGCCGCGCATGACCAAGGCGTCGCCACCCTCCGGGCGCAGGTTGACCAGGTTGACGAACCAGTCAGGCACACCGTCGATTTTTGTCGGTGTGCTGCGCTCCACCAGGGTTTGCTGATCCTTGAGCCTGATCACGCGAATGCTGCTGAAATAGCCGCTGTCGAAAATCGAACTGACCATCAGCTCCATCATTGCCGGGTCATCGACCTGTGCCGTCAGCGACAGCCCCAGCGCGGTGGCCGCATCCTGGGCGTGGGCGCGCAGCTGACTGAGCGTTTGCTCGCGGGAGCTTTCGAGGCTGGCAAAAAAACTGCCGCTGAACGCCACCAGCAGGAACAGGCAGATGGCCAGGAACAACTGTTTACGCAGTGTCATATCTCGCTCCTTGCCATGGCGGTTAGCCGTCGCCGATGTCGAACCCTTCACTCTGCATCTTTTTCAACACGTCCTGCCAGCGCGACAGTTTTTTCGAGTCGCTGCTGCGTTGGCTGCCGTTCTTGCCCGGGAGGTACAGGCCTTCGGCGTTGAAGGCGTACACCGGCAGCAAGTCTTTGCGTTGGGAGGCGGGGCGGATATCGCCGATCAGGTTGTCCAGCACCAGTGGATCGGCCGTGGGGGCGCTGTAGAACGTCAGCACCATGTGCGCCTGGTTCTGGCTCAGGGCCTTGACGTAGGTGATGCGCAGTTTTTCGCTGGGAAAACCTAGCCGGCGCAGGCTGAAATACTTCGCCAGCGCGTAGTCCTCGCAATCGGCGGCACCCTTGATCAGGGCTTCGACAGGCGTGGCCCAGTAATCGGTCTGTTGCCAGATGCGCGTGTCGTCCTGGAAATTCAACTGCTGATTGAAGAAGCGGTTCACCGCGTTGAGCTGCTCACGTTCGGGCGCACCGCGTGCACTTTGCAGCATCTGACTCCACGCCTCGATCCGGTTTCGTGCCGGTCCCGACGGGCCGTAGCGTTTTTCCACGGTTTGCAGGATCTGCGCAAAATCCCAGTCGGCCCGGACGCCGTTGAAAACGGTCAGTAGCAAACCGGCCAGCAGCAACCCGCCGCCGAGCCGAAGTCGGAGCGCTGGCCATCCTGGACTACGCAGACTGCGGGCCATGTCTGGCTGCTCGAGTGTAGGTTCGTGGAGTTTAGGTGGAGATTCTGCAGGGGGAGGGCAGGTCGTCGGAGGAAGAGAGTTCGGTGGACGGCTTTTTGTGGCGATCCGACAAGCCCCCTCGCCACAATGGCCTCGGGAGACTTCAGGTTTTGCGCAGGGTTTTTTGCCTGAGGATGTAGATCGTCACCAGCACCGCACTGGTCAGCATGAACCCCCGTGCCCAAGGCAGCGGCACCAGATAACAGGACAACAGGATGCTCGCCCACATCAGGCCGATGGCGTAGACCTTGCTCTTGAGCGGAATGCCGTTGCCGTCGAGGTAATCGCGAATCCACGGACCAAGCCGTGGATGCTTGACCAGCCATTGATAGAAACGCGGGGAACTGCGGGCGAAGCAGGCGGCCGCCAGCAGCAGGAAGGGGGTGGTGGGCAATACCGGCAGGAAAATCCCGATGACCCCCAACGCTACGCTCAGCCAGCCGATGGCCAGCAGCACGTAGCGCAACATCAGGGGGCGGTTGCCTATGGGGTTGTCCATAGGCAAAACCTTAGTGGTGACGGGGTTTGAGAATCGCCGGTTTTTCGTCTGGCGCGTTGCACAGCAGGTACAGCGCAGTCAGGGCTTCCGGGATCTGCACGATCATGTCGTCCATCAGGTTGGCGTCGGCGGCAATGTCGGAGAATTCCGGTTGCTCGTCGAACAGGCCAGAACCGACCATGATCGGCAGCAGCATTTCGCTGACTTCGTCTTCGGCGGTTTCAAACCAGGCTTCTTCGCGCAGGAACACGCCCTCCATGAAACCGATGCACCAGCCGCGCAGTTCGGAATCGTCCGGGTCGTCGCCCAGGTCCAGGTCGCACGGCAACTCGAACTCCTCGTCGGAGGCCAGTTGGCGGGCGATGTGGGCCTTGAGGCCGATCAGCGTGGCTTCGATCTCTTCGCGCTGGGCTTCGCCACTGTAATGCGGCTCTTCGGCGAACAGTGCGTCGATCCATTCACGGTCCGGGACCACTTCGGAACAGATCGACAGCGCAGTGAGGTAGCCGTGGGCGGCCACGTAGTCCAGCGCCTCGTCATGCAGTTCATCAGCGTCGAGGAAGACTTGCAGGCGGGTTAGTTGCTCAGCGAAGGACATTAAAGGACTACCTTGGGGAATGTTCGATGCGGGAATTCTAGGCCTTCTTGAGCGCTTGGGCCAGCCGCACGGCATATTTGCCGCTCATGTACCCCGCCTCTCCCTGTAGGAGCTGCCGGAGGCTGCGATCTTTTGATTTTTCTTTTTAAAGACAAGATCAAAAGATCGCAGCCTCCGGCAGCTCCTACAAGGATCATGTCCATTCCCTCTTATCAGCGGTGCCCTTTGCCGGACGGGGCTCGGGTATACTCGCGCGTTTTGTGATGCCCTGCTGGCTTCACGGCTGAAATGTGAAGCGTCATGCAATGCGCACTTACGATTTGTCGGTGCAGCATCGCGGGTTCTGAACCAGCCTTGCAGGGATGTTTCGGTGATTTTTGGAGTTTTTATGCTCGAACAGGCTCAACGCGTCCTCAAGGACATCTTCGGCTACGACAGTTTCCGTGGCCGCCAGGGTGCAATCATTGAGCGCGTGGCCAGCGGTGGCGATGCCCTGGTCCTGATGCCTACCGGTGGCGGCAAATCCCTGTGTTTCCAGGTCCCGGCGCTGCTGCGCGAAGGCCTGGCCGTGGTGGTCTCGCCGCTGATCGCCCTGATGGACGATCAGGTCGCCACCCTGGAAGAGCTGGGCGTGGCCGCCGCCGCGTTGAACTCCACCCTCAGCGCCGAGCAGCAGCGCGACCTCGCCGCCCGCATCCGCCGCGGTGAAGTGAAAATGCTCTATCTGGCGCCGGAGCGTCTGGTCCAGCCGCGCATGCTGTCATTTCTGCAGGGACTGAACATTTCCCTGTTCGCCATCGACGAAGCCCACTGCGTATCGCAATGGGGACATGACTTCCGTCCGGAATACCTGCAACTGGGCCAGTTGGCGGAAATGTTCCCCGACGTGCCGCGCATCGCCCTGACCGCCACGGCCGACAAGCGCACCCGGGAAGAAATCGTCACCCGGCTGCACCTGCAAGACGCCGAGCGCTTCCTGTCGAGCTTCGACCGACCGAACATCTTTTATCGCATCGTGCCCAAGGAACAGCCGCGCAAGCAGTTGCTGGCGTTCCTCGCCGAACGCCGCAGCGATGCCGGTATCGTGTATTGCCTGTCGCGCAAGAAAGTCGAGGAAGTCGCCGCGTTCCTCAGCGAGCAGGGCTTTCCGGCGCTGCCGTACCACGCCGGTCTGCCCAACGATTTGCGGGCTTACCATCAGAAGCGCTTCCTCAACGAAGAAGGCCTGATCATGGTTGCCACCGTGGCGTTCGGCATGGGCATCGACAAGCCCAACGTGCGTTTTGTCGCGCACCTCGATTTGCCGAAATCCCTGGAGGCCTATTACCAGGAAACCGGTCGTGGTGGCCGTGACGGCCTGCCGGCAGACGCCTGGATGGCCTACGGCCTGCAGGACGTGGTGATGCTCAAGCAGATGCTGCAGAACTCCGAAGGCGACGAGCGCCACAAACGCCTGGAGCAGCATAAGCTCGACGCCATGCTCTCGCTCTGTGAAGAAACCCGCTGCCGTCGACAAACGCTGCTGGCCTACTTCGACGAGGACATGCCCCAGCCTTGCGGTCATTGCGACAACTGCGTCGACGGCGTGCAGACCTGGGATGCCACCGAGCCCGCGCGGCAGGCGCTTTCGGCGATCTACCGCACCGGTCAACGCTACGGTGTCGGACACTTGGTGGATGTATTGCTGGGCAAGGACAACGAAAAGGTCCGAAACATCGGCCATCAGCATCTTTCGGTGTTTGGCGTTGGCAAGGCGATGACAGAGGGCGAGTGGCGCTCGTTGTTCCGCCAACTGGTGGCCCGTGGTCTGGCCGACATCGACCTCGAAGGCTACGGTGGCCTGCGCCTGAGCGACAGTTGCCGGCCGCTGCTCAAAGGCGAGGTGACCCTGGAGTTGCGCCGCGATCTCAAGGCGCAAACCGTGGCGAAAAGCAGCAAGAGCCAGGCGAGCCAACTGGTCCGTGGCGAGGAGCGCGAACAGTGGGAAGCCTTGCGCGCCCTGCGGCGCAAGCTCGCCGAAGAACATGGCGTGCCGCCGTATGTCATCTTCCCCGACTCGACCTTGCTGGAAATGCTGCGCAGTCAGCCGACCTCGCTGGCCGAAATGGCCACCGTCAGCGGCGTCGGCGCGCGCAAGCTGGAGCGTTACGGCAAGGCCTTCCTCGAAGTACTCGGCGGCCAGGTCGAGGCGCCGAAACCGGTGGCCGACGTACGTCACGAATTGATCACGCTGGCGCGGGCCGGGATGACACCGGTGCAGATCGCCGGTCAGTTGCAGTGCTCGGAAAAGAACGTCTACACCATGCTGGCCGAAGCGATCGGCAAGCAACAGTTGTCGCTGGAGCAGGCGCTGGATCTGCCTGAAGACCTGATGGGTGAAGTCCAGGACGCCTTCCTCGACGGCGAAGGCGAATTGCCGCCGGTTTCCGAGATCGCCGCGCTGTTCGCGGGCCGGGTACCGGAAGGGGTTTTGTACTGTGTTCGCGCTGCCTTGCAGTCGGAATTCGAGATTTGAGACATCCGTAGTGCTGATGTAACGATTCAGTACAGATCAAGCCTTGCCTCGGATCGAGGCTCATGCTTAGCTGACTAATAATTAGTTTTTATTTATTTCAGTCTAATCATGAGTGTTTTATGCCGTTAACCGATCAACACCGCTTTGGCATGCAATTGGCCCAGATGTCCCGTGGCTGGCGTGCCGAACTGGACCGCCGTCTGGCGGGCATGGGCTTGTCCCAGGCGCGCTGGCTGGTGCTGCTGCACCTGGCCCGTTTCGAAGAAGCTCCGACCCAGCGGGAGCTGGCACAAAGCGTTGGCGTCGAAGGCCCGACCCTGGCCCGTTTGCTCGACAGTCTGGAAAGCCAGGGTCTGGTGCAGCGCCAGGCTGTGCTGGAAGACCGTCGGGCGAAGAAAATCGTGCTCTGCGCCCCGGCGCTTCCCTTGATCGAACAAATTGAAACCATTGCCACGCAACTGCGTCACGAACTGTTCGAAGGCGTCGATGAGGCGGATTTGAAGGTGTGCATGCGGGTTCACGGCCATATCCTGGGCAACCTTGAAAAATCCTGAGGCATAACCGACTGCCAGGCTTTTGAGAGACCGCATTGCGCAGACTATAAGAACTACTCGGCGATATCGTGTTCGTAACGGATGTACGAACGCGTACGGGTAATTTTTGTAGATCTCAAGGATGCTCATGCTCAAGTGTTGGCGGTTGGTTTTGCGCGGTTGTTCAAAGGGGTTGCTGGCTGGGGCGGCGGTCACTTACTCGGCATGGGCTCCGGCGCTGGGCCTGGGGGAAATCACCCTGCATTCGGCGCTGAATCAACCGCTGCGTGCCGATATCGCCCTGGTGGATGCGGCTGGCCTGGAGGAGGGCGAGCTGTCGGTGGGCCTGGCATCGGCAGACGAGTTCAGCCGTGCCGGGGTCGACCGGGTCTTTTTCCTCGACAATCTGACATTCACTCCGGTCCTGCGCGGCAAGCGCAGCGTGATCCAGGTGACATCCAGCAAACCGGTCAGTGAACCCTTCCTGAATTTCCTCGTGCAGCTCAATCAGCCCGGCGCCCGGTTATTGCGCGAGTACACGGTGCTGATCGATCCACCGGGGTCGCCAGGCATTGTTGCCGCCACCGATGAGCCGGTTTCCAGCTCCGCCGCGTCCGCATTCCCCAGGGTTCAACCGGTCGAAACGCCGCCACCCGTGGCAAAGACGGCGCCAGCCACAGACGCCTCCATGGTCGACCCCGCTGTGGAGCAACTGGCTGCCAGCACCCTGCAAAACCACCAGTTGCAATCCACAGTCGATGAACTCAATGCGAAGCTGCAAAGCCAGGATGAGCTGATCGACGGCCAGAAACAGCAGTTGGCCGAGCTGCAAACCCAGCTGGCTGAACTCAAGAAGGTAAAGGCGCAACCCATGGTTTCTGATGCAGTGGCACCGGCCCCCGCCATTGCTGACCCCCCCGGGGTTGGCTGGTTGCAGATTGCCGGTGTGTCGGCGTTGATGGGGTTGCTGGCGCTGGGCTGGTTTGTACGTCGTCGGCGCCAGCAGCATCAGGCCACGGATTCAGAGGCTCTGCCGTCGCCACATGAGCCGTCGGCTGAGTTTTTTACCGAGCCAGTGATCTGGCCGCCCGTCGCGCAATCGCCCACTGCGCAGCGCGACGGGGTGCCAGCCAATGTTGAACTCGAGTGGGTCGATAACCGTCACACCATCCCGGTCGCTGCTGCCGTGGCGGCTCCGGGTTTGGCGATACCCGGCGAATCCGTCATTGACGATGAGTACCGGCTCAACCTGGAGGAGCTGTCCATGGCGTCGAGTTGGGACGTGATCAGCCTGGACGAGACCAGGCAGCCGGTGGCTCTGGCCATGATCGAGCCTGCGTTCGGGTTAGAGGCACAACCTGATCAGCCGACTCGACAGTCACCGGCCGGGCTATCATAGCGGCGTCGTCAAACTCTGGAGTTGCTTCCCATCATGACTGCCCACAAACCGGAAATCGTCATCACCTATTGCACGCAATGCCAGTGGCTGTTGCGTGCGGCCTGGCTGGCCCAGGAACTGCTCAGCACCTTTGGTGACGACCTGGGCAAAGTCTCCCTGGTACCGGGCACTGGCGGGGTCTTTCATGTGTTCTGTGACGCCGTGCAGATCTGGGAGCGCAAGGCGGACGGTGGCTTCCCTGAAGCCAAAGTGCTCAAGCAGCGGGTCCGCGACCAGATCGACCCGGACCGCGACCTGGGACACAACGACCGCACTCAGTGAGACGCAGCCTCGGCGGTAACGGCTTTCTTGCTCGAACTGCTTGAGAGGCTGCTGGACACCGCGATTGCCACAATGATCAACGCACCTCCCAGCAACATGCGCAGGGTCGGGTTTTCGTTGAACAGCAGCCAGGCGACGGTGATGCCGTAGACCGGCTCCAGGGCGAACACCACGGCGGCGGTGCGTGCCTTGATCACCGCCAGGCTGGCGACAAACAAACTGTGGGCGACACCGGTACAGAACACCCCGAGCAGGCCGATCCACAGCCAGTCGATGGCGCGTACTTCGCTCAATTGAGGCGCCGCTACCGGCAGCAGGCACAGGGCAACCACCACGTTCTGGCACAGCGCGGCCTGCACGGGCGGGACGCGCCCGGAGCCGGCACGGTTGGTCAGCGACAGCAGGGCGAACAACAACCCTGAACCCACGGCCCACAGCAGGCCGGTGGTGGCGCCGCTGGCCAGGTCAAAATCAGGCGTGACCAGCACCAGCCCGACACTCACCAGCAGCACCAGCACAATCTCATTGGCGCGAATGCGCTCGCGGAAGATCAACCCTTCGAGGATCACGGTAAAGGCCGGGAAACTGGCGAAGCCGAGCGTTGCAATCGCCACGCCTGCGACTTTCACCGCAATGAAGAAACTCACCCAGTGCCCGGCGAGCAACAAGCCGCCGAGCAGCAGCCGACGCCAGTCCACGGCCTCGAGTTTATGCCAGCGCGTCTGGCTGGCGAACCGTGCAAAAAACGCCAGCGCGAGCACGGCAAAAGCGGCACGGCCGAACACGATGATCGCCGGTGATGCGGCAGCCAGTTTGCCGAACACGGCGGTCAGGCCGAACATCAATGCGCCGATATGCAAGGCGCCAAGTGCGGTACGGGGAGTCATTGCAATCCTTGATGACAAACGAACAGAGGCATCATTGAAGCGCGTAATGGCCCGTCAAGTCTGTCGGCAGACTAGCGTTTTTTGTCGCCAGCCTCGCGCCGCAGTTTTCCGGGCGATGCCCCGAACTCGCGCAGCACCGCCGCCGCGAAGGCACTCTGGGAACTGTAGCCGACGCGGCTGGCAATCTCGCCGATGGGCAGCGCGGAGTTGCGCAGCAAGCCCACAGCGATATGCAGGCGTCGGCTGCGGATGTAGTCCATCGGCGTCTGCCCGCATTCAGCCACGAACCGCGCATGCAGACGGGCACTGGAGAGGCCGGCCACCCGGGCCAGGTCGGCCACCTGCAGCGGGTACGCCGCGTACTGATCGATGTGTGCATTCAGCGCAGCGTAGGGCAGGCGCCGACCGCCGACGGTGTCGGGCCTGGCGTTGTTCAGGCTGGCCAGCAACAGCACCGCACCTTGTTGTGCGATCAGCGGATCATCGACCGGACTGTTCGCCAGCCAACTGACCAATTGGCTTTGTCCCGCGTCCAGAGGCAGGCGGCCGGGGTTGTCGAGCAAGCGTCGGCTGGACTCGGCGTGATCGCCCAACGACTGCGAAACCCATTGTTCGCCGGGCACATCCAGCACCAGGCAGCGGCTGCCATTGGCGCTGCCACACGCGTGATGCGCGCCGCAGGGCACCACCACGAAACTCTGTTGGACCACCTGGCTGCCACGGCCGTCGACCTCGAAATCCAGGGCGCCCGAAAGCCCGAACACCAGTTGCGCGTGGTCGTGGCTGTGGACGATCAGGTCGTGGCTGTATTGGCGCAGCGTGAGGATCGGTCTCATCGCGGGTCTCCCGGTTCAGGGCGTCAGTCTACACCGAGCGGGCCAACAAGCGTTGTCACAGGACTGACTTGACGCTGTCATGGACCATTAACCGGGCCGCGGCAGACTTGGCAAAACTTGCCAGAGGGTTGCCCATGACCAGCGCCGAGCTCGCCAAACCCACCCGTAAGCAACGCGTACGGACGCTATGGATTTCCGACGTGCATTTGGGCACCCGGGATTGCCAGGCTGAACACCTGTCGCAGTTTCTCAAGGGCTACCACGCGGACAGAATCTACCTGGTCGGTGACATCATCGACGGCTGGAAACTGCGCGGCGGCATGTACTGGCCGCAGGCGCACACCAACGTGATCCGTCGCCTGTTGACCATGAGCAAACGTGGCACCGAGGTGATCTACGTCACCGGCAACCACGATGAGTTTCTGCGCCGCTATTCGAAACTGATTCTGGGCAATATCCAGTTGGTGGACGAAGCAGTACACGTCACCGCCGACGGCCGGCATCTGCTGGTGATCCATGGCGACCAGTTCGATGTGATCACCCGGTATCATCGCTGGCTGGCCTTTCTCGGCGATTCGGCCTACGAATTCACACTGACCCTCAACCGCTGGCTCAATCATTGGCGCGCGCGATATGGCTACGGCTACTGGTCGCTGTCGGCCTACCTCAAGCACAAGGTGAAAACCGCAGTCAGCTTCATCAGCGACTTCGAAGAAGCCATCGCCCATGAATGCGTGAAGCGCGAGCTGCACGGCGTGGTGTGCGGGCACATTCACCATGCCGAGATTCGCAAAGTGGGCGAGGTGGACTACCTCAATTGCGGCGACTGGGTGGAGTCGTGCACGGCGCTGATCGAGCATTGGGATGGTTCGATCGAGTTGTACCGGTTGGCGGATGCCCAGGCGCGGGAGGCGCAGATGAAGGCGACGAAAGTTGCCGAGTTGGCCTGACAGTCATTTGGTGTTTGTACTGGCCTCTTCGCGGGCAAGCCCGCTCCCACAGTGGGCGAAGGTGAGCACAAAACTTGTGGTCGCCAGATAACCCTGTGGGAGCGGGCTTGCCCGCGAATGGACCGCGCAGCGGTCCTGTCAGGCTGGCGAGTGTTCTTCCATCGCCGCCTTGTAGATCGAGTTTCTGGGGTGCGCAAACAACCGCTCCATCATCGGCTCGAAGAAGCTCAATGGCAGCGTGTCATACGCCGGATCAAACGCCGCCGCATCGTATTTGGCACAGAACTCTACGGTCGCCTGGTACTGCGGATGGTCCTGGAACTGCTCACGCAGATGCCGATCCATGCCCAGGTGATGAAAGAAGTAGTAGCCCTGGAAAATCCCGTGCTTTTCCACCATCCACAGGTTCTCGGCGCTGACGAACGGCTTGAGGATTGCTGCGGCGATGTCCGGGTGGTTGTAGGAGCCCAGGGTGTCACCAATGTCATGGAGCAGGGCGCAGACCACGTATTCCTCGTCGCGACCATCGCGAAAGGCGCGGGTGGCGGTTTGCAGGGAGTGGGTCAGGCGATCCACCGGGAACCCGCCAAAATCCCCCTCCAGTAACTTCAGGTGCGCCACAATCCTTGTCGGCAATTGTCGCGCGTAGGCACTGAAGTCTGCGGCGATGATCGCCCAGTCTTCCTGCGTGCCGTCCTTCATGTGGGTGAAGCGGGCATTGGCATTCATAGGCAACTCTCTTGTGACGGATGTTCTCTAGAACGGAACGCGCCCCAGCACCATGTCCCGGTACATGACAAAATCGCCGAGCAGGCTATAGAGGGGGTGTTGGAACGTTGCCGGGCGGTTCTTCTCGAAGAAGAAGTGACCGACCCAGGCAAAGCTGTAACCCGCCACAGGCAGGGCCCACAACAGCATCCAGGCTCCGCGACCAACGGTCAGCGCCAGTATCAAGATTACCAGCGTCGTGCCGATAAAATGTAGACGGCGGCAGGTACTGTTGCTGTGTTCGCTGAGGTAATACGGGTAGAACTCAGCGAAACTGTTGAATCGTTTGATGTTTTCCACGACTGCGATCTCTGTGGTTATTGTTCTGGCTGCAAGTTGTTCTGCGGGTAGCTTATTTGAGTCTAGAGTGATCAATGGCATCAGCCAGTGACAATAGGCGCCACTTTAGTATCCTTCGGTCAATAGCCGTCGCATGCGGCTCACCATGTAAGAAAACGCCATGAGCGAACGAACGACTTCTGCAAGCTGGGCGATGGGGATTGTCAAAGCGCTGGAGATGGACGGCCTGGATTGCCGGGTTCTATTCAAGCAGCTGGGGCTCGACTACGCGGCCCTGGATGATCCGGATGCACGCTTCCCGCAAGATTCCATGACACGGCTGTGGCAACGCGCGGTCGAACTGTCCGGCAACCCGGCCATCGGCTTGAACATGGGAAAGGTGGTGCGACCGGCGCAGTTCCATGTGACCGGTTACGCCTTGATGTCCAGCCAGACACTGGCCGAAGGTTTTCACCGTCTGGTGCGCTATCAGCGAATCATTGCCGAAAGTGCCGACCTGAGTTTCCAGTTGCTGGACGAAGGCTATGCGCTGATTCTGACGGTGCATGGCGATCATCTGCCACCGACCCGGCAGAGTGCCGAAGCTTCACTGGCCTGCGCCCTGGCGCTGTGCAGCTGGTTGACCGGGCGTACGCTGCAACCACGCAAAGTGCTGCTGCAAGGCGCCGAGCCGGCCAATCCGGAACCCTATAAACAAGCCTTCCATGCACCTCTGGTGTTCAACGCGCCTTACGATGCGCTGATTTTCGAGCGTGCGGACATGGAAGCGCCCTTGCCGACGGCCAACGAAGCCATGGCGTTGCTGCATGACCGCTTTGCCGGCGAGTACCTGGCGCGCTTTTCCGAAAGCCGCGTGACGCACAAGGCGCGGCAGGTGTTGTGCCGCCTGTTGCCCCAGGGCGAGCCCAAGCGCGACGCCGTGGCGCAGACACTGCATCTTTCCCAGCGCACCTTGCAACGGCGCTTGCAGGAAGAGGGCACGAGTTTTCAGGCGCTGCTGGACGATACCCGGCGCGAACTGGCCGAACAGTACCTGGCGCAACCGAACATGACCCTGCTGGAAATTGCCTACTTGCTGGGGTTCGCCGATCCGAGCAACTTCTTCCGCGCTTTTCGCCGCTGGTTCGATGCCACACCCGGCGAGTACCGGATGCGGCTGATGCAGGCGCCTGAAGCGGTCAATGACGCCAAAATGCCGGAATACACAGCACAAACACAGTGATGATCTCCAGTCGGCCGAGCAGCATGCCGAACGACAGAATCCACTTGGCGGCATCCGGCAGGGTCGCGAAGTTACCGGCCGGGCCGATGGTCTCACCGAGCCCCGGGCCGACACCGGACACGGTACTGGCCGCGCCGGTGAGGGCGGTCATCCAGTCCACGCCGAGCAGCGACAGCAGCAGCGCAATCACGCAGATGGTGATCGCAAAGAAGAACGAAAAGGTCAGGATCGAACGCACGATTTCTTCGTCGAGGCGGTGACCGTTGTACTTCTGCTTGATCACCGCGCGCGGATGAATCAGCTGGTTAAGGTTGGCCTTGAGCAGGATATAGGCCACCTGGAAGCGGAAAATCTTGATACCGCCCGCGGTCGATCCGGAACAACCGCCGACAAACCCCAGATAGAAAAACAGCATTAGCGAGAAATTGCCCCAGAGGCTGTAGTCCCCCAGTGCAAAACCGGTGGTGGTCACCACCGACGTCACGTTCAGCGCCACATGGCGCAACGCCTCCAGCCAATGCAGCTGGGTAGTCCACCAGTACCAGGTGCCGAGTACCAGCCAGGTCACCAGCAGCATGCCGAGCAGGCCTTGAACCTGTTCATCCTTGATCAGCGCCCGACGGTTACCGCGCAATGTGGTGACATACAGGGTGAACGGCAGGGCACCGAGAATCATGACGACGATCGCGACCCAATGCACCGCTGGCTCCGGCCACTTGGCCAAAGACTGGTCTGAGGTAGAGAAACCGCCGGTGGAAATCGCCGACATGGCGTGGTTGATCGCGTCGAACAGGCTCATCCCGGCCCACCAGAACGCCAGGCTGCCAACAATGGTAATGCCGACGTAGGTTGCCACGATCAAGCGCGCCACCATGTGCGAGCGGGGCATGACTTTTTCCGAGCGGTCCGACGATTCGGTCTGGAACAGCCGCATGCCGCCGATGCGCAGCAGCGGCAGAATCGCCACCGCCATGCCGATGAAGCCGATGCCGCCGAGCCAGTGCAGCAACGAGCGCCACATCAGGATGCCGGGGGACATGGTATCCAGGCCGCTGAGTACGGTTGCGCCAGTGGCGGTGATCCCGGACATGCTTTCGAAGAACGAGTCGGTGTAGCTGATGTGTTGGGTCAGCAGGAACGGCAGCGCGGCGAAGATGCACACCACCAGCCAGCTGCTGACGGTCAGCAGGTACATGTCCCGGGGGCGCAGGTGCACGTGTTCGGGGCGCCCGGGAATCACCAGCGCCAAACCGGCGATAAAGGTGATCATGCTGGCCCAGAGGAACGACGGCAGATCGCTGGTGCGGTCGAAAATGACCAGCGTGGCCATGGGTATGACCATGGAGATCGCCAGCGTGATCAGGAAGATGCCGATGATGAAACCAATGATCCGTAAGGTCGGCAACGCCATGAGGTCCGCTCGGCTGATAGAGGAAAGGGCGCCATTCTACCTGTGAGGCAGGGCATGTAAACCGGCACTGCTGCGGCAGTTACAGCTAGAATAGCCGCACAATTTTTTCAGGAGGTGGCCGATGCAGGCTCTCGACGCTTTGCTCAACCGTGTTTCCGTTCCGCGACTGATTGACCCTGCACCCACTGCCGAGCAGCGCGAGGTGCTGTTCGGTGCCGCCATGCGCGCCCCGGATCACGGTCACTTGCAGCCTTGGCGCTTCCTGACGGTGGAAGGCGCGGCACGTGAGCAAATGGGCGAGCTGCTGGTCGAAGCGGCGAAACTTTCGGACAGCGAAG
Organism: Pseudomonas sp. QLc11A; assembly: GCF_052112305.1. Classification (NCBI taxonomy): domain Bacteria; kingdom Pseudomonadati; phylum Pseudomonadota; class Gammaproteobacteria; order Pseudomonadales; family Pseudomonadaceae; genus Pseudomonas; species Pseudomonas sp. QLc11A. The sequence goes on from NZ_JAVAJJ010000003.1 coordinate 108,024, forward strand.
TCAGCGAAGCGGCCATCGACAAGGCGCGCAATAATCCGCTGCGGGCGCCGTTGGTGGTGGTGGTGATTGCGCGGTTGCAGGATCACGTCAAGTATCCGAAGTCCGAGCAGTTGCTGGCGGCGGGCTGTGCGGCCCACGGGATCTTGCTGGCGGCCTATGCGCAGGGCATTGGCGCGGTGTGGCGTACCGGTGACCTGGCGTACTCGCCGCATGTGGCCAAGGGTTTGGGCCTGGCGGAGGGGGAAGAGGTGATTGCTTTCCTGTACCTGGGTACACCGCAGAAAGAACCGCGGGTGGCCGAGAAAGTCGACCTGGCCGAATTCGTCAGCGCCTGGTCCGGGAAGGACTGACACCGCAGACCCTGTGGGAGCGAGCTTGCTCGCGATAGCGGCAGTACATTTAACATTGAAGTGACTGAAAAACCGCCATCGCGAGCAAGCTCGCTCCCACAGTGGATCTGTGTCATTCAGAGTCGGGGTGACAGCCTCAGGGCTGTACGACAGCCCCCGGCACCAACGGCAATTCCAGGCTGGCAATGAACCCGCCTTCAGGGTGATTGGCCAGTACCAGGCAGCCGCCATGGCGCTCCGCCGCTCGCCGGGCGATGGCCAGGCCCAGGCCGTGTCCGGCCGCGGTCTGCCCCGGTGCACGATAGAACGGCTCACCGAGCTGGCTCAAATATTCGGCACTGACCCCGGGCCCGTGATCGCGCACGGTCACGACGATCCGCTCACCCTGACGCAGTGCCTGCATTTCGATCGGCAGGCCACCCACCGGATTGAAACGCTGGGCGTTGCGCAGCAAATTGTCCACGGCCCGTTCGATCATGGTCGGCCAGCCCTTCAGATTCAGTTGCGACTCGGCTTCGAGGTGTACGAGTTGCTCGGGTGAACCGAGTTGAGCATCCTTCTGCAAGGTGTTGAGCAAGGCATTCAGGTCCACCTCTTCGGCACTGGCGTTATCGGAGTCGACCCGCGCCAGTACCAGGATTTCGCTGATCAGCGCTTCCAGTCGGTCGCATTCCCGGGTCAGGCGCGGCCATAGCTGTTCCCGTTCCTGTGGGCCAGCCCGTTCGGCGAGCGCCAGCGCGATACGCAGACGGGCCAGAGGCGAGCGCAGTTCGTGGGAGACATCGCGCAGCAGTTGCCGCTGGCTGCCAATCAGACTCTGCAGGCGCGCACCCATGCGGTTGAAGTCATTGGCCAGGACGCCAAACTCATCGCGACGGTTGGCCAGCTTGACCAGGCTGTTCTGTTGATACGTGGTTTGTCCCAGGTCATGCACCGCTCCGCGCAGACGGCTGAGCGGGCGAGTGATGGAAAAGGTCACCAGCAGGCTGAACAGGGTCAGCACCACCAGGGCGATTCCCAGGGCACTGAGCGGCCAGAGCAGGCTCTCGCGGTGCCAGGCGTTCAGTTCCGGGTGTGGAATGCGATAGATGAACAGGAAGGTGTCACCGGTTTTTTCACTGGTGAACTCATCGGTCAGACGCCGCCATGGCAGGCGCCGGTCATCATTGTTCTGGCGCGCCTCGAAGGCCGCCGCACGTCTGGGGAAGGTGCCGCGCACCACCGGATCGCCGCTTTCGTTAAGCACCTGAACGTCGATGTGATACTGGCGTTTGCGTTGCTGGAGAATGTCCTGGGCGGCGTCTTCGCCCTGACTTTCGTAAGTCTGCGTCCACTGTTCGGCCAGCGTGTTGAGGCCCGGGTGGCGGCTGAGAATCCATGCGTCCTGGTTGAGCATGTGCCCGAGCAGGATGGAAAGCCCTGCAACCAGAGCGATGGCCAGCCAGAAGCTGGCCAGGATACGCCAGAACAATGAACGCACAGGAAATCCTCAAACAAACACAGAATCCCATGTAGGAGCGAGCTTGCTCGCGAAAAACGCATGGACAACACGGGCTGCCTGATGCCGCGCGTTATCATTGACGTCCATCGCGAGCAGGCTCGCTCCTACAGTAGATCAAAAGCATCAGACTCAACGGTGTTCAGCCGTCGGGTCCGGGGTCAGCGCATTATTGCGCTTTTTGCGGTTGTTGCGCTTTCCACGCCTTGAACTCGGTCCATTCGGCGCGACGCTCTGCCTGTTTCTTCTGGATCTCGTCGAATTGCTTCTGTTGATCCGGTTTCAGCAGTGCCCGTACGTCAGCTTCGGCTTTCTTGTGGTTGGCGGCCATTTCATCTTTCATGGCTTTCTGGTCGGCTGGCGAGAGTTTTTCCAGGTACTTGTCAACCAGTTGCTTACGCTCGTGCATCTGCTCGCCCATGATCTTGCGGATCTGCTCGCGCTGTTCGCGGCTCAGGTCCAGTTCACTGTACGGGCCTTTGCCGTGCATGCCGTGCATCTGACCACCGTGGCGCGATCCGTCCATCGGCCCATCCATGGGGCCGGTGCCTTCAGGCATGGCCAGGGCAACGGTCGGCAGGGCAGCCGCGAACATCAGAGCGATAAGAGTCTTGCGCATGGTGAATCTCCTTGTCTCGTTCCCGGTACGTTCCGGATGAGTACAGATTACGCAGATCAAGGTCAGCGGCGGTCAGCGAAGAGTAAAGCTTGGGTAAAGACGATTTCCCGCCGACCTGACAAAACTTCAGATGACTGTAGGAGCGAGCTTGCTCGCGAAGATTTCGAGGTCGGCGCTTCTTGTCAGACAGTGCGCGTCATCGTTCACGTCCATCGCGAGCGAGCTCGCTCCTACAGGGGGCACATGGTTTCAGAGGCTGTAGTAGTAGCCGCGGCTGCGCAGGGCCACGATGCGCGGACGGCCGTCGGGGTGTGGACCGATCTTCTTGCGCAGGTTGCTGACGTGCATGTCCAGGCTGCGGTCGTACAGGGTCAGCTTGCGGCCGAGGGCAATCTGCGCCAGTTCCTGTTTGTCCAGGGGTTCGCCGGGCTGCTTGAGCAGGGCTTCCAGCAGGCGGCTTTCGGAAACGGTGAGGGTGAACTCCTGCTCGTCGATGCTGACCACGCCGCGCACCGGGCTGAAACACAGGTCGCCCAGTTCCAGCTGGCTGGACACCGCTGCCGGGTGGCTGCGGCGCAGGACGGCGCGCAGGCGGGCGGTCAACTCTCGCGGGTCGCAGGGTTTGGCCAGGTAATCGTCGGCGCCAAGTTCCAGGCCGAGAATACGGTCCAGGGGCTCGCCCCGGGCCGAGAGCATCAGCACCGGCAAATCCGGGTGATCGCTGCGCAACTGCTTGAGCAGTTCCAAGCCGCTGCCATCGGGCAACATCACATCCAGTACCACGGCTGCCGGAGCGGTTTCGGCCAGCGCACGGCGCGCGCTCTGGCCGTCGTGACAGGCGCGTACCTGAAACCCTTCCTGGCTCAGCCAACTGCTCAGGAGCTCACACAGCTCCTGGTCATCATCAATCAGTAACAGCTCGCTCATGACTCACTCAATTTAGCCATTGTCGACGTTTTCGACTTGCTCCACTGGCGAAGATACCGCAGAGCAGTGCCAATAGCGCTACCCCGGCGCCAATGACAAACCATTGTTGCTGGTCGGTCAGCAGACGCGGCAGCGGACTGCTGGCCTGGGCTTCCTTGAGTTGCAGCTTCAAACGCTGGTTCTCCTGGCGCAACCGGGCCAGCAGCGGGCTTTCGCGTTCGCCATCGGCAGTTTGCAATTGTTTGCTCAGTTCTTCCCGTTGCCGTTCGCTTTCTTTCAAGCGTTGCTGCAACTCGGTGATCTGGCTGCCGGCGCTCAAGGAAAGCGGCGTCGAGTTTCCACCCTCGGCGTATTCTTCGCCGTGGACGGGCGCCACGATCGACAACGTGACCAACATCAGACACAACGGACCCTTGCGCATCGCGACTCCTGATTCCAATACGGGTATTGGGCAAGTTGTCGGCCGATAATCAGGAATAATGAGCGATTGAGAACGCGATGAACCGACAAGGTTCATCGCGTGGGGGGATTTGTTACGGCAGGACTTGCTTGAACGGCTTGACCAGAACGTTGGCGTAGACACCTGCGGCGATGTACGGATCGGCGTCGGCCCAGGCCTGGGCGGCGCCCAGGGAATCGAACTCGGCGACGATCAGGCTGCCGGTGAAACCCGCTGCGCCCGGATCATTGCTGTCGACGGCCGGGTGTGGGCCGGCCAATACGATGCGACCTTCGCCCTTGAGCGCTTGCAGGCGCTCGAGGTGCGCAGGCCGTGCGGCCAGGCGGGCTTCCAGGGAGTTGGCGACGTCTGTGGCAATGATTGCGTAAAGCATGTCAGTCCTCGGTTTTTGGCGTAGTGGTGTCGGCATCGTGCAGATGGCGGGACAGGTAAATGCCCTGGCCGATCAGGAACAGCAAAGTCATGCCCAGGCTGCCGAAGACCTTGAAGTCGACCCAGTAGCTCTGGAAGGTGAACGCGACAAACAGGTTGGCGGCACCGCAAAACAGGAAGAAGGCGATCCAGGCGATGTTCAGGCGTGTCCAGACCGGTTCCGGCAAGGTCAGCGCGTGGCCCATGATGCGTTTGATCAGCAGGCTGTCACCGACGAAGTGGCTGCCGATGAACGCCAGGGCGAACAGCCAGTTGACCACCGGGGCTTTCCACTTGAGGAACGTCTCGCTGTGGAAGGCCAGGGTCAGGCTGCCGAAGACCAGGCAGGCGATGAGGGTCAGCCACTGGCTCTTCTCCAGCTTGCGCTGTTTGATGAACAGTGTGCCGTAGACCACCAGGGAACTGACGATCAGCATCGCGGTGGCGCTGTAGATACCGCCTACAGTGAGCTCATGGCCGGCGATGTCGACGACCCGTGGATCGATTTTGAAGACGATGAAAAACAGCAGGAGCGGGATGAAATCGATGAATTGTTTCACAGTGGCAGCCAGAAGCAGGATGTGGCGGCATAATAACAAACATATGGGCGCGCGATAGCGCCAGCTGATTTGAGGTTACAAAGCCCTGTGAATGTTGATTTGCACTGCCATAGCACGGCCTCCGATGGCGCCCTGGCGCCTGCGGTTCTGGTGGCGCGGGCGTTCGAGAAAGGCGTGCGAGTCCTGGCCTTGACCGATCACGACACCCTTGAAGGGCTCGACGAGGCGCGGCACGCGGCTGCCGCACTGGGGATGCAACTGGTCAATGGCGTCGAATTGTCCTGCACCTGGGGCGGCGCGACCATTCATGTGCTGGGCTACGGTTTTGACGTGAACGCCGCGCCGCTGGTCGAGGCCATCGCCAGATTGCATGATGGCCGTTGGCTGCGCTCCGAGGAAATCAGCCGCAAACTGGCGCTCAAAGGCATGCCGGGGGCGCTGGATGGCGCCCGGGAGATCCAGCAGGCGCTGGGCGACAGCGGTAACGCGCCGGCCCGCCCGCACTTTGCGGACTGGATGGTGCGTGAAGGTTTCGTCAAGGATCGCGCCGAGGCGTTCCGCAAATGGCTGGGTGCCGGCAAGCTGGGCGACGTCAAGCAACACTGGCCGACCCTGGAAGAAACCGTCGAAACCCTGCGTGCGGCCAAGGCCTGGGTCAGCCTGGCACACCCCTGGCACTACGAATTCACTCGAAGCAAGCGACGTCGCCTGATTGCCGACTATATTCAAGCAGGGGGCCACGCCATCGAAGTGGTCAATGGTTACCAGCCTGCCGAACAAGTGGGCAGCCTGGCCATTCTGGCCCGCGAGTTCGGTCTGCTGGTCAGCGCCGGCAGTGATTTTCATGGCCCCGGAGGCTGGTCGGAGATCGGCGAATACCGGCCGCTCCCGGAGGATCTGCCACCGCTATGGTGTCGATTCAAACATGACCCAGTTATTGCCGCCGTCTGAACAGGTAGAGAATGTGAGTCAATTTTTCCAGATTCATCCGGAAAACCCGCAAGCGCGCCTGATCAAACAGGCGGTAGAAATCATCCGCAAGGGCGGGGTGGTGATATATCCCACAGACTCTTCCTACGCCATTGGTTGCCAGATCGGCGACAAGGTGGCTGTGGAGCGCGTTCGGCGCCTGCGGCAGCTGGATGAAAAGCACAATTTTGCGCTGATCTGCAGCGATTTGTCGCAACTGGGACTGTTTGCCAAGATCGACACCGGCACTTTCCGCATTCTCAAGGCCCATCTTCCGGGGCCTTATACCTTCATTCTCAACGCCACCCGCGAAGTGCCGCGGCTGTTGTTGCACCCCAAGAAACGCACCATCGGCCTGCGCGTGCCGAGCCACCCGATTGCCCTGGCACTGCTGGAGCAGCTCGGCGAACCGTTGATGAGCGTGACCCTGATCATGCCCGGCGATGAAGATCCGTTGACCGACCCGCACGAGATGCGCCAGTTGCTCGAGCACCAGGTCGACCTGATCATCGACGGCGGTTTCGGCGGGATCAAGGCGTCCACCGTGATCAGCCTCGCCGACGGCGAACCGGAAGTCATCCGCGTCGGTTGCGGCGACCCTGCGCCGTTCATGGTCGAGGCCTAGATGTCCGCAGTAGAACCCGTCGACAGTCAGGCCGGAGCCCAACAGGAACTGCCCTTCGCCATGGTCTATGGCCAGGCGGTCATGGAAATGCCGCTGGACCTGTACATCCCGCCGGATGCCCTCGAGGTCTTCCTCGAAGCCTTCGAAGGCCCCCTCGACCTGCTGCTGTACCTGATCCGCAAACAGAACATCAACATCCTCGACATCCCGGTGGCGGAAATCACCCGCCAGTACATGGGCTACGTCGAGTTGATGCAGTCGGTGCGCCTGGAGCTGGCCGCCGAGTACCTGGTGATGGCCGCGATGCTGGCCGAGATCAAGTCGCGGATGCTGCTGCCGCGGGCCGAAACCATCGAAGACGAAGAAGACGACCCGCGCGCCGAACTGATCCGCCGCTTGCAGGAATACGAGCGTTTCAAGGCTGCCGCCGAAGGCATCGATGGCTTGAGCCGCGTCGGTCGCGACGTGGTAGTGCCCAAACTGGACGCCCCGGAGGCCCGGGCTCGCAAGTTGTTGCCGGACGTGCGCCTGTCCGAGTTGCTGTTGTCCATGGCCGAGGTATTGCGCCGTGGCGACATGTTCGAAAGCCATCAGGTCAGCCGCGAGGCGCTGTCTACCCGCGAGCGCATGAGCGATGTGCTGGAGCGGCTCAAGGGCGGCGGTTTCGTGCCGTTTGTCGAACTGTTCACCGCTGAAGAAGGGCGCCTTGGCGTGGTGGTGACCTTTATGGCGATCCTTGAACTGGTCAAGGAATCCCTGGTCGAGCTGGTGCAGAATGAGCCATTTGCCGCGATCCACGTGCGAGCCCGAGCCGAATAAAGAGTCGAAACATGAACCTGACTGAACCCCGTGACCTGGCACCCTTGCTTGAAGCCTTTCTGTTGGCTTCGGGAAAGCCGCAATCCCTGGAAAGCCTGTTCGAGCTCTTTGAGGAGGGCGAGCGCCCGGAACCGCCGGTCTTCAAGAAGGCCCTGACGATGCTCGCCAAGTCTTGCGATGGCCGCGCGTTTGAACTCAAGGAGGTGGCCTCGGGGTATCGCCTGCAAATTCGCGAGAAATTTGCGCCGTGGGTCGGGCGTCTGTGGGAGGAGCGCCCGCAGCGTTACTCCCGCGCCATGCTCGAAACCATGGCCCTGATCGCCTATCGCCAGCCGATCACCCGCGGCGAAATCGAAGACGTGCGGGGGGTGGCGGTCAACAGCAACATCGTCAAGACCTTGATGGAGCGCGAATGGATCCGCATCGTCGGCTACCGCGACGTCCCCGGCAAACCGGCGATGTTCGCCACCACCAAGGCGTTCCTCGATCACTTCAACCTGAAAAACCTAGACGACTTGCCACCCTTGGCGGAGCTGCGCGAGCTGGAACCGGACCCGGTGCTCGATTTCGACGACGCCCCCGTACCCGCCGGGTTGCAGGCGTTGGCCGACGCCAGCGCGGAACCGGAAGAACCGAAGGAAGAAACCAGTTTCCACACTCTGTTGCTGGAGCTCGACAGCATGGAGGAGGGGATCAAGACCGATTTCGATGATCTGTTGCGCGATGGCGCGGTGACTGAGTTTGATTCGGAACAGCCCGACATCGAGCCTGAACCTGAAGTTGCCCGGATCGAGCCTGAGCCGGACATTGAACCGGAGCAGGACGACGACATCCTCGGCGTGGCCGAGGCCCGGGAAAAACTCCTGGCTGCCGTCGCTGCCCTCGAACAACCGAAGCCCGAGCCGGAGCTGTCCGACGAAGAGGCCGAAGCCCGGGCCCTGGCCGAAGCCATCGAGGCCGAGCGCCGCCAATTCGAAGATTGACCGCAGCTTTTACGATCACTAAAGACCCCTGTGGGAGCGGGCTTGCCCGCGAATGCGGTGGGTCAGCCAATAAATATGCCGACTGAAACGCCCTCTTCGCGGGCAAGCCCGCTCCCACAGGGGATTGTGTTCACAGCAAAACAGCGAACCACCGGTCAGCGGAAAAACCAATAACCTGGCCTTGATGAGCTAGTCTGTGATGCGCAAACGCCCGCATGCGCGTATGATTCGCGACCCTTCGGCGATCCCTTCGCCAAAGTACCCAGATTTCAGACCACACCGGGAGGTGCCCAGATGAGTATCAAAGACCAGCAAGACGACCAGCCAATCGGCCCCGCAGGCGAAAAACTGCAGAAAGTCCTCGCCCGTATCGGCGTCGGCTCGCGCCGTGACGTGGAAGCCTGGATCAGCCACGGCCGCATCAAGGTCAACGGCAAAGACGCCACCCTTGGCCAGCGCGTCGACATGCACGACGCCATCACCATCGATGGCAAGGTGATCAAGCGTGAAGAGGCCGCCGAATCGGTGCGCCGCGTGATCATGTACAACAAACCCGACGGCGAAATCTGCACCCGTGTCGATCCGGAAGGTCGTCCGACCGTGTTCGACAAGATGCCGCGCCCTAAAGAGGGTCGCTGGATCAACATCGGTCGCCTGGACATCAACACCACCGGTCTGCTGATGTTCACCACCGACGGTGAGCTGGCCAACCGCCTGATGCACCCTTCCTACGAAATGGACCGTGAATACGCGGTACGTGTGCGTGGCGAAGTCGATGACGAGATGATCGAGCGTCTGAAGGCTGGCGTTGTCCTTGAAGATGGCCCGGCCAAGTTCACCGATATCAAGCAAGCGCCAGGCGGTGAAGGTTTCAACCACTGGTACCACTGCGTGGTCATGGAAGGTCGTAACCGCGAAGTTCGTCGCCTGTGGGAATCCCAGGGCCTGGTGGTCAGCCGTCTGAAGCGCGTGCGTTTCGGTCCGGTGTTCCTCAACTCCGACCTGCCGATGGGCCGCTGGCGCGAAATGAGCCAGTACGAAGTCGACATTCTGAGTGCCGAGGTCGGCCTGACGCCGGTCGCGATGCCGCAGATGAACGCCAAGAGCAAAGACAAGCTTGACCGTATGCAGCGCAAGTCGTCGCGTCCGATGGCCAAGACCGAGCGTGTACGTACCCTGCGTCCAGCCGCTGGGGGGGCTGCCGCTCCTGTTGCTCCACGTGCCAGCCGCGAGCCGCAGATCGAAGGCGAGCGTCCAGGGCGCAAGCCTGCTGCGCGCCAGGACGGCGAACGCGGTCCACGTACGCCACGTCCGGCCAATGGCCGTACCGAGCGTGGCGAAGGCCGTGGTACGCCGGTAGCCGATCGCCCGGCCGACACCAAGCGCCCGGCCAAGCCGGCGCCGAAGCGTCCGGGGATCAAGCTGGTCGACGGTGACACGCCATCGGGCAAGCGCCGTGGCGCACCGGCCGGTTCCGGTCAGCGTCCGGGCTTTGGTCGTCGCAAGCCGGAATAATCGGCTGAGCGCTTCATAAAAAACGCCAACCTTCGGGTTGGCGTTTTTTTTTGGCTGGCTTTAGCGATGGGGTGTTTTCAAGGGCCTCTTCGCGGGCAAGCCCGCTCCCACAGGAGACCGGGTTGTTCTGAAGAAATGCGATCCATTGTGGGAGCGGGCTTGCCCGCGAAGGCGTCAGCGGCAACACCACACTCTCCCGAATGGAAACCCGATGTTACGGCCTGTAAAGAAAACCTGACAAAATTCACCGATTAGCCCCGTGGATTCGCCATTCCCGGGATGCCGTAAGAAAACGCTTACGCATCAACGCCTTCCTTGCGCCTTCCAGCCCTCTGGCCCGCTTGTTTCACCGCTCCATGCAGGGTGTTATGCGCGCCATGCCTGTCGTGCAGGTGCATAACAAAAAGGAGGCGCAATGAACGCCGTATTCCATCTCCATCTCTCTGCGAGAGGCGGTTTTCCTGCCTTTCCCGTCGATGATCCGCAAGGATCTGACCCATTTTTTGCAGCCGCCCGGGCCTCCCGGGGCGGACACAGGCAATCCCGGCCATAGACACGCTTGTCCAGCGGGTCTGGCAGCAGGGGGTTACAGGTGTACAATGCGCCGCGTTTTACCTGTGACCTCCTGCGCATTTGCGCAACCCTCAAGGCTATCCGCCTTGTTCACTCCGCCGCGTCACGAGCGTGTCGGGTTCGATTTCGTCACAGATAAAAACAAACAGGTGACGCATGACCGTTGTAAATACGCTGAACTCCTGGTGCCTGCGCTGGGGTTTGATCGGTGCCGCTTAACGCCTTTCTTGAGCAGCAACGTCTACTGAACATCATCAAACCTTGCGTGAGACCCTTTTCATGAGTGGACAAAACCCGCAATCAGGCGAGCTGAAACGCGGCCTGAAAAATCGCCATATTCAATTGATTGCCTTAGGTGGCGCGATCGGTACCGGTCTGTTCCTCGGCTCGGCCGGGGTACTCAAGTCCGCCGGCCCGTCGATGATCCTCGGCTATGCCATCTGCGGATTCATTGCTTTCATGATCATGCGCCAACTGGGCGAAATGATCGTCGAAGATCCGGTGGCCGGCTCCTTCAGCCACTTCGCCCACAAGTACTGGGGCGGCTTTGCCGGCTTCCTGTCGGGCTGGAACTGCTGGATTCTGTACATCCTGGTGGGCATGTCGGAGCTGACCGCGGTCGGCAAGTACATCCACTACTGGGCACCGGACATCCCGACCTGGGTCTCCGCAGCGGGCTTCTTCGTGCTGATCAACGTCATCAACCTGGCTAATGTCAAAGTGTTTGGCGAGGCCGAGTTCTGGTTCGCGATCATCAAGGTCGTGGCGATCGTCGGCATGATTGCCCTGGGCAGCTACCTGCTGGTCAGCGGCAATGGCGGCCCGCAAGCGGCGGTGAGCAACCTGTGGTCCCACGGTGGCTTCTTCCCGAACGGCATCAGCGGCCTGGTGATGGCCATGGCTTTCATCATGTTTTCCTTCGGTGGCCTGGAAATGCTCGGCTTCACCGCTGCAGAAGCCGACAAGCCGAAAACCGTGATCCCGAAAGCGATCAACCAGGTGATCTACCGGATCCTGATTTTCTACATCGGTGCCCTGGTGATCCTGCTGTCGTTGACCCCGTGGGACAGCTTGCTGACCACCCTGAACGCCTCCGGTGATTCCTACAGCGGCAGCCCGTTCGTGCAAGTGTTCTCGATGCTGGGCAGCAACACCGCGGCGCACATCCTCAACTTCGTGGTCCTGACTGCGGCGTTGTCGGTGTACAACAGCGGCACCTACTGCAACAGCCGCATGCTGCTGGGCATGGCCGAACAGGGCGATGCGCCGAAAAGCCTGGCGAAGATCGACAAGCGTGGCGTGCCCGTGCGTTCGATCCTGGCCTCGGCCGCCGTGACCCTGATCGCGGTGCTGCTGAACTACCTGATTCCGCACAGCGCGCTGGAACTGCTGATGTCGCTGGTGGTGGCCACCCTGGTGATCAACTGGGCGATGATCAGCTACTCGCACTTCAAGTTCCGCCAGCACATGAACAAAACCAAACAGACGCCGCTGTTCAAGGCCCTGTGGTACCCGTACGGCAACTACATCTGCCTGGCGTTCGTGTTGTTCATTCTCGGTGTGATGCTGTTGATTCCGGGGATCCAGACATCGGTGTACGCGATTCCGGTATGGCTCGTGTTCATGTGGGTCTGCTACGGCATCAAGAACAAGCGCAGTGCGCAACATGCGTTGCAGGCGGCGGTGAAGTAACTCCCCGCAGAAACAACAAACCCGGCCATGCGCCGGGTTTTTTGTGGATATCGAATTCATGGCAGGACATTAAACCCTGTGGGAGCGAGCTTGCTCGCGATGAGGCCGTGTCAGTCGACATCATCGTTGCCTGACACACTGCTATCGCGAGCAAGCTCGCTCCCACAGGGAACGCGTTTGTCCGACCCTTTCGCGGTATCCTGCACGCTCTGAATACGGACGCTTTTCCATGCTGGTGATTTCCAACAACGTGCATCTGCCGGATGCCGAGATCGAGTTGACGGCCATTCGCGCCCAGGGTGCCGGTGGGCAGAACGTCAACAAGGTGTCGAGCGCGGTGCACCTGCGCTTTGACATTCCGGCGTCGTCCTTGCCCGAGTTCTACAAGGAGCGGTTGCTGGCGTTGCGCGACAGCCGCATCACCAGCGACGGTGTGCTGATCATCAAGGCCCAGCAGTACCGGACGCAGGAGCAGAACCGCGCCGATGCGCTGTTGCGCCTGACCGAGTTGATCCAGAGTGCCACCAAGGTCGAGAAAAAGCGCCGTCCGACCAAACCAACCCTCGGCTCCAAGACCCGTCGTCTCGAATCCAAGAGCAAACGCGGCAACATCAAGGCCGGGCGCGGCAAGGTCGACTTCTAGCGGGCTCCCCGCGCCTCGCGTTGCTTCGGTGCCTGCCGGTACAAGTAAAGGCTCAGTATCAATCCGCTCAAGGCGGCGAGGGCGGCAAACAGGAAGATCGAAGCGAAACCGAACCCGGCCGCAATGGCCCCGGCCAGCGGCCCGGTGATCCCCAGCGACAAATCGATGAACAGCGAATAGGCGCCGACGGCTGCGCCACGGCTGGAGGCCGGCACCAGATTCACCGCTTCCACGCCCAGCGCCGGGAACACCAGCGAGAAGCCGAAGCCGCTCAGCGCCGCACCCGCCAGTGCCCAATGCGCATCCGGTGCCAGCCACAGCAGCAATAACCCCAGGGTTTCCACCGACAGGCAGGCAATGGCGACGCGAAAGCCGCCGAGACGGTTGATCAGATTGCCGAACAGCAGGCGAGCGCCGATGAAGCTGGCGCCGAACAGGCTCAGGCACAGCACCGCGTTGTCCCAGTGTTGCGTGGCGTAATACAAGGTAATGAAGGTGGCGATGGTGCCAAAGCCGATGGAGCCCAGGGCCAGGCCACAGCCGTGGGGGAAGACCCGCCCGAGCACATGCATGAACGGCAGGCGCTCACCGGCAACGATCGGTGCGGCGGTTTTCGGCCAGGCCAGCAGCAGGCCGAGCACGGCCAGCAGCACAATGCTCACGCCCATGCTCCACAAACCCAGTTGATGGACGATCAACACACCCAGGGGTGCGCCGACGGCCAGTGCGCCGTAGCTGGCGATCCCGTTCCAGGAGATGACCTTGGCCGTGTTCGCCGCGCCGACCCGGCCGATGCCCCAGCCAATCGAGCCCGAGCCCACCAGGCTTTCCGCGCTGCCGAGAACCAGACGACCGATCAACAGGCTGATCAGGCTCAAGGTCGGCAGGCTCTGGGTCCAGGCCGAGATCAACATGAACACGCCGCTCAGGCCGCAACCGGCCAGGCCATACATCACGGCCAGTTTGCTGCCCTTGTTGTCGATGATCTTCCCGGCATAGGGGCGGCTGAGCAGGGTGGCCAGGTATTGCACGCTGATCACCAGGCCCGCGACCACCGCGCCGAAACCCAGGTCGCTGTGGACGTAACCGGGCAATACGGCCAGGGGAATGCCGATGTTCAGGTAGCCGATAAAGGTGAAAAGGACGATGGAAACGACTTGCAGCGTGACCGACAGGGGGCGCTGGTTTTCAGGCATGGGTAAAGGTCCACGGTAAAGCAGGATAGATAGGCTGCTTATGATAGCGGTGTGGACGGACGTTGGTTGTGAAAAAGTAAAACTATTTGCCCGGCGATGTCATTCAGCTTTGACGGGAGCAACCAGTTGCGTAGTGACCAGGGCGGCCAGCGCATTTTCCTGGGTGCCGAAACGGGCGAGCAATGCGGCTTGTTTCTCGGGGGAGAGGCGATTCCAGATCTCGATCATTTTCTCGGCGGTGCCAATCAGGACGCTGGCCTGCTTTTCATCAAAGGTTTCGCTGAGTTCATCGGTCATGTTGCGGGTTCTCGCTTCAGGCAGTGTGGAAAGCGCATGGTAGCGCTTTCCACACGGTCTGTACGTCGGGTGTTTCAGTCTTCGCTGTCAGCCTGGCGGCGGTCAGTGGCTTCTTTCGGCTCGGGCTGTTGGGCACCGGCTTGTTGCGTGGTCGTCTGCTCAGGTACGTGCAGGCTTGGGAAGGGGAGATTAGGAATCTCGTGCATGGTTGCGCTCCTCGCTAAGTCTGTTGATAGATCTGGTAGATCCGCGCTTTGAAAAAGCCTGGGCAGGATACAGCACTGAAAATGACAAACGGACTTTTATATCCATTTGTTTCGACGGATGGGATTGTCTAGACATGACTGGAAGAGCGACACAAAACAAATGTGGGAGCGAGCTTGCTCGCGATAGCGGCCTGACAGTCAACAGAGATGTTGAATGTTATGGCCTCATCGCGAGCAAGCTCGCTCCCACAGGGTTTGGTGGTGTTATTTGCAGACTGCGGCAATCGCCTCGGCCAACAGATCCAAGCGCGTGGCATCGATGCCTGCAACGTTGGCGCGGCCGGAGTTGACCATGTACACGCTGTGATGATCCCGCAGGTTCTTCACTTGCTCTGGCGACAGGCCTGTGTAGGAAAACATCCCGCGTTGCACGCCAATGTGCGCAAACCGCTCGCGCAAACCGTGAGGCTCCAGTGCTTCCACCAGACCGCTGCGCAGTTGGGCGATACGCAAGCGCATGCCTTCCACTTCGTCAGCCCAGAGGTTTTTCAACTCCGGGTCGCCGAGGATGGTCGCGACCACGGCCGCACCGTGATCCGGCGGCGTCGACCACAGGTTGCGGGCGATGTTGGCCAGCTGGCTGCGGATATCGGTGAGCTTGTCGGCGCTTTTCGCGCAGACAATCAGTGCGCCGGTGCGGTCGCGGTACAGGCCGAAGTTCTTCGAGCAAGAGCTGGTGATCAGCAGTTCCGGCAACTCGGCGGCGAACAGCCGGGTCGACCAGGCATCCTGCTCCAGGCCATCGCCGAATCCTTGATACGCGAAGTCGATCAGTGGCAGCAGTTCGCGCTTGCGTACTACCTCCAGCACCCGCTGCCAGTCATCCTGGGACAGGTCGAAACCGGTCGGGTTGTGGCAGCAGGCATGCAGCAACACCACGTCACCCTTGGGCGCTTCGTTGAGCACTGCCAGCATGCCATCGACATCCAGTCGGTTGTCGCTGCCGACGTAGGGGTAATGGCTGACCTTGACCTTGGCGGCGGCGAAAATGCTTTCATGGATCGGCCAGGTCGGATTGCTCAGCCAGACGCCGCGCCCCGGCAGGCACTGGGCGATGAAGTCAGCGCTCAGGCGCAAGGCCCCGGTGCCGCCCGGAGTCTGGGTGGCGCCAGCGCGTTGTGCGCTGATCAGCTTCGAGTCGGCGCCCAGCACCAGCTCATTGATCGCCTTGCCGAACGCCGGTTCGCCGTGACCACCGATGTAGGTCTTGGTGGACTGGCCGTCCACCAGGCGCTGCTCGGCAAGTTTCACCGACTCGAGAATCGGCGTCAGGCCTTGGGCGTCTTTATAGACACCCACGCCCAAATCGAACTTGCGCGGGTTCGGGTCCTGCGCGTAGGCCTCCATCAGGCCCAGAATCGGGTCGCCGGGCACTCGGCCGATGGCGTCGAAGTGCATTACTTGCGCCCCTCAGCGTCCTTCGCTACTTCGTCAGTGCGCGCGGCCATGATGAAGTCGTTGCGGTGCAGGCCCTTGATCGAGTGGCTCCACCAGGTCACGGTCACTTTGCCCCACTCGGTCAGCAGGCCCGGGTGATGGCCTTCAGCCTCGGAGATTTCACCGACGGCGTTGGTGAAGGCCAGTGCATGTTTGAAGTTCTTGAACAGGAAGACCTTTTCCAGCTGCATGATGCTGTCACGTACTTCGATGTTCCAGTCCGGGATCTGCTTGATCAGGATCGGCAGTTCTTCGTCGCTGACTTGTGGGGCGTCGGCGCGGCAGGCTTCGCAATGGGCTTGGTTCAAGGTGGACATGGTGTGTTTCCTGTAATCGAGTGTTTTTATATCGGTCGACAGTGCCGTCACGCTAAACCAAAGCGACGGTGACTGACAGACTCACTTGTCAGCAAAAGTCGCGGTTCACGCGGCCTTTGGGGGGAATTTCGGCGTGTGCAGACCCATCTGCATCGCTTGCTTGACCATGCCCATGATGTCTTCGTGGGCCAGGTCGAACAGGCGCTTGAGGTTCGGCAGAACGAAATACAGGGGTTGCAGGATGTCGATGCGGTAAGGCGTGCGCATGCATTCCAGAGGGTCGAAGGCTTGATGTTCAGGCTCGTTCGACAGGCTGTAGACGGTCTCTTTCGGTGAAGACAGGATGCCGCCGCCGTAGATGCGCTGGCCTTGCGGGGTGTCGACCAGGCCGAACTCGATGGTCATCCAGTACAGGCGCGCCAGGTACACGCGTTCTTCCTTGGACGCCTTGAGGCCGAGCTTGCCGTAGGTGTGGGTGAATTCAGCGAACCAGGGGTTGGTCAGCAGCGGGCAGTGACCGAAGATCTCGTGGAAAATGTCCGGCTCTTGCAGGTAGTCCAGTTCTTCGCGGGTCCGAATGAAGGTCGCTACCGGAAACTGCTTGCTGGCCAGCAATTCGAAAAAGGTCTGGAAGGGAATCAATGCGGGAACCCGGGCAACCTGCCAGCCGGTGGTTTCACCGAGGACCTTGTTGATTTCGCCGAGTTGAGGAATGCGGTCGTGGGGCAGACCGAGTTTTTCGATACCGTCCAGGTATTCCTGGCACGCACGCCCTTCGATCACTTTCAGTTGGCGAGTGATCAGCGTGTTCCACACCGCGTGTTCTTCGGCGGGGTAGTCGATAAAACCTTGCGCATCGGGCTCGCGAGCCACGTATTGCGTCTGCTTCATGCTGCTCTCCTGCTAAGGGATTTCGTTCTTGTTATGTACTGCTATGGACCTAGAAATACCCCAAGGATTGCGGCATTGCAGCAGGTGGTCGGCGCATCGAGTGGGAAAAAACCCTCAAGAATCGTAAAGTTTTCGTTACGTATTGGCTGTTGTCGCGCAGGTGGTGGGATTTTCAGGTTTGAAAAGCGCGTTGGCTGTCACATAATCTTGACGACTATCTGAGCGCCTTTGCAGAAAAAATCGTCCGGGGCGCTGCAAAAACACTGTGGGAGCGAGCCTGCTCGCGAAGACGGCCTTCCAGTTGATAGATGTGTCGACTGATACCGCGCTTTCGCGAGCAGGCTCGCTCCCACAGGGTGCATTCCAGGCATCCACCACAATCACTGCTTTTTCAGGCCTTTTTCATGCGTATCAAAGTCCACTGCCAGAACCGCATCGGCATCCTGCGCGACATTCTCAACCTGCTGGTGGAGTACGGGATCAACGTGGCCCGCGGTGAAGTGGGGGGTGAGCATGGCAACGCCATCTACCTGCATTGCCCGAACCTGATCAACATCCAGTTCCAGGCCTTGCGTCCGAAATTCGAAGCGATTGCCGGGGTCTTCGGCGTCAAGCGTGTAGGGCTGATGCCCAGCGAGCGTCGGCACATGGAACTCAATGCCCTGCTCGGTGCGCTGGAGTTTCCGGTGCTGTCGATCGACATGGGTGGTTCCATCGTCGCGGCCAACCGGGCAGCGGCGCAGTTGCTGGGGGTGCGGGTCGACGAGGTGCCGGGTATTCCATTGTCGCGCTACGCCGAAGATTTCGATTTGCCAGAACTGGTGCGCGCCAACAAATCGCGAATCAACGGGCTGCGGGTCAAGGTCAAGGGTGACGTATTCCTGGCCGACATCGCGCCCTTGCAGTCGGAGCACGACGACAGCGAGGCCATGGCCGGTGCCGTGCTGACGCTGCACCGCGCCGACCGGGTGGGTGAACGCATCTATAACGTGCGCAAGCAGGAATTGCGTGGCTTCGACAGCATCTTCCAGAGCTCGAAAGTGATGGCCGCGGTGGTGCGCGAAGCACGGCGCATGGCGCCGCTGGATGCGCCGCTATTGATAGAGGGCGAAACCGGCACCGGCAAAGAGTTGCTGGCGCGGGCCTGCCATCTGGCCAGTCCGCGTGGGCAGTCGCCGTTGATGGCGCTCAATTGTGCCGGGCTGCCGGAGTCCATGGCCGAGACGGAGCTGTTCGGTTATGGCCCCGGTGCCTTTGAAGGGGCGCGGGCCGAAGGCAAGCTCGGGCTGCTGGAGCTGACGGCGGGCGGTACGCTGTTTCTCGATGGCGTCGGGGAAATGAGCCCGCGCTTGCAGGTGAAATTGCTGCGCTTTTTGCAGGACGGCTGCTTCCGTCGTGTGGGCAGCGACGAGGAGGTCTACCTCGACGTGCGAGTGATCTGCGCGACCCAGGTCGACCTGTCCGAACTGTGCGCGCGCGGCGAGTTCCGCCAGGACCTCTATCACCGCTTGAATGTGTTGTCGCTGCACATCCCGCCGCTGCGCGAATGCCTCGACGGTTTGACGCCGCTGGTGGAGCACTTCCTCGATCAGGCCAGTCGGCAGATCGGTTGCCCGTTGCCGAAACTGGCCCCTGCGGCCATGGAGCGGCTCAGCCACTACCATTGGCCGGGCAACGTGCGGCAACTGGAGAACGTGCTGTTCCAGGCGGTTTCCCTGTGCGACGGCGGCACGGTCAAGGCCGAGCATATTCGCCTGCCGGATTATGGCGTGCGTCAGCCCCTTGGCGATTTTTCGCTGGAGGGCGGGCTGGACGAGATTGTCGGGCGTTTCGAGAAGGCGGTGCTGGAACGGTTGTATTCCGAGCATCCGAGCAGTCGGCAGCTGGGCAAGCGGTTGGGGGTTTCGCATACCACCATTGCCAACAAGTTGCGTGAGTATGAGGTGGGCAAGGACAACACCTGAGTCTCTGGCGAGCGAGTTTTTGTGGCGAGGGGGCTTGCCCCCGTTGGGTTGCGAAGCAGCCCCAAGCCATGCAGTCAATTTCTGTCAGGTAAAACGCGTCAAATGGATTTGCGGCCGCTACGCGACCGAACGGGGGCAAGCCCCCTCGCCACAGAATAATGAGGTGAACTCTTGCCACCCACCGGCATGACACCGCCGGTTTTTCGTCTTTGACACAAATCACCAATCCCCTCTGATCTCCTCAAGTCCCCTGTTTACCGGGCCTCGCGCCGCCAAAAACAAGTTGGTCTGCAAATTGCTTATGGCTCAGCAACACAGCAGTGGGCGGCAAACGTCCGGCAGGCAGAGGAAAGAGTGTGGACAAGTACCTTTATGTGGCAATGACCGGCGCCAGCCAGAATGCACTGGCGCAAAAGGCGCATGCCAACAACCTCGCGAACATCTCCACCAACGGCTTCCAGAAAGACCTGGAGCAGGCCCGTTCGATGCCGGTGTTTGGTGACAGCTTTCCGGCGCGTGCGTTTGCCATGTCCGAACGCCCGGCCACGGATTTCTCCCCGGGCTCACTGGTGGAAACCGGCCGGGACCTGGACGTTGCCGTGCAGGGCGGCGGCTGGATTGCCGTACAGAATCCCGATGGCGGTGAAAGCTACGTGCGCACTGGCAGCCTGAACGTTGACGCCCTGGGCGTGCTGCGTGCCGGCAACGGTATGCCGGTCATGGGCAATGGCGGGCCGATTGCCGTGCCGCCGGAGCAGCAGATCGAAGTCGGCGAGGACGGCACCATCAGCATTCGCGCGATGGGCGAAGGTCCGCGGGTGATGGCTGAAGTGGACCGCATCAAGCTGGTCAACCCGGACCTGAAGAACATGACCAAGGGCCTGGATGGTTCGATCCACACCAAGGACGGCAAGCCGGCGCAGGCCGATGCCGACGTCAAACTGGTGTCCGGGTTCCTCGAGTCGAGCAACGTCAATGCCGTGGAAGAGATGACCTCGGTACTGGCCTTGTCCAAGCAGTTCGAGCTGCACATCAAGATGATGAACACCGCCAAAGACGATGACCAGGCCATGGCTCGGGTCTTGCAGATCAGCTAATTACCAGAACGTCGCGCCGTAAAACAGGCGCACGAGGAGAATCGAATGCTTCCGGCTCTATGGGTTGCCAAAACAGGCCTGTCCGCCCAGGACACCAACCTGACCACCATTTCCAACAACCTGGCGAACGTGTCGACCACGGGTTTCAAACGTGACCGCGCCGAGTTCCAGGACCTGCTCTACCAGATCAAGCGTCAGCCAGGCGCCCAGTCGACCCAGGACAGCGAACTGCCGTCGGGTCTGCAACTGGGTACCGGTGTGCGCATCGTCGGCACCCAGAAGAACTTCACCGCCGGCAGCCTGCAAACCACCGAGCAGCCACTGGACATGGCCATCGACGGTCGCGGTTTCTTCCAGATCCTGCAACCGGATGGCACCACGTCCTACACCCGTGACGGTACCTTCCACCTGGACTCCAACGGCCAGATCGTCAACGCCAGCGGCTTTGCCCTGGAGCCGGCGATTGTCATTCCGAACGATGCGCAGACCTTCACCGTCGGCCGCGACGGCACCGTGTCCATCACCATTGCCGGCAACCCGGCTGCCCAGGTGATCGG
Organism: Pseudomonas sp. QLc11A; assembly: GCF_052112305.1. NCBI lineage: Bacteria > Pseudomonadati > Pseudomonadota > Gammaproteobacteria > Pseudomonadales > Pseudomonadaceae > Pseudomonas > Pseudomonas sp. QLc11A. The sequence continues at coordinate 128,690 of NZ_JAVAJJ010000003.1, forward strand.
CAACCTGCAAACCGCCGACTTCATCAACCCGGCCGGCCTGCAGGCAGTGGGCAACAACCTGTTCCTGGAAACCGCCGCCAGTGGTGCGCCGCAAGTCGGCACACCGGGCCTGAACGGTTTCGGCACCACGCTGCAGAACACCCTGGAAACCTCCAACGTCAGCACCGTTGAGGAGATGGTCAACATGATCACCACCCAGCGCGCCTACGAGATGAACTCCAAGGTGATCTCCACCGCCGACCAGATGCTCTCGTTCGTAACGCAGAACCTGTAATCAAGTCTATGGGGCGGCCATGAGGCTGCCTGCAACACCGTGAGGTAGGGTCATGAATCGCTATGTATCTGTTCTGGCACTGAGTGGGATCGCCGCGCTCGCAGGTTGCGTGCCTGCGACGCCCAAACCCAATGACCCTTACTACGCCCCGGTGTTGCCGCGCACGCCGTTGCCGGCGGCTGCCAACAACGGCTCGATCTATCAGGCCGGTTTCGAACAGAACCTCTACAGCGACCGCAAGGCGTTCCGGGTCGGTGATGTCATCACCATCACCCTGAACGAAAGGACCCAGGCCAGCAAAAACGCCAACTCGCAAATCGGCAAGAACAGCAAGGCCAACATCGGCCTGAGTTCGCTGTTCGGCAGCAGCGCCACCACCAACAACCCGTTCGGCGATGGCGACCTGAGCCTGAGTGCCAGCTACGAAGGTGACCGCGCGACCAAGGGTGACAGCAAGGCGGCGCAGGGCAACACCCTGACCGGTTCGATCACCGTGACCGTTGCCGATGTGTTGCCCAACGGCATCATCGCGGTGCGCGGCGAGAAGTGGATGACCCTCAACACCGGCGATGAGCTGGTGCGGATCGCCGGCCTGGTTCGCGCCGATGACATCTCGACCGACAACACCGTGTCGTCGACCCGTGTCGCCGATGCGCGCATTACCTACTCGGGCACCGGCTCGTTTGCCGATGCGAGTCAGCCAGGCTGGTTCGACCGTTTCTTCCTCAGCCCGCTGTTCCCTTTCTAGGTGGCTTTCCAGTTGAGCATGTTGAACTTCAAACACCTTATGGTGGCTACCCTGATTCTGTCGGCAGCCTTCAATGCTCAAGCCGAGCGCCTCAAGGACATCGCCAGCATTTCCGGCGTGCGCTCCAACCAGTTGATCGGCTACGGCCTGGTGGTCGGACTTAACGGCACCGGCGACCAGACGACGCAGACCCCGTTCACCCTGCAGACCTTCAACAACATGCTCTCGCAGTTCGGCATCAAGGTGCCGCCGGGTTCGGGCAACGTGCAGTTGAAGAACGTGGCGGCCGTGTCGATCAGCGCCGATCTGCCGGCGTTTGCCAAGCCGGGTCAGCAGGTCGACATCACTGTTTCCTCCATCGGCAACTCCAAGAGCTTGCGCGGCGGTACCTTGCTGCTGACGCCGCTCAAGGGGATCGACGGCAACGTCTATGCGGTGGCCCAGGGCAACCTGGTGGTTGGCGGTTTCGATGCGGAAGGGCGCGACGGCTCGAAGATCACCGTCAACGTTCCGTCGGCCGGCCGCATCCCCGGGGGTGCATCGGTGGAGCGCGCGGTGCCGAGCGGTTTCAACCAGGGCAACAGCCTGACGCTGAACCTCAACCGTTCCGACTTCACCACGGCCAAGCGCATCGTCGACAAGATCAACAACATGCTCGGCCCTGGCGTGGCCCAGGCCATCGATGGCGGTTCGATTCGCGTCACCGCGCCGCTCGATCCAAGCCAGCGGGTCGACTACCTGTCGATCCTGGAAAACCTCGAGATCGATCCGGGCCAGGCGGTGGCGAAAGTCATCATCAACTCCCGTACCGGCACCATCGTGATCGGCCAGAACGTCAAGGTTTCTCCGGCCGCCGTGACCCACGGCAGCCTGACCGTGACCATCACCGAAGACCCGATCGTCAGCCAGCCCGGCCCTCTGTCCAATGGCACGACGGCGGTGGTGCCGCGTTCGACGGTCAATGCCCAGCAGGAAGCCAAGCCGATGTTCAAGTTCGGCCCTGGCACCACCCTCGACGAGATCGTGCGGGCGGTGAATCAGGTCGGAGCGGCACCGGGTGACCTGATGGCCATCCTCGAAGCGCTGAAGCAGGCCGGCGCCCTGCAAGCCGACCTGATCGTGATCTGAGGACGGCCATCGTGGATATGCGCAAGAGCGGTCTGGTCAGCAGCAGCGATTCGGGTTCCTACTCGGACCTCAATCGTCTGAATCAGCTCAAGGTCGGCGACAAGAACAGCGACGACAACCTACGCAAGGTGGCGCAGGAGTTCGAGTCGCTGTTCCTCGGGGAAATGCTCAAGTCCATGCGTTCGGCGACCGAAGCGCTGGGCCAGGACAATCCGATGAACACCCCGGCGGCCAAGCAATATCAGGAAATGTACGACCAGCAACTGGCCGTTTCCATGTCCCGTGAGGGTGGTGGTATCGGTCTGGCTGACGTGCTGATGCGCCAGATGTCGAAGAATAAACCGCTGGCGCCGGGTGAGGCCGCCGCAGCGTCTCTGGCCAAGCAAGAGGCCGCGAAAGCCGCCGTGCAAACGCCGGTGGCGGCCGGCACAACGGCAATCAACGGACCGCTGTCGCGGGTCAATGGCCAGCGTCCATTGTGGGCTTCGCGCTCGGTCCATGCGCCGCAAGAGGCGGGTGAGGGTGGTCATCGCAATGACATGGCGCTGATCAATCAGCGACGCCTGGCATTGCCGCCGAAGCTGGCTGATCGTCTGTTGGCAGGGCTGGTGCCTTCGGCGACGCCCGCTGCCACGACGATCAACAAGACCCCGTTGCCTGAGCGCGCGACAAGCACCGGTACGGGACCGCTGTACAACGGTGACTGGCTGGCGACTGCGCAGCAATCCTCCTCTGGCGGCATGCAGATCTACGGTCGCGCCATGGCGCAGATTCCTCTGGCGCCAGCGAAGAAAGCCTTCGGTTCCGCCGACCAGTTCGTCAACACCATGTTGCCGATGGCCAGGGAAGCGGCGGCCCGCATTGGTGTCGATCCGCGTTACCTGGTGGCCCAGGCGGCCCTGGAAACCGGCTGGGGCAAGTCGGTCATGCGTGCTCAGGACGGCAGCAGCAGCCACAACCTGTTCGGCATCAAGGCCGGCAACAGTTGGCAGGGTAATTCGGCGCGGGCGATCACCAGCGAATTCCGAAACGGGCAGATGGTCAAGGAGACGGCCGAGTTCCGTTCCTACGACTCCTACAAGGACAGTTTCCATGACCTTGTGACTTTGCTGCAGACCAATAATCGCTATCAAGATGTCGTGAAGTCGGCCGATAACCCAGAACAGTTTGTACGCGAGTTGCAGAAGGCCGGTTACGCAACCGACCCGGACTACGCGAGCAAGATTTCGCAGATAGCCAAGCAGATGACGAGTTACCAGAACTACGCTGCGGCGGGCGTTTCCACCACGCCTTTATAGGCACAAGGTATAAGGTCTGAAACATGAGTTTGCTCAATATCGGGATGTCGGGGCTGTCCGCCAGCCAGTCTTCATTGATGACCACCGGCAATAACATTTCCAACGCCGACACCGCCGGGTACTCACGCCAGCAAACCGTGCAGGGCACCAAGAGTTCGATTCAGTACGGCAACGTCTACATCGGCACTGGCACGACGCTGGCCGATGTACGCCGGGTATACAACAGCTACCTCGATGCGCAGTTGCAGACAACGACGTCGCTCAACAGTGATTCGGCTGCGTACCTTGGGCAAGTCACGCCACTCGATACCTTGCTGTCCGACAGTAGCACCGGTCTCAATGGTGCCCTGAGCAAATTCTTTGCCTCGGTACAGAACGTCAATGCCAAACCGGGCGACGACGCCTCCCGCCAGTCGCTGCTCAGCGATGCCCAAGCCCTGAGCAATCGTTTCAATTCCGTGTCCAGCCAGTTGAACACGCAGAATGCGAACATCAACGGCAACCTGGCGAACATGGCTGATCAGGTCAACAAGCTGGCCACTACCGTGGCGCAGTTGAACCAGAAAATCAGCGAGATTTCGAGCTCCGGCGGCACGCCGAATGAGCTGCTTGATGCACGTAACGAAACCATGCGCCAGCTATCGACCTTCACCGGCGCACAGTTTGTCGAACGCGACGGCAATGTTGATATCTATCTGGGTAGCGGTCAGCCACTGGTGATTGGCAATACAGTCAACAAGCTTGAGGCTGTCCCGGGTAAAGATGATCCGGGTCGCTTGTCGCTGCAGATCAATCGTGGCTCGGGCACCATCGATATCACGTCGATCATGACTGGTGGTGAAATCGGCGGCCTGCTACGTTATCGCAGCGAAGTACTCGATCCGGCCATGAACGAATTGGGTCGTGTGGCGCTGGTCGTCGCCGATCAGATGAACAGTATCCAGGCTCAGGGCATCGACAAGAACGGTGATTTCGGTTCGAACCTGTTCAACAGCATCAACAGTGCCGCGCAAATGTCTCAGCGCAGCATTGCTTCCACCAGCAACAGTGCCGGTTCCGGCAACTTCGATGTAAGCATCGAGGACACTGGCAAGCTGACCATCAACGATTACAAGGTCATGTTCACGTCCGCCACCGACTACACCGTTCGGCGCCTGCCAGATAACACGTCGATTGGCAGCTTCAGCACGACGACCACACCTGCGCCGGTGATCGACGGGTTCTCGATGACGTTCAACGGGGGAGCGGCTCAAGGCGACACCTTCAAGCTCACGCCGACGCGTAACGCATCGGCTGATATCAAAACCGAGATGACCGACTCCAAGCGTCTGGCTATCGCGGCGCCCTTGGGGGCGGCCATCGCTCCGGGTGGTAGCGGCACGCTGACCATTCCGGCCAGTGGTCAGCCGACCCTGACCACGAAGTTCGATATCTACGACTCGGCCACCGCCACGGCGATGCAGAACGGCCTGAAAAACTCCACGCCAACCAAGGTCGTGTTTGGCGATGTTTCCGCTGACGGCACCAGCCAGACCTACCAGTTCCTGGATGCCAAGGGTGGTGTTATCAGCAGTGGCACCATCAAGCCTGGCGAGAACAATGCCCTGAGCCTGAGTATTCCGCTCCAGGATGCCAGTGGTGCGCCGATTCCGGCCGCTCCTGCCACGCAATACACCGCAACTTTCGCTATGACCGTGGCTGGCTCCCCAGGCAAAGGCACCGCGATCAACGTCACGCTCAGTCAGTCGGGTACGCTGGATAACCGTAACGGCACCGCGCTGGCTGGTTTGCAAACCGGACAGACCGTAGACACGGGGTCGGCCAGCAAAGGCATTTCCCTGAGCGACGCCTACGGCAAGCTGGTCGAGGGCGTCGGCTCCAAGGCGGCTCAAGGCAAGCTTGACAGTGCGGCGACCACCGCCATTCTCGCGAACGCCAAGGGCGCACGTGACTCGCTTTCCGGTGTCGACCTCGATGAGGAAACCGGCAACCTGGTCAAGTATCAGCAGTACTACACCGCCTCTTCGCAGATCATCAAGGCTGCGCAGGAAATCTTCAGCACACTGATCAACAGCCTTTAAGGAGTCGTAGCCCATGCGCATTTCTACCGCCCAGTTTTACGAGTCTTCGGCTGCGAACTATCAGAAGAATTTCGCGAACGCGGTCAAAAGCAGTGAAGAGGCCAGCAGCCTGGTTCGCGTCAACACCGCCGCCGATGATCCGGTTGGCGCTTCGCGCCTGCTGCAATTGGGGCAGCAGGCTTCGATGCTCGATCAGTACACGGCCAATACCAATGCCATCAAGGCGACTTTGGGTACGACTGAATCGGTGATGACCAGCATTGGCAATGTGCTGCAGCGCGCGCGCGAGCTGGCGATCGGCGCAGGAAATGGTGCCTATGCCGATGCTGATCGACAGGCCACCGCCTCTGAACTGGGGCAGATTGAAGAGCAGTTGCTGAGTTTGATGAATACCAAGGATGAAAGCGGTAAATATATTTTCGCCGGTTCCAAGGGCGATACGGTTCCGTTTTCACGCAACTCCGACGGTACCTACAGCTACAACGGTGATCAGACCACGCTGAATCTGCCTATTGGCGATACCATGTCGATGGCCGCCAACAGCACCGGCTGGGAAGCTTTTCAGCAGGCGATCAACACCAGTCGGAGCCAGACCGCCCTCACGTCGCCAGCTGTCAACGATGGGCGGGTACTGCTGTCTGACGGTCTGGTGTCCGCAAGTGCGACCTACAATAATCGCTTTCGTAGTGGCGAGCCTTACACGGTCGACTTCTTGAGCGGCACGCAATTGAAGATCACTGACGCGTCAGGCAATGATGTGACAGCTGAAGCCAGCCAGAATGGTGCGTTCAGTTCCAAGGACGCAACCACACAATCCATCAATTTTCGTGGGCTTGAACTGCGTTTGAACATTAATCTGCAAGCCGGTGATACTGATCCGGATGCGGTGATCGCCGGGCATAGTTTCAGCCTCACGAGCAAACCGGACAGCTTCAACGTCTCTCGCTCTCCCGGTAACCCGTCTACAGCACAGGTCACCGCCAGCACCGTCAGCAACGCAGCGGATTACAACGGCAGCTTTCCGACGGGGGGCGCCATCCTCAAGTTCACCAGCGCCACCGGTTACGAGCTTTATGCGTCGCCGTTCACGGCCGATAGCAAACCTGTTTCCACGGGTAGCCTGGTTGGATCGACTGCGACGGCGGCGGGTGTCGATTTCAATCTAAGTGGCGCACCGCAGGCGGGTGACCAGTATGTGATTGCCGTGAACAACCATCAGACACAGAACATTCTGGATACCGTCAGTCAGTTGCGTTCGGCATTATTAGCCCCCATCAGCACTGATCCGGTCCTTGGGCAGCGCTTCACTGCCGAGTTGAGTGCTGGCATCTCCAACTTGACCAGCGGTACCGAGCAACTCTCCAGTGCCCTGAGTTCAGTGGGCGGGCGCGGCGCGGCACTCGACACTCAAACCGAAGCCAACGCCAGTATCTCCCTCGCTAACAAACAGACTCAGTCAGCGATTCGCGACTCCGATCCGGCAGAAGTGATGACCCGTCTGACCTTGCAGCAAACCATGCTGCAAGCGTCGCAATTGGCGTTCAGCAAGATCGCGCAGTTGGGCCTGTTCAACAAGGTTTGAACCTGGTTGATGTGCGCTCGATTTTATTGAGGTGCTGGTCAGGCCCTCAAGCGGGGTAAACCGCAGGAATGGTCGCTGTTCGCCTGTCTGCTTCTGCGGTTGAATCCACAAATTAGCGTGACCTGTGAGTCATAGCGTGCATCTTCACTGTATTCTATGAATCGGTAAGATGGCGCCTGGTCTCTGTTTAGCCCAGTGATAGCCTTTAATTCCTGCCGCTGTCGCCGCTTCGGGGCGACGTCTTTCTTTGTTTGTCGGCGCCCCTCGAATCATTACGAGCGGTAGTATTGGGCTGTTTATTATTGGGAAGCCGTAATGATTGGCATAAAAAGCATTGCGAGCTACGTTCCTGTAGCCGGCGTGGACAATTACGCACAAGGTGCAAAATTCGAGAAGGATGAAGCGTTCATCCTGGGCAAAATCGGTTCGGCCTTCCTGCCGCGCAAAGACGACGGGCAGGAAACTTCGGACCTGTGTGTCGAAGCAGTCAATGCGCTGTTCGCCAATAATCCCGAATTGAAGCGTGAATCCATCGACGTGTTGATCGTCGTCACCCAGAACGGCGACGAAGAAGGCCTGCCACACACCGCAGCCATCGTTCAGGACAAACTCGGCCTGCCGACCAGTGTCGCCGCGTTCGATATATCCCTGGGGTGCTCCGGTTACGTCTACGGGATTTATGCGATCAAGGGCTTCATGGAAGCCGCGGGCCTGAAGAATGGCCTGCTGGTGACCGCCGATCCGTATTCCAAGATCGTTGATCCAGAAGATCGCAACACCACAATGCTCTTCGGTGATGCAGCTACCGCTACGTGGATGGGCGAAGAGGCGCCCTGGCAGTTGGGCAAAGCCAAGTTCGGCACCGATGGTTCCGGTGCGCCGCATTTGAAGGTTACTGACGGGGTGTTCTTCATGAATGGTCGTCAGGTGTTCAATTTTGCGCTGCTCAAAGTTCCTGCACACTTGCAGGAACTGCTCAATGATTCCGGGCTGACGGCCGATGACATCGACGCATTTTGCATTCATCAGGGCAGTGCGGCGATTGTCGACGCGGTGGCGCGGCGTTTCGAGGGAGAACCCGAGAAGTTCATCAAGGACATGGTCGAGACCGGTAACACCGTGTCGTCGAGCATTCCGTTGCTGTTGGAGAAGCACGTTCTGGACTCCGGCTGGAAGCGCGTTGCATTGAGCGGATTTGGCGTGGGGTTGTCTTGGGGGTCGGCGATCATTTATCGCCCTTGAATCATTAAGCCCGGGCACAAAAAAAGCGTTCAAGGTCTCTCCTTGAGCGCTTTTTTTGTGCCCGATTTTTATGAGCAGAAAAGCACCTATGACATTGCGCCCGACAGTTCCCTGGCGCCATTTTTTCATTCGTGGTGGTGTTAACCCTTTGTTTTTGTTGGAGGTGGCAGTGTGATGGCAAAATATTTTCAAAAATTCCTAAAGCAACCTGCCATCGCGACGATAACTATTACGAAGGTTCTCTAGGCCATACCCGGCGGTTGCCAGGGCCGGAAACCGCAGTACCCAACCAACGAGGAATTCGTCATGGCTTTAACCGTAAACACTAACGTTGCATCGTTGAACGTTCAAAAGAACCTGAACCGCGCTTCCGATGCTCTGTCCACCTCGATGACTCGTCTGTCTTCCGGCCTGAAAATCAACAGCGCCAAAGACGACGCTGCCGGTCTGCAAATCGCTACCCGCATGACCAGCCAGATTCGCGGCCAGACCATGGCGATCAAAAACGCCAACGACGGTATCTCGATGGCTCAGACCGCTGAAGGCGCTCTGCAAGAGTCCACCAATATTCTGCAGCGTATGCGTGAGCTGGGTATTCAGGCTCGAAATGGTAGCAATACCACGCTCGATAACACTGCAATGAACAAAGAATATCAGGACATGTCAGCTGAGCTGACCCGTATTGCCTCTAGCACTAATTTGAACGGTACTACGCTACTGGATGGTGCGGGTGTTATCAAAATTCAGGTGGGTGCTGGCGTCACTGCTGGTGTTGACGATATCGATTTGGATCTGGGTGCGACAGCAATGACTGCAGCTGGCTTGTTGCTGGATACCACTGATCTTGACGATATTACCAACGCCGGGGCTGCGATTACCGCAATTGATACGGCTCTGGACACTATTAACACCCTGCGCTCCAACCTGGGTGCCGCTCAGAACCGCCTGACCAGCACCATCTCCAACCTGCAAAACATCAACGAAAACGCCAGCGCCGCACTGGGTCGCGTACAAGATACCGACTTCGCCGCTGAAACCGCTCAGATGACCAAGCAGCAGACTCTGCAACAAGCGTCCACTGCTATCCTGGCTCAAGCCAACCAACTGCCTTCCGCTGTACTGAAACTGCTTCAGTAATCGCCGGTTGAAAGTTGGCGGGAGAGTGCGCTGGTCGTGCTCTCCCGCTTTTTTGCTTCAGTGAGGTGATGGACATGGATATGAGCGTCAAGCTGAACTTGTCTTACTCTGTTGCCCAGCCCGCGACACCTGTCGTGGAAAAAGCGCTGGAAAAGCCTAGAACGAATGTGACGCCGGTCGCCGATGTCGAGGATCAAAGCAAAGGAAGTGAAACCGAGCAAGGCAAACTGAAAGCGGCTGTTCAGGAAATTGAAAAGTTCGTGCAGTCGGTCAAGCGTAATCTGGAGTTCTCTATCGACGAGGCCTCCGGCCAGGTGGTGGTTAAGGTCATAGCCAGCGAGTCGGGAGAAGTAGTTCGCCAGATCCCCAATGAAGAAGTCCTGAGGCTGGCCAATAGCTTGAATGATGCGAGCAGCCTGTTGTTCAGCGCCGAGGCCTGAAGGCTGGCATGAAAAGTGTTGCACCGTTCTTTGCGGCGCAGTAAGAGTCAAACGGCTGGCGACCGACAAACTGAAGGGAGATTCACATGGCAAGTCCAATTCTACCGGGTGCTGGGCTGGGTTCCGGCCTGGACACCGGTGCTATCGTCAAGGCTCTGGTCGACGCAGACAAGGTGGCCAAGCAGACGCAGATCGACCGGCAGACAAAGATTACCACCTCGAGCCTTTCCGGTATCGGGACCTTGAAGTCGGTGTTGGCGGCGTTTCAGACCGCGATGAAGAACCTTGGCAGTACCACAACGCCACAGTTCTCGGGTTTTGCTGCAAGCTCTTCCGATGTCAAGGTTGTGACCGCAACCTCCAATAACTCGGCGGTCAAGGGCAGCTACGTTATCAAAGTCGATAACCTTGCTACCTCGGCCAAAGTTGCCAGCGAAGTCTTTACAAATGCAAGCAGCGCTGTTGCAGAGGGTCCTCTGACCATCACGCTGAACAGCAAGGACTATGTCCTTGATGTCCCGGCCGGTGCGACCCTGCAGTCAGTCCGCGACCTGATCAACAGCAAGTTCCAGGGCGATGGCATCAACGCCAACATCATTACCGACAAAGACGGCTCGCGACTGGTGCTGGGCTCCTCGGCTACGGGGGCGGGGTCTGAAATTTCCGTCACTGGTGTGATGACCATCAACGGCCAGCAAGCGATGGCCGCAGACCCTAATGACCCTGATTATCCTAATGTCCCTCTGGGAGCCGGGCGTATTGGTGATGCGGCAACCGATGCGAAGTTCTCGGTCGACGGTCTGAGCATGACCAGCAAAACCAATACCATCGACAATGCCGTCTCGGGTTTGAGCTTCAACCTGTTGGCTGGGGGCGGGGCCACGTCGACGGTGACGGTGGCGACTAATACCGATGGCCTGAAGGCCTCGATCCAGAAGTTCGTCGATGCTTACAACGCGGTAGTCAGCAGCATTGGCACGTTGACCAAGCCCACGCTCGACAGTGACGGTAAGCCGACGGTCGCTGCTGCGTTGACTGGGGACGCGCTGCCGCGCTCCATTCTGGCGGCTATCCGTGGGCCGCTGACCGAGATAGGGGCAGGGGATAAGCTTACCGTGCTGGCGCAATTGGGTATCACCACCAATCAGAAGACCGGTGCATTGGACTTCGATAGCACCAAGTTCACTGCGGCAATGACCGACAAGAGCCTTGGTGGCGAGGTTCAGGCGTTCTTTACCGGGACCGGTGGCTTGCTGGAGCGAATGGACAAGGCGATTGTCCCTTACACCCAAACGGGGGAGATCCTTGATACTCGCACCACCAATCTGAACAAGAACAAAGCCAACCTGGCCGAGCAGCAAGCGGCCCTCGATCGTCGGGTAGCAACACTGACTGCGGTGTTGACCAAAAAATACAACGATATGGATTCTCTGGTGGGCAAGCTGAAAGCTACGGCCAGCAACATTACTTCGATATTTGAAGCCATGACGGCGCAGCAAAGGAACTCCTAGTGCTGTTAGCGCATTGACGCAAAAGCCCGACAGCACGCTCCAGTGTGTCGGGCTTTTTACTTTGGGAATCGCCAAAAAACAGGCATGGTGAAGCATGCGCTACTCCAGCCCGGCACCCGGCTAAAGTTTTTTGATGCGCGGTCGATACATGGATCATACGAATACTAGCGTTTTGATGAGGTAAAACATGAACCCAATGTTAGCCCTTCGGCAGTATCAGAAGATTGGCGCGCAGGCGCAGACTTCCGAAGCCAGTCCCCATCGCCTTGTGCAGATGTTGATGGAGGGTGGTCTGGATCGAATTGCCCAGGCCAAGGGTGCCATGGAACGTAAGGATATCCCGAACAAAGGTGTTCTGATTGGCAAGGCCATCGGCATCATCGGTGGCCTGCGCGAAGGTCTGGATCTGGACAATCAGGCCGAAACGGTAGGCGAACTGGATAGCCTCTACGAATACATGATGAAGCGCCTGACCGAGGCTAACGCCAAGACCGATCCGAAAATCCTCGACGAAGTCGCTGATCTGCTGCGTACGGTCAAAGACGGTTGGGATGCTATTGGCACGCCTGCTCCACAGTTCTGAAGGAGAGCACCATGAGTCTTGTACTGCGCCGAATCGAAGAAGCCCGTGAGGGTCTGGTGGATGCATTAGCCAAGCGAAACTGGGAAGCCATCGGTGAATTGGACCTGGCTTGCCGTTCCTGTGTGGAAGACGTCTTGAGTGAAGCTTCAGTGAACGAGGCCGAGTTGCGCGATAACCTGGAGGAGTTGCTGGGTGTGTACAAGCAGCTTCTTGAGGTGGCTACTGGGGAGCGACAAGCGATAGTCGAAGAGATGTCGCAGATCACCCAAGCACAAAAGGCATCAAAGGTTTACCATCTGTTTGGTTAATTGACGCTAGTTAATCCAGACATAGTGCGCCATAAATTTGACTGTGAACGGTTTTTTGACTTAACTAGTGGCTGGTTCCAGATTTCAGTCGTCTTCAGGCATAACGTGTCTGCAAGCGTCTAGCTTGCCCCAGCATTTTGGGCATTGAGTTGACTAGGGAAGTTGCTATTGCATGTGGCGTGAAACCAAAATTCTGCTGATTGATGACGATAGCGTCCGCCGCCGCGACCTGGCGGTGATTTTAAATTTTCTTGGCGAAGAAAATTTACCCTGCGGTAGCCATGACTGGCAGCAGGCTGTCGGCTCTTTGTCGTCAAGTCGTGAAGTAATCTGTGTCCTGATCGGGACGGTCAATGCTCCTGGTGCACTTCTGGGCTTGCTAAAGACACTCTCGACCTGGGATGAGTTCCTTCCGGTTTTGTTAATGGGCGATAATTCTTCCATTGACCTGCCGGAAGACCAGCGTCGCCGGGTGCTTTCGACCCTCGAAATGCCGCCCAGCTACAGCAAGTTGCTCGATTCGCTGCACCGTGCCCAGGTCTATCGCGAGATGTACGACCAGGCCCGCGAGCGCGGTCGTCATCGCGAACCCAATCTTTTCCGCAGTCTTGTCGGCACCAGCCGGGCGATCCAGCACGTCCGCCAGATGATGCAGCAAGTCGCCGATACCGATGCCAGCGTGCTGATCCTCGGTGAGTCCGGCACCGGCAAGGAAGTGGTTGCGCGCAACCTGCATTACCATTCCAAGCGCCGTGAAGCGCCGTTCGTGCCGGTCAACTGCGGGGCGATCCCGGCCGAGTTGCTGGAAAGCGAATTGTTCGGTCATGAGAAGGGCGCCTTCACCGGGGCAATCACCAGCCGTGCCGGTCGATTCGAGCTGGCCAATGGCGGCACCCTGTTCCTCGATGAAATCGGTGACATGCCGCTGCCGATGCAGGTCAAGCTGCTGCGCGTATTGCAGGAGCGCACCTTCGAGCGCGTGGGCAGCAACAAGACCCAGAGCGTCGACGTGCGCATCATTGCCGCGACCCACAAGAATCTCGAAAGCATGATCGAGATTGGCACCTTCCGCGAAGACCTGTACTACCGCCTGAATGTGTTCCCGATCGAGATGGCGCCGCTGCGAGAGCGCGTCGAGGACATTCCGCTGCTGATGAACGAGCTGATCTCGCGCATGGAGCACGAGAAGCGCGGTTCGATCCGTTTCAACTCGGCGGCGATCATGTCGCTGTGCCGGCATGGCTGGCCGGGCAACGTCCGTGAACTGGCCAACCTGGTGGAGCGCATGGCGATCATGCATCCATACGGCGTGATCGGTGTGGTCGAGTTGCCGAAGAAATTCCGCTACGTCGACGATGAAGACGAGCAAATGGTCGACAGCCTGCGCACCGATCTGGAAGAGCGCGTGGCCATCAACGGCCATACGCAGGACTTCACGGCCAGCGCCATGTTGCCGCCGGAGGGCCTGGACCTGAAGGACTACCTCGGTGGCCTGGAGCAAGGGTTGATTCAGCAGGCGCTGGATGATGCCAATGGCATCGTGGCGCGCGCGGCCGAGCGCCTGCGTATTCGTCGTACCACGCTGGTGGAAAAGATGCGCAAGTACGGCATGAGTCGTCGTGATGGAGACGAACAGGCGGATGATTGACGCCTGTTTTTCAAACCGTTCATTTATAAGAAGTTTTTTTTAGGCATGGGTATTGCTTTGTCCCTCGCAACGTTCCGTTTCACTGACGGTCAGCCAAGCGAGAGAGCACAATGCCCCCATCCGCCCAGATATCTCCTGCCTCAGATGCTTTTGGGGATGCTTCGCGGCAACCGTCGTCCGTAGAGCAGGCGAGCCGTCTGGGCCTTGAGCAGGCATTCGCGCTGTTCAATCAGATGTCCAGTCAGTTGACCGATTCCTACAGCATGCTTGAAGCCCGGGTCACCGAGCTCAAGGGTGAGCTGGCGGTGGTCAGCGCCCAGCGCATGCAGGAGCTGGCGGAAAAAGAACGCCTGGCCAACCGCCTGCAAAATCTCCTTGATCTGTTACCTGGCGGTGTCATCGTCATCGACGCCCAAGGCATCGTGCGCGAAGCCAATCCGGCGGCGTGCGAGTTGCTGGGCCTGCCGCTGGAAGGTGAATTGTGGCGCCACGTCATTGCCCGCTGTTTTGCGCCGCGCGAAGACGATGGCCATGAGGTCTCCCTCAAGGATGGCCGGCGTCTGTCGATCGCCACGCGCTCGCTGGACGCCGAGCCAGGCCAGTTGGTGTTGCTCAATGACCTGACTGAAACCCGCCATCTGCAGGATCAATTGGCTCGGCATGAGCGTCTGTCGTCGTTGGGGCGCATGGTCGCTTCCCTGGCTCATCAGATACGCACGCCGCTGTCCGCCGCGTTGCTGTACGCCAGTCATTTGGCCGAGCAAGCGTTGCCGGTCGCTACCCAGCAGCGCTTTGCCGGGCGTCTCAAGGAGCGCCTGCACGAGCTCGAGCACCAGGTGCGCGACATGCTGGTGTTTGCTCGTGGTGAGTTGCCGCTGACCGACCGCGTAACCCCTGGCCAACTGATGCAATCGCTGCAGGCGGCCGCACTGACCCACGTGCAGGATCTGCCGATCCGCTGGCAGTGCGACAGTCATTCGGGGGAGTTGCTGTGCAATCGCGACACCCTGGTCGGCGCGATCCTCAACCTGATCGAAAACGCCATTCAGGCCGGTGCCGGTCAATTGCGCCTGAAGATTCACCTCTACACCCGCGGCAACACCCTGCGCCTGTGTGTCAGTGACAGTGGCTCGGGTATCGATGCCGCGGTTCTGGCGCGATTGGGCGAACCTTTTTTTACCACCAAAACCACCGGAACAGGTCTTGGTCTGACCGTGGTCAAGGCAGTGGCCCGTGCGCATCAGGGAGAATTGCAGCTGCGTTCGCGGCTCGGTCGCGGCACTTGCGCGCAGGTGATCCTGCCGCTGTTCAGCAGCGCTCAGGGGGCGACATAGATGGGCATCAAGGTTCTGTTGGTCGAGGACGACCGTGCGTTGCGCGAGGCACTGGCTGATACGCTGTTGCTCGCGGGGCACGATTACAAGGCGGTGGGTTCGGCGCAAGAGGCGTTGGTTGCCGTTGGCGCCGAGGCCTTCAGCCTGGTGGTCAGCGACGTCAACATGCCGGGCATGGACGGCCACCAGTTGCTGGGCCTGCTGCGAGCGCGGCAGCCGCAGTTGCCGGTGTTGCTGATGACGGCTCACGGTGCGGTCGAGCGTGCGGTCGATGCGATGCGCCAGGGGGCGGCGGACTACCTGGTCAAGCCATTCGAGCCCAAGGCGTTGCTTGATCTGGTGGCGCGCCATGCCCTGGGCAGTCTTGGCCTGGCCGAGGGTGAGGGGCCGGTAGCGTTCGAGCCGGCGAGCGCGCAGTTGCTCGAGCTGGCGGCGCGGGTTGCGCGCAGTGATTCCACGGTGTTGATCTCGGGGGAGTCGGGCACGGGCAAGGAGGTGCTGGCGCGTTACATCCATCAGCATTCTCATCGGGCCAGTCAGCCGTTCATTGCGATCAATTGCGCCGCGATCCCGGACAACATGCTCGAAGCGACGTTGTTCGGTCACGAGAAGGGTTCCTTTACCGGCGCCATTGCGGCGCAAGCCGGCAAGTTCGAGCAGGCCGACGGCGGCACCCTGCTGCTCGACGAAATTTCCGAGATGCCCCTGGGACTCCAGGCCAAATTGCTGCGCGTGCTGCAGGAGCGCGAGGTCGAGAGGGTTGGGGCGCGTAAACCGATCACGCTGGATATTCGCGTGGTGGCGACCACCAACCGCGACCTGGCGGGTGAAGTGGCGGCGGGGCGTTTTCGCGAAGACCTCTATTATCGCCTGTCGGTGTTTCCGCTGGCCTGGCGTCCGCTGCGCGAGCGCACCGCTGACATTCTGCCGTTGGCCGAGCGTCTGTTGGCCAAGCACGTCAACAAAATGAAGCATTCGACTGCCAGGTTGTCGCCCGAGGCTCAGGCGTGCCTGATCGGTTATCCGTGGCCAGGTAACGTGCGTGAGCTGGACAACGCGATTCAGCGCGCGCTGATATTGCAGCAGGGCGGTCTGATCCAGCCGCAGGACTTCTGCCTGGCCGGGCCGGTGGTCTGTGCTCCGTTGCCTGTGTCGGTTGCGGCGCCGGTGCGGTCAGTGGAGGTCGAGTCCGAGTCGGCCGGTGCGCTGGGGGATGACCTGCGTCGCCGTGAGTTCCAGATGATCATCGATACCCTGCGCGCCGAACGCGGTCGGCGCAAAGAGGCGGCCGAGCGCCTGGGGATCAGCCCGCGCACCCTGCGCTACAAGCTGGCGCAGATGCGTGATGCCGGCATGGATGTGGAAGCCTTTCTGTTCGCCACCTGATTCGTGAGCTGGACAACCATTCATGCCGCAACACAATCCCTGTGGGAGCTGGCTTGCCAGCGAAGGCTGCGTCACGGCCACCATCGATTCGCTGGCAAGCCAGCTCCCACAGAAGTTTGCATGGAGTCGGGGAAGGGCTTTTGTTCAGCGTGGCCATGGAGCTGGCACCCTTGTTGCTAACACCTCATGACCCGCCGAGTGAGTGTCAAAAAATTGCGGGTCGTCAAAGAGAGAAACCATGAGCCAAGGTATTGAATTCAATCGGTTGATGCTGGATATGCGCGCCATGCAAATGGATGCCATGTCTGCGCCGAAATCGACTGCCGCCCCTGAAGTGGCGGGCAGCAGCTTTTCCGACATGCTCGGCCAGGCCGTCAATAAAGTGAACGACACCCAACAGGCTTCCACTCAGTTGGCCAGCGCCTTCGAAATCGGCAAAAGCGGCGTCGACCTGACAGACGTGATGATTTCCTCGCAGAAGGCCAGTGTGTCATTCCAGGCGTTGACCCAGGTGCGCAACAAGTTGGTTCAGGCCTACCAAGACATCATGCAGATGCCGGTTTAAAGGACGAGATTGAGTCATGGCAGAAGCAGTCGCCGATAACGTTCCGGCCAAGGCCACTCCAATAGACGGCAAACCGCCGCTGTTCGGGTTGTCCTTCCTGGAAAACCTTTCCGAGATGACCATGTTGCGTCAGGTGGGCCTGTTGGTCGGTCTGGCGGCGAGCGTGGCGATTGGTTTTGCCGTGGTGTTGTGGTCTCAACAGCCGGACTACCGGCCTCTGTACGGCAGCCTTGCCGGCATGGACGCCAAGCAGGTCATGGATACCCTGGCCTCCGCCGATATTCCGTATACCGTCGAACCCAATTCCGGTGCCTTGCTGGTCAAGGCCGAGGACCTGTCCCGTGCGCGGCTCAAACTCGCGGGCGCTGGTGTCACTCCCAGCGACGGCAACATCGGTTTTGAAATCCTCGACAAGGAGCAGGGGCTGGGCACCAGCCAGTTCATGGAAGCGACCCGCTATCGTCGCGGCCTCGAAGGCGAACTGGCCCGCACCATTTCCAGCCTGAACAACGTCAAGGGTGCCCGCGTGCACCTGGCGATCCCGAAGAGTTCGGTGTTCGTGCGCGACGAGCGCAAGCCGAGCGCTTCGGTGCTGGTTGAACTCTATTCCGGTCGCTCCCTCGAGCCAGGCCAGGTCGTGGCGATCATCAACCTGGTGGCGACCAGCGTTCCCGAACTCAGCAAGTCGCAGATCACCGTTGTCGACCAGAAGGGCAACCTGCTCTCGGATCAGGCGGAGAACTCCGAACTGACCATGGCCGGCAAGCAGTTCGACTACAGTCGCCGCATGGAAAGCATGCTCACCCAGCGCGTGCACAACATCCTGCAGCCGGTGCTGGGCAACGATCGCTATAAAGCCGAAGTGTCCGCCGACGTGGACTTCAGTGCGGTCGAGTCGACTTCCGAGCAGTTCAATCCGGATCAACCGGCGTTGCGCAGCGAGCAGTCGGTGAACGAGCAACGTACCGCCAGCAATGGTCCGCAGGGCGTGCCGGGTGCCTTGAGCAACCAGCCGCCATCGCCGGCCTCCGCGCCGCAAACCACAGGCGGCACGCCGGGTGCAGCTGGCATGGTGCAGCCAGGCCAGCCACTGGTTGATGCCAATGGCCAGCAAATCATGGACCCGGCCACCGGTCAGCCGATGCTCGCCCCGTACCCTGCGGACAAGCGTCAGCAATCGACCAGGAACTTCGAACTCGACCGTTCCATCAGCCACACCAAACAGCAGCAGGGCCGGTTGAATCGCCTGTCGGTGTCGGTGGTGGTCGATGATCAGGTCAAGATCAACCCGGCCAACGGCGAAACCACCCGTGCGCCCTGGACCGCCGATGAATTGGCGCGCTTCACCCGTCTGGTGCAGGACGCCGTCGGTTTCGACGCCAGCCGTGGCGACAGCGTCAGTGTGATCAACATGCCGTTCTCCGCCGAGCGCGGTGAGGTGATTGCCGATATTCCGTTCTACTCCCAGCCGTGGTTCTGGGACATCGTCAAGCAAGTGCTGGGTGTGCTGTTCATTCTGGTGCTGGTGTTCGGTGTCCTGCGTCCGGTGCTCAACAACATCACCGGTGGTGGCAAAGGCAAGCAGCTGGTCGGTATCGGCAGCGACGTCGAGTTGGGTGGCATGGGTGGTCTGGATGGCGAACTGGCCAACGACCGTGTCAGCCTCGGTGGCCCGACCAGCATTCTGCTACCGAGCCCGAGCGAGGGTTATGACGCTCAGTTGAACGCAATCAAGAGTCTGGTGGCAGAAGACCCGGGTCGGGTGGCCCAGGTCGTGAAAGAGTGGATTAACGCAGATGAGTGATAACCGAGCCGTTGCCGCCAAACTGTCCAAGGTCGACAAAGCCGCAATCCTGTTGCTGTCCCTTGGTTCCACCGACGCGGCCCAGGTGCTGCGCCACATGGGGCCCAAAGAGGTTCAGCGCGTGGGTGTGGCCATGGCCCAGATGGGTAATGTGCACCGCGAGCAGGTCGAGCAGGTGATGAGCGAATTCATCGATATCGTCGGCGACCAGACCAGCCTGGGCGTCGGTTCCGACGACTATGTGCGCAAAATGCTCACCCAGGCCTTGGGCGAAGACAAGGCCAACGGCCTGATCGACCGCATCCTGCTCGGTGGCAACACCAGTGGCCTCGACAGCCTGAAGTGGATGGAGCCGCGCGCCGTCGCCGACGTGATCCGTTATGAGCACCCGCAGATCCAGGCGATCGTGGTGGCCTACCTCGATCCGGACCAGGCCGGCGAAGTGCTCGGCAACTTCGACCACAAGGTGCGACTGGACATCATCCTGCGCGTGTCCTCGCTGAACACCGTGCAACCGGCGGCCCTGAAAGAACTCAACCAGATTCTCGAGAAGCAGTTCTCCGGCAACTCGAATGCCTCGCGCACCACTCTGGGTGGCATCAAGCGTGCGGCGGACATCATGAACTTCCTCGACAGCTCGATCGAAGGCCAGCTCATGGATTCGATCCGCGAAGTCGACGAAGACCTGTCCGGGCAGATCGAAGACCTCATGTTCGTGTTCAACAACCTGGCCGATGTCGACGACCGCGGCATCCAGGCGCTGCTGCGCGAGGTGTCCTCCGATGTGCTGGTGCTGGCCCTCAAGGGGTCGGACGAAGGGGTCAAGGAGAAGATCTTCAAGAACATGTCCAAGCGTGCCGCCGAACTGTTGCGCGACGACCTGGAAGCCAAGGGCCCGGTGCGCGTCAGCGACGTGGAAACCGCGCAGAAGGAAATCCTCACCATCGCCCGTCGTATGGCTGAAGCCGGAGAAATCGTTCTCGGCGGCAAGGGTGGCGAGGAAATGATTTAACACCATGGTCAAGAATGATGATGCACCCACTGACCTGATCCGGGCCAGGGATGTCAGTGGCTTCGATACCTGGGCGTTGCCCAGTTTCGACCCGCCGGAACCCGAGCCGGAACCTGAGCCTGAACCCGAGCCGCCGGAAATGGAGGAAGTGCCGCTGGAGGAAGTCCAGCCACTGACTCTCGAAGAACTCGAAAGCATTCGCCAGGAAGCCTACAACGAAGGTTTCGCGGTGGGTGAGAAGGAAGGTTTCCACAGCACCACGCTCAAGGTCCGCCAGGAGGCCGAAGTGGCCCTGACCGCCAAGATCAGGGCGCTGGAGCAATTGATGACGCATCTGTTCGAGCCCATCGCCGAACAGGACACCCAGATCGAAAAGTCCCTGGTCGACCTCGTGCAGCACATCACCAGACAGGTGATCCAGCGCGAACTGGCCATCGACTCGACACAGATCGAACACGTCATGCGCGAAGCGCTCAAGCTCCTGCCGCTGGGCGTGGGCAATGTGCGGCTGTACATCAATCCGCAGGATTTCGAACAGGTCAAAGCCCTGCGCGAACGCCATGAAGAAACCTGGCGCATCGTCGAAGACGAGTCGTTGTTGCCCGGCGGCTGCCGGGTCGAAACAGAGCACAGTCGCATCGACGCCACGGTGGAAACCCGCGTCGCGCGGGTGATGGACAAGCTGTTCGACCAGTTGCACGAGCAGGCCCTGCACCCGGCCGCGCCAGACCTGAGCCTGGAACTGCCGGTCGACAGCAAGCCTGCTGCCGCGCCAGAGCCGGATGCACCTGATGCGCCTTGAACGCACCAGCTTCGCCAGGCGCCTGGGCAGCTACGCCGAGGCCACGGAACTGGAGGGCGCACCGATCCTCGAAGGCCGTCTGCTGCGCATGGTCGGCCTGACCCTCGAAGCCGAAGGCCTGCGCGCCGCCATGGGCAGCCGCTGCATGGTCATCAATGACGACAGCTATCACCCGGTGCAGGTGGAAGCCGAGGTCATGGGCTTCTCTGGCAGCAAAGTCTTTCTGATGCCGGTCGGCAGTGTCGCCGGCATCGCACCCGGCGCCCGAGTGGTGCCGTTGGCGGACAACGGTCGCCTGCCCATGGGCATGAGCATGCTCGGAAGGGTGCTCGACGGTGCCGGTCGCGCACTGGACGGCAAGGGCGGGATGAAGGCCGAAGACTGGGTGCCGATGGACGGCCCGACCATCAACCCGCTCAAGCGCGAGCCGATCAGCGAACCGCTGGACGTGGGCATCCGTTGCATCAACGGCATGTTGACGGTCGGCCGCGGCCAGCGGCTCGGCCTGTTCGCCGGTACCGGTGTCGGTAAATCGGTGTTGCTGGGGATGATGACGCGCTTTACCGAGGCCGACATTATCGTCGTTGGTCTGATCGGTGAGCGGGGTCGTGAGGTCAAGGAATTCATCGAGCACATCCTCGGTGAAGAAGGACTCAAGCGTTCAGTGGTCGTGGCGTCCCCGGCGGACGATGCGCCGCTGATGCGATTGCGCGCCGCCATGTACTGCACGCGTATCGCCGAATATTTCCGCGACAAGGGCAAGAATGTCCTGTTGCTGATGGATTCCCTGACCCGTTTTGCCCAGGCCCAGCGGGAAATCGCCCTGGCCATCGGCGAGCCACCGGCGACCAAGGGCTATCCGCCATCGGTGTTCGCCAAATTGCCGAAACTGGTGGAACGGGCCGGTAACGCAGAAAAGGGCGGCGGTTCGATCACCGCGTTCTACACCGTGCTGTCCGAAGGCGACGACCAGCAGGACCCAATTGCCGACTCGGCACGAGGAGTACTCGACGGGCACATCGTGCTGTCCCGGCGCCTGGCCGAGGAGGGGCATTACCCGGCCATCGATATCGAAGCGTCCATCAGCCGGGTCATGCCGGCGGTGGTGTCGTCGGAGCACATGGCTCGTGCGCAATATTTCAAGCAGTTGTGGTCGCGTTATCAACAGAGTCGCGACCTGATCAGCGTCGGCGCCTATGTCGCCGGCGGCGATCGCGAGACCGACCTGGCGATTTCCCTGCAACCGCAATTGGTCAAATACCTGCGGCAGGGCCTCAACGACAGCATCAGCCTGGGTGAAAGCGAAGCGTATCTCGCCTCGATCTTCGCACCCGCGGCGAGCGGTTAAGCGGTCATGGCCCAGAGTCGGGCAGGAAGGCTGGCGCCGGTGGTGGAAATGGCCGAAAAGGCCGAGAAAGCCGCGGTTCAGCGCCTGGGGCACTTTCAAGGGCAGGTTCGTCTGGCGCAAAGCAAGCTCGCCGACCTCGAAGCCTTCCGCCTCGACTATCAGGAACAATGGATCGTGCGCGGCAGTGGCGGCGTCTCGGGCCAATGGCTGCTGGGTTATCAGGGCTTCCTGGCGCAGCTGGGCACGGCCATCGACCAGCAGCGGCAAAGCCTGGCCTGGCATCAGAACAACCTGAACAAGGCCCGGGAAACCTGGCAGCAGGCATTTGCCCGGGTCGAAGGCCTGCGCAAGCTGGTTCAGCGCTATGCCGATGAGGCACGGGCGCTCGAAGACCGGCGCGAACAAAAGTTGTTGGACGAATTATCCCAACGATTGCCACGGCAGGATCAGTATTGAATCGGGTGGACCGCGTTATCGTTCATCGCGGGCAAGCCACGCTCCCACAGGATTTGCGCCATTTCCTGCCTTGCCCCAACCTCTACCAGCTGCTAAACCTTGTACAGCAGGTTTACAAATGACAAGGAAGCCATGACATGCCAGTTGTTACAGAAGTATCACCCGATGGGCGAAAGCTGACGATCTCGGTCAAGGGGCGTTTCGATTTCGCCAAGCATCAGGAGTTTCGTCAGTCCTACGAAGATAAAGAGCTATCGGCGGTTGTGGTCGACCTGAAAGACGCCACTTACCTCGACAGCTCGGCCCTGGGCATGCTGCTTTTGCTGCGCGATCACGCCGGTGGCGACGACTCCGATGTGCGCGTGGTCAACAGCAATACCGACGTGCGCAAAATCCTCGCCATCTCCAACTTCGACAAACTGTTCGACATCAGTTGATTGCCATGCAGCCACTGGAGTCGCTGACGATCCTGATTGCCGAGGACAGCGCTGCCGATCGCCTGCTGTTGGCGAGCATCCTGCGCCGCCAGGGGCACGACGTGCTGACGGCGGCCAACGGCGCCGAAGCGGTCGACGCGTTTCGCCAGCAATCACCGCACCTGGTGTTGATGGATGCGATGATGCCGGTCATGGACGGCTTCGAGGCGGCCCGGCAAATCAAGGCCCTGGCCGGGGAAACCCTGGTGCCGATCATCTTCCTCACGTCCTTGTCCGAAAGCGAGGCGCTGGCCCGTTGTCTGGAGGTCGGCGGTGACGACTTTCTGGCGAAACCCTATAACCAGGTGATTCTCGCGGCCAAGATCAAGGCGATGGATCGCTTGCGGCGCCTGCAGGACACCGTTCTGCAGCAGCGAGACCAGATCGCCAGGCACCACGACTACCTGCTCAACGAGCAGCGTGTGGCCAAGGCGGTTTTCGACAAGGTGGCGCACGCCGGCTGCCTGAACGCCGCGCCGAACATCCGTTATTTGCAATCACCCTATGCGTTGTTCAACGGCGACCTGTTGCTGGCCGCGTTCACCCCGGCCGGCGACATGCACGTATTGCTGGGCGACTTCACCGGCCACGGTCTGCCGGCAGCCGTGGGCGCCATGCCCCTGGCCGAAGTCTTCTACGGGATGACCGCCAAGGGCTATGGCCTGGCGCAAACCCTGCGTGAAATGAATGCCAAGCTCAAGCGCATCCTGCCGGTGGACATGTTCTGCTGCGCCACGATGCTGTGCCTGAGTTTTCAGCGTCGTTCAGTGGAGGTCTGGAACGGTGGAATGCCCGACGGTTACCTGCATCGCATTACCAGTGGCGAGCGCACCCCTCTGCCGGCGCGGCACCTGCCTTTGGGGGTGCTGAGCCCGGAATCCTTCGACGAGCGCACCGAAGTATTTCCCATGGCGCTCGGGGATCGGGTGTTCCTCCTGTCCGATGGGGTGATCGACACCTGCGGCGCCAATGAACAGTTGTTTGGCGTGCAGCGATTGCAGCAGGTGTTCGCCGCCAATCGTCAGCCGGCTGCGCTGTTCGAAGAGATCGAGCAGGCGCTGCGCGATTTCGGTGGTCAAGCGCGCGACGATGTCAGCATGGTCGAAATCAGCCTGCTGGAGTCGGAGCAGGTCACGCCACCGGCATTGGTCTACTCCGACAGCGGCCAGTCGTGTCCGCTGGACTGGTCGGTGAGCTTCGAGTTCCGCGCCGCTACGCTCAAGCGATACAACCCCTTGCCCTATCTGTTGCAGTTGCTGCTTGAGGTGCATGGCCTTCGGGCTCAGAGCGGTGCGCTTTACAGTGTGTTGGCGGAGCTCTATTCCAATGCGCTGGAGCATGGCGTGCTGGGGCTGGATTCGAGCCTCAAGCGCAATGCATCGGGTTTTGCGCGATATTATCAAGAGCGCAATGCCCGGCTCGGCGAGCTGCAGGAAGGCTATGTGCGGGTCCATTTGCAGGTGGCGCCGACAGATGACGGCGGTTGCCTGACGATTCAGGTCGAAGACAGTGGCGAGGGGTTCGATGTCGAGCGGGTGATGGAAAGGCCATTGGACGCCATCCGCCTGTCGGGACGCGGGATCAGCCTGATCCGCCAGTTGGGGCGTAATGCCCGCTGGACCGACAATGGTCGAAGTGCACGCGTGGAGTTTGTCTGGGAGGCTCTGGCATAATCCGCGCATTCTTGATCAAGGAGTGAGCAAGTGGACGACACACATGTGGATCGCAGCGCGTTGAGTGCATTGCGGGAAGTGATGGAGGAGGGTTATCCGGATCTGCTGGATATCTTTCTTGCGGACTCCGAAGAGCGCCTGAAAGTCCTGAGAGCGGCTGACAGTGCCGCACGGCTCGCTGAAACCGCCCATAGCTTCAAGGGCAGCAGCAGCAATATGGGGGCTCTCAGGCTGACCGAACTTTGCCGCCAGCTTGAGCATGAGGCCGCCAGTTTGCCATGCGCGGCCGTTCAGGAACTGGTCGGCAAAATCGACCGCGAATTCGCCAATATCCGCCCTCTCTACGAAGCAGAGCGAAAGCGTTGCTCGGCGAAAATCTGAGCAAGCGCTGCTTTTGGTCTCTATCGAGTGAAACTGGCTCGACCTTTGCAAAGATCTAACCCAACTGTACTTACGAGCCCTGTGCAGCGGAGACCGTTTCATGCCCGTTACCCCCAATATTCTGCTTCAGGCCTCCAGGCAGGCCAAGACTCAGGCTGCCTGCGCCAATCCCCCGGCAGTGGCCGCAGAGCCCGGGGACAAGGCCGCAAGCTTCGCCCGTGTCTACGCCAATCAGGCCCAAAGCAAGCCCAATGCGTTGGCCGATGCTTCGTTCAAACCTGATCGCGACAAGACTTCCGGTGTCGGCGCGAAGAAGGACGCTGGCGACGACAAGTCTGCCGCGGGGGAACCAGTGGTTGCCGATGGCGGCAAATCCTTGCCTGCCGACCAATCGGTGCGGGCTGACGACAAGACCGCCGGCGAAGAGGCGTCAGAGGCCGAGCCGGCTCAGGTCGTCGATGCCGCGCCGGTCGATCCGGCGCTTGATCCCGCATTGCCGCAAGCCATACAGCCAGTGGTGTCAGCGTCAGAAGCGCCTGCCGTAGCCGATGCGGTGCAGTCAACGGTTGAAGTGCCGGTTGCTGCGGCGATCTCGGCTGCAAGCGTTTCGACGCCGACCAGCGCTGACGGTGATTTCGATCCCGAGGCCGATCCACTCGACGCCCTGCCGGCGTTACGCCTGGCGATGGAGCAGAGCGGTCACGTGTCGGCTTCCAGTCAAGCGCAACCAAAGGCGGCACCAACACAAGCTGAGGGTGAGCTGACGTCGGCACAAAACTTTGCCGCCGGCATGGCGACCATGCTGGATGTTCAGGCCGACAAGGACAGTACCGGCAAAGGTGACGACAAGGCTTTCAGCGGCTTGATCGATGACGGTCTGAAGGATCTCAAGGCTGCCGGCAGCGACACCCGTGTCGATGATTTCGCCAGCCGTCTGGCCGCGCTGACCCAGGCGGCCACACCGAAGACCGCCAATGCCTTGCCGGTGAACCAGCCAATCGCCATGCACCAGAGCGGCTGGACCGAAGAGGTGGTGAACCGGGTCATGTACCTGTCCAGCGCCAACCTCAAGGCCGCGGACATCCAGTTGCAACCCGCTGAGCTGGGGCGTCTGGACATTCGGGTGAACATGGTTCCCGATCAGCAGACCCAGGTCACGTTCATGAGTGCGCATCCGGGCGTCCGTGAGGCGCTGGACAGCCAGGTCCATCGCTTGCGCGACATGTTTGCGCAGCAGGGCATGGGGCAGGTCGATGTCAACGTTTCGGACCAGTCCCGTGGTTCGCAACAAGGGCAGGAACAAGCCCGGCAAAGCCAGACCGGACGGACCAGCGCCAGCGGCGGCCGTATCGACTCCATGGATGACGACCTGACGCCGGGCGTCGCTGAAGTGGCTGCCAGTACCGCCAGTGTGATCGGCTCCAGCGCGGTCGACTATTACGCCTGATCAAACGCCCCGCCCTGTAGGAGCGAGCTTGCTCGCGATGATCGTTAACGATAACGCGTGTTTACTGGCTAAACGCGGCGCTCTTGAATTCATCGCGAGCAGGCTCGCTCCTACATGGCATAACACTTGCTCTTGCCTTGCCGTGCGACTGTGAAACCCCGAATAGTGACGGATTATTGGCATGGCGAAGAGCGACGCAGCAGTAAAAGACCCCGCAACCAAAGGCAAACTCAAGCTGATCATCCTGATCGTGGTGGCCCTGCTGCTGGCGATCGGTGTGTCCGTGGGCGCGACCTGGTACTTCATGCACAGCGCTCAGAACAAGCCTGCCGCCGCCGTGGTGGACGCCGCTCCCGTCGGCAAGCAGCCAGCGATTTTCGAGCCGATGGCACCGGCTTTCGTGGCCAACTTCAACCAGAACGGCCGCCAGCGCTACATGCAGGTGAGCATCACCATGCTCGCGCGCAACCCGGCGGATCTGGAAGCGCTCAAGGTCCACATGCCGGTGATCCGCAACAACCTGGTCATGCTGTTCTCCGGCCAGGACTTTGCGACCCTCGCGTCGCCGGTCGGTCAGGAAATGCTGCGGCAGAAGGCCACCGCCAGCGTCCAGGAAGTGGCGCAGAAAGAGCTCGGCAAAGTGGTGATCGAACAGTTGCTTTTCACTAATTTCGTACTGCAGTAGGAACACGACATGGCCGTGCAGGACCTGCTGTCCCAGGATGAGATCGACGCGCTGCTGCATGGCGTCGACGATGGTCTGGTACAGACCGAAAACGCTGCCGAACCCGGCGCCGTCAAAAGCTACGACCTGACCAGCCAGGATCGCATCGTCCGTGGACGCATGCCGACCCTGGAAATGATCAACGAGCGTTTCGCCCGTTATACCCGCATCAGCATGTTCAACATGCTGCGTCGCTCGGCAGACGTAGCGGTCGGCGGCGTGCAGGTGATGAAGTTCGGCGAATACGTGCACTCGCTGTACGTGCCGACCAGTCTCAACCTGGTCAAGATCAAACCCCTGCGCGGCACCGCGCTGTTCATCCTCGACGCCAAGCTGGTGTTCAAGCTGGTGGACAACTTCTTCGGTGGCGACGGCCGGCATGCCAAGATCGAAGGGCGTGAATTCACCCCGACCGAACTGCGTGTGGTGCGCATGGTGCTGGAGCAGGCGTTCGTCGATCTGAAGGAAGCCTGGCAAGCGATCATGGAGGTCAACTTCGAGTACATCAACTCCGAAGTGAACCCGGCCATGGCCAACATCGTCGGCCCGAGCGAAGCCATTGTGGTGTCGACTTTCCACATCGAACTCGATGGCGGTGGTGGCGACCTGCACGTGACCATGCCGTACTCGATGATCGAGCCGGTGCGCGAGATGCTCGACGCCGGCTTCCAGTCGGACCTCGACGATCAGGATGAGCGCTGGGTCAACGCCCTGCGTCAGGACGTGCTGGACGTCGACGTGCCGATCGGTGCGACGGTAGCCCGCCGTCAATTGCGCCTGCGCGACATCCTGCACATGCAGCCGGGGGATGTGATCCCGGTCGACATGCCGGAAGAAATGATCATGCGCGCCAACGGCGTGCCGGCTTTCAAGGTCAAGATGGGTTCGCACAAGGGCAACCTGGCGTTGCAAGTGATCGAGCCGATCGAGCGCCGTTGACCGGCGCTCTTACCCATTCGCGACTAACCGAATTCTGAACTTTTGCTCGCCGAGGACACTGACATTATGAACACGCAAGACGACCAGGCCCTGGCCGATGAGTGGGCCGCGGCCCTGGAAGAAACCGGTGATGCCGGGCAGGCCGACATCGACGCATTGCTTGCCGCCGATTCCGCCAATTCCGCGTCCAACCGCCTGCCAATGGAAGAGTTCGGCAGCGTGCCGAAAAACAACGATCCGGTGAGCCTCGAAGGCCCGAACCTGGACGTGATCCTCGATATCCCGGTGTCGATTTCCATGGAGGTGGGCAGCACCGACATCAACATCCGTAACCTGCTGCAACTGAACCAGGGCTCGGTGATCGAACTGGATCGCCTGGCCGGCGAGCCGCTGGACGTGCTGGTCAACGGCACGCTCATCGCCCACGGCGAAGTGGTGGTGGTCAACGAGAAGTTCGGCATCCGCCTGACGGACGTGATCAGCCCAAGCGAACGCATCAAGAAGCTGCGCTGAGTGAAAAAGTTTCTCGGGGCTGTGCTGGGGAGCGCGCTGGCCATGCCGTTCAGCGTGCTGGCGGCCGAGCCGGTCGCTACGGCGACCACGGCTGCTGCGCCCGCGGTGAGCAGCGGGGTGGCTGGGCAACTGACGCAACTGGTGTTCGGCCTGCTGCTGGTGCTCGGGCTGATCTTTCTCCTCGCCTGGCTGTTGCGTCGGGTCCAGCAGGCCGGTCCGGCCGGCAAGGGGCAGGTGATCGAGATTGTCGGCTCCCGCGCGCTGGGGCCGCGCGACCGCCTGATGCTGGTGCAGGTCGGCAACGAGCAGATTCTGCTTGGCCTGAGCCCAGGCAGCATCACTGCGCTGCACGTCCTCAAGGAGCCGGTGCAGGTGCCGGGCACCGAGAAGCCGACACCGGAGTTTGCGCAGCGCCTGCTGGAAATGCTGGGTAAAGATCAGAAGGATAAGAAGTAATGGGTGCGCTACGCATCGTCTTGACGCTGGCCCTGATGCTGGCCGCACCGCTGGCATTCGCCGCCGATCCGCTGTCGATCCCGGCCATCACCCTGGGCACCAATGCGCAGGGTGCGCAGGAATACTCGGTCAGCCTGCAAATCCTGTTGATCATGACCGCGCTGAGTTTTATCCCGGCGTTTGTCATGCTGATGACCAGCTTCACCCGGATCATCATTGTCTTCTCGATCCTGCGCCAGGCCCTGGGCCTGCAGCAGACGCCGTCGAACCAGATCCTCACCGGCATGGCGCTGTTCCTGACCCTGTTCATCATGGCGCCGGTGTTCGACCGGGTGAACCAGGACGCCTTGCAACCCTATCTGGCGGAAAAACTGACGGCTCAGGATGCGGTCGCCAAGGCGCAGGTGCCGATCAAGAATTTCATGCTCGCCCAGACCCGCACCAGCGATCTGGAGCTGTTCATGCGCCTGTCCAAGCGCACTGACATCGCGACACCGGATCAGGCGCCGTTGACCATCCTGGTACCGGCCTTCGTGACCTCCGAGCTGAAAACGGCGTTCCAGATCGGCTTCATGATCTTCATTCCGTTCCTGATCATCGACCTGGTCGTGGCCAGTGTGCTGATGGCCATGGGTATGATGATGCTCTCGCCGCTGATCATTTCCCTGCCGTTCAAGATCATGTTGTTCGTGCTGGTGGATGGCTGGGCGCTGATCATCGGCACCCTGGCCAGCAGCTTTGGTGGTGTGTCGCCATGACCCCTGAAGTCGCCGTAGATATTTTCCGCGAAGCCCTGTGGTTGACCACCATGATGGTTGCCGTGCTGGTGATTCCGAGCCTGCTGGTGGGGCTGCTGGTAGCGATGTTCCAGGCCGCCACCCAGATCAACGAACAGACCCTGAGCTTTTTGCCGCGCCTGTTGGTGATGCTGGTGACGCTGATCGTCGGCGGTCCGTGGCTGGTACAGACCTTCATGGATTACATCCTGCAGCTGTACGGCAGTATTCCTCAGGTCATCGGCTAAACCATGTCACTGCTAGCGCTGACCGATACGCAGATCAGCACCTGGGTGGCGACTTTCATGTTGCCGCTGTTTCGTGTCGGCTCCCTGCTGATGGTCATGCCGGTGTTTGGCACGACCCTGCTGCCTCGGCGCATCCGCCTGTATTTCGCGCTGGCCATTACCGTGGTCATCGCGCCGGGGCTGCCACCGATGCCGCCAGTCAATCCCCTGGATCCGAGCGGGCTGTTGCTGATCGCCGAGCAAATCCTCATCGGCGCGGTGATGGGGTTTTCCTTGCAACTGTTCTTCCAGGCCTTTGTGGTGGCCGGGCAAATTGTCGCCATCCAGATGGGCATGGGTTTCGCTTCGATGATCGACCCGGCCAACGGCGTCTCGACGGCGGTGATCGGGCAATTTTTCACCATGCTGGTGACGCTGCTGTTCCTGTCCATGAACGGTCATCTGGTGGTGTTCGAGGTCCTCACTGAAAGCTTCACTACGTTGCCGGTGGGTGGCGGCCTGATGGTCAACCATTACTGGGAGCTGGCCGGCAAGCTCGGCTGGGTGCTCGGTTCGGCGTTGTTGCTGGTGTTGCCGGCGGTCACCGCACTGCTGGTGGTCAACATCGCGTTTGGCGTCATGACCCGGGCGGCGCCGCAACTCAATATTTTCTCGGTCGGCTTCCCGCTGATCCTGGTCCTGGGGCTGTTTATCGTCTGGGTCGGGCTGGCGGACATTCTCAATCAGTATCAACCGCTGGCCACCGAGGCCTTGCAGTTGTTACGCGAAATGGCGCGGGCGAGCTGAGTCATGGCTGAGAGCGAAAGCGGTCAGGACAAAACAGAAGACCCCACGGAGAAGCGCAAGCAAGACTCCCGTGAAAAGGGTGAGATAGCGCGGTCCAAGGAGCTCAACACCCTGGCGATCATGTTGGTTGGTGCCTCGGCCTTGCTGATTTTTGGCGGCGCCATGGCGCAGGACATGATGGAGCTGATGCGCATCAACTTCTCGCTGCCGCGGGAAGTGATTCTGGATCAGCGCTCAATGGCCAACTACCTGATGCGCTCGGGACAAATTGCCCTGTGGTCGATCCAGCCGGTGATGATCACCTTGGTGCTGGCCGCCATCATCGGTCCGATCTCCCTGGGGGGCTGGCTGTTCGCGGCAAGCTCAATGGCGCCCAAGTTCAGCCGCTTGAACCCCGGTCCCGGCCTCAAGCGCATGTTCTCGACCAAGTCGCTGGTCGAGCTGCTCAAGGCCCTGGCCAAGTTCATCATCATCCTGTTCGTGGCGCTGGCGGTGTTGTCGTCGGACATCGACGACCTGCTGCGTATCGCCCATGAACCCCTGGACATGGCAATCATCCACAGCCTGCAAGTGGTGGGCTGGAGCACCTTGTGGATGGCGTGCGGGCTGATCCTCATCGCTGCGGTCGATGTGCCGGTGCAGCTCTGGGAAAGCCACAAGAAACTGCTGATGACCAAGCAGGAAGTGCGCGACGAGCACAAGGACCAGGAGGGGCGGCCGGAGGTCAAGCAGCGGATTCGACAGCTGCAGCGTGAGATGTCTCAGCGGCGGATGATGGCCGCCATTCCCGAGGCTGACGTGGTCATCACCAACCCGACGCACTACGCCGTGGCGCTCAAGTACGACCCGGAGAAGGGCAGTGCCCCGGTGCTGCTGGCCAAGGGCAGTGACTTCCTGGCCCTGAAGATCCGCGAGATCGCCGCGGCCAACGAGATCCTGCTGCTGGAGTCACCGGCGCTGGCGCGCTCGATTTATTACTCCACCGAACTGGAGCAGGAAATCCCCGGCGGGCTCTATCTGGCGGTCGCGCAGGTACTGGCCTACGTCTATCAGATTCGACAGTACCGGGCGGGCAAGGGCAAACGACCGGATCCGCTCAAGGATGACCTGCCGATTCCGCCGGATTTGCGCCGCGATTCCTGAGTCTAGCGCTCCCACAGGTTCGGCGATAACTTGTGGGAGCGTGGCTTGCCCGCGATGACGTCAGCCCAGGCAGCACATATCCCACTGAAAAATCGCTCTATTTCTCCCTTTGCAAAAGTTGGAAAGCTTCTTGCAGTAGCCGCCCTGCGCCTGCTTCAGGCGTCAAAAGTTTGCTTTAAAGGAACGGGGAAAACCGGTGGATCGCTCTCAGTTAATCAACAGTGCCCGCAGCAACATTGCCGACCTCAGTCGGGGCAATCTGGGCGTGCCGCTGTTGCTGCTGGTCATGCTGGCGATGATGATGTTGCCGGTGCCGCCGTTCCTGCTGGACGTGTTCTTCACCTTCAACATTGCCCTGTCCATCGTCGTGCTGCTGGTGTGCGTCTACGCTTTGCGCCCGCTGGATTTCGCGGTGTTTCCGACCATTTTGCTGGTGGCGACGCTGTTGCGCCTGGCATTGAACGTGGCCTCCACGCGGGTGGTGATGCTCCACGGCCAGGACGGTCACGCAGCCGCCGGCAAGGTGATCCAGGCGTTCGGCGAGGTGGTGATCGGCGGTAACTACGTGGTTGGTATCGTGGTTTTCGCGATCCTGATGATCATCAACTTCGTCGTGGTGACCAAGGGTGCGGGGCGGATTTCCGAGGTGAGCGCGCGTTTCACCCTCGATGCGATGCCCGGCAAGCAAATGGCGATCGACGCCGATCTCAACGCCGGCCTGATCGATCAGGCCCAGGCCAAGGCCCGCCGCTCGGAAGTCGCCCAGGAAGCCGAGTTCTACGGTTCCATGGACGGTGCCAGCAAATTCGTCCGTGGTGACGCCATTGCCGGCCTGTTGATCCTGTTCATCAACCTGATCGGCGGCATGGCAGTCGGTATCTTCCAGCACGGCATGACCTTCGGCGATGCCGGCAAGGTGTATGCGCTGTTGACCATCGGTGACGGTTTGGTGGCGCAATTGCCATCACTGTTGTTATCGACAGCAGCGGCGATCATGGTGACCCGTGCGTCCGGTTCGGAAGACATGGGCAAACAGATCAATCGCCAGATGTTCGCCTCGCCCAAGGCGCTGGCGGTGGCGGCAGGTTTGATGGCGGTCATGGGCCTGGTGCCCGGCATGCCGCACTTCTCGTTCCTGACCATGGCGGCCCTGGCGGCCGGTGGCGCCTACCTGTTCTGGAAAAAGCAGAACGTCGCCAAGGTTCAGGCCCTGCAAGAGGTCAAGCGCCAGCAGGAGCTGCTGCCGTCGCCGGCCCGCGCCCAGGAAACCAAGGAGCTTGGCTGGGATGACGTGACGCCCATCGACATGATCGGCCTGGAAGTGGGCTATCGCCTGATTCCGCTGGTGGACCGCAACCAGGGCGGCCAGTTGCTGGCGCGGATCAAGGGGGTGCGCAAGAAGCTGTCCCAGGATCTGGGCTTCCTGATGCCGACCGTGCATATCCGTGACAACCTTGATCTGGCGCCGAGTGCCTATCGCCTGACCCTGATGGGGGTGATCCTGGCGGAAGCGGAGATTTACCCGGATCGCGAGCTGGCGATCAACCCGGGGCAGGTCTACGGCACGCTCAACGGCATTACCGCCAAAGATCCGGCTTTCGGCCTGGAGGCGGTCTGGATCGAAATCAGCCAGCGTGCCCAGGCGCAGTCCCTTGGTTACACGGTGGTCGATGCCAGTACAGTGGTGGCCACCCACTTGAACCAGATACTCTACAAGCATTCCAGTGAACTGATCGGTCACGAAGAAGTGCAGCAACTCATGCAATTGCTGGCCAAAAGCTCGCCGAAACTGGCTGAGGAGCTGGTGCCGGGCGTGGTTTCGCTGTCGCAACTGCTCAAGGTGTTGCAAGCGCTGTTGGCCGAACAAGTGCCGGTTCGAGATATCCGCAGCATTGCCGAGGCCATCGCCAACAATGCCGCCAAGAGTCAAGATACCGCCGCGCTGGTGGCTGCCGTGCGGGTTGGCGTCTCCCGCGCAATCGTGCAAAGCATTGTAGGCACTGAGTCGCAGCTGCCAGTTATCACGCTGGAGCCAAGGTTGGAACAGATATTGCTCAATAGTCTGCAAAAGGCAGGACAAGGCTCGGAAGAGGGCGTTCTGCTGGAGCCAAGCATGGCTGAGAAACTGCAGCGCTCGCTGATTGACGCGGCGCAGCGCCAGGAGATGCAAGGTCAGCCGGTGATTCTGCTGGTGGCCGGTCCGGTTCGCGCGATGCTCTCGCGATTCGGCCGGCTCGCAGTCCCGGGTTTGCACGTGTTGGCTTACCAGGAAATCCCTGACAACAAGCAAGTGACCATCGTTGCGACAGTAGGGCCCAACGGCTGAGGTAGTGGTTTATGCAAGTTAAGCGTTTTTTCGCCGCCGATATGCGTCAGGCCATGAAGCTGGTTCGCGATGAGCTGGGCGCTGATGCAGCCATTATCGGCAACCGCCGAATTGCCGGGGGCGTCGAGCTGACGGCTGCGCTGGATTACAAGTTGTCGGCGCTGGCGCCGCGTGTTCCGAACATGGAGCTCGAAGACGAGCTGCGCAAGACTCAGTCGCGGATCGTCACCGCCCAGGCCGAATTGAGCCTGCGCAGCGATGGCGAGAGCGACAATGCGACCAACCGCCAGTTGTTCGCCGGCTTGCCGCTCACCGCAGCCGAGCCGCTGATCGAGCCCACGTACGACGAGCCCCGTCGCCCGGCACCAGCTGCTGTACCAGCGGTCGGTGGCGTGGACCCGCGCGCGTTCGACTCGATGCGCTTCGAGCTCAACAGCCTGCGCGAACTCATGGAAGTACAACTCGGGTCCCTGGCCTGGAACCAGCTGCAAGGCAGCCGTCCGGATCAGGCCAACCTCTGGCGTCGTCTGCAACGCATTGGCCTGTCTGGCCCGCTGTCGCGCGACCTGCTGGCACTGATAACCGAAATCCAGGAGCCTCGTCAGGCCTGGCGCATGTTGCTGGCGCACCTGGCGCGCATGATCGTTACCCCGGAAGTCGAGCCGCTGGAAGAGGGTGGAGTCATCGCCATGGTCGGCCCTGCCGGCATGGGCAAGACCACCACCCTGGCCAAGCTGGCTGCCCGTTACGTGCTCAAGTACGGCGCGCAGAACATTGCGCTGGTGAGCATGGACAGCTTCCGCATCGGTGCCCAGGAGCAACTCAAGACCCTGGGGCGCATTCTCAATGTGCCGGTGACCCACGTCGATCCGGGCCAGTCCCTGGTGCAGGCGCTCGATCCATTGCTGCGCAAGCGCGTGGTGCTGATCGATACCGCCGGCCTGCAGGCCAGCGACCCGGCCTTGCGCATGCAGCTCGAAAGTCTGGCCGGTCGTGGCATCCGCTCAAAAAATTATCTGGTCCTGGCAACCACCAGCCAGAAACAGGTTCTAACCGCCGCTTATCACAGTTACAAGCGTTGCGGGCTTGCCGGCTGCATCCTGACTAAACTGGATGAAACGGCAAGCCTGGGCGAAGTGTTGAGCCTGGCCATCAGTCATGAGTTGCCAGTGGCGTACCTGACCGATGGCCCGCGGATTCCGGATGATCTCCATCTGCCGCGCCGTCATCAGTTGGTCAGTCGCGCCGTCAGTGTGCAAATGCAGGAAGAACCCAGCGAAGAAGCCATGGCTGACATGTTCGCTGACATCTACCACAGCCCGACCAAGCAGGTTGGCTGAGGTAATAATGAATCGTTTTTGTACCTACATCGATGGTCTGCCATGCATTGTTCCGTTTGTGAACGCGCAGCCAGTAATGTGGCCTCCGTCTATGCAAGACAAGGTAAAGAAATAACATGGGCAGCATGCATCCCGTACAGGTGATCGCGGTGACCGGCGGCAAAGGTGGCGTCGGGAAAACTAACGTGTCAGTGAACTTGTCCCTGGCTTTGGCTGAGCTTGGCCGGCGCGTCATGCTGCTGGACGCCGACCTGGGACTGGCGAACGTCGACGTTCTGCTGGGCCTGACACCCAAACGTACCCTGGCCGACGTGATCGAGGGCCGCTGCGAACTGCGCGATGTACTGCTGCAGGGGCCTGGCGGCATCCGTATCGTTCCGGCCGCATCCGGCACTCAGAGCATGGTGCATCTGAGTCCAGCGCAACACGCGGGCCTTATCCAGGCCTTCAGTGATATCGGCGACAACCTCGACGTATTGGTGATCGACACTGCTGCGGGCATTGGTGAGTCGGTCGTCAGCTTCGTTCGTGCAGCCCAGGAAGTGCTGCTGGTGGTGTGCGACGAGCCGACCTCGATTACCGATGCCTACGCCTTGATCAAGTTGCTCAATCGCGACTACGGCATGAACCGCTTCCGCGTCCTGGCCAACATGGCCCAGAGCCCGCAGGAAGGGCGCAACCTGTTCGCCAAGTTGACCAAGGTCACGGATCGCTTCCTCGACGTCGCCCTGCAATACGTCGGCGCGGTGCCCTACGACGAAAGCGTGCGCAAAGCTGTGCAGAAGCAGCGCGCCGTCTACGAGGCCTTCCCGCGTTCCAAGTGCTCGCTGGCGTTCAAGGCCATCGCGCAGAAGGTCGATACCTGGCCGCTGCCTGCCAACCCGCGCGGGCACCTGGAGTTTTTCGTCGAGCGTCTCGTGCAGCAGACAGCAGGACCTGTTCTATGACAGCCAGCGGTTACAACCTCTACAAAAAATCGGCTCGTGATGCGCAGTACGAGCTGATCGAGCGTTACGCGCCGCTGGTAAAACGCATTGCTTACCACTTGCTGGCGCGTTTGCCGGCCAGTGTCCAGGTCGAAGACCTGATCCAGGCCGGGATGATTGGCCTGCTTGAGGTATCGACCAAATATGACGCCAGCAAAGGCGCCAGTTTCGAGACGTACGCGGGCATTCGAATCCGCGGCGCCATGCTCGATGAAGTGCGCAAGGGGGACTGGGCGCCACGTTCGGTCCACCGCAATACGCGCATGGTCAGCGACGCCATTCGCTCGATTGAAGCGAAAACCGGCCGTGACGCTAAAGATCACGAAGTTGCGGCCGAACTCCAATTGAGTCTCGACGATTACTACGGAATTTTGAACGACACCTTGGGCAGCCGGTTATTCAGTTTCGACGACCTATTGCAGGACGGCGAACACGAAGGGCTGCACGAGGATGGCGCGAGTGCTCATACCGAGCCGTCACGCGATCTGGAAGATGAACGCTTCCAGGCTGCGCTGGCGGATGCGATTGCCAATTTGCCGGAGCGTGAGCGACTGGTGTTGGCGCTGTACTACGACGAAGAGTTGAACCTCAAGGAAATCGGTGAGGTCCTGGGGGTCAGCGAATCTCGGGTCAGCCAGTTACACAGCCAGTGCGCGGCCCGCTTGCGGGGGCGTTTGGGGGAGTGGCGAGCGCGCTGAAGGCAGTGTGGGGACACTGCGAAAGAGGCGGGTGTGGTGTTGAACTGCGCCGGTCCCGATCTGTTGTGCTCCAGACAGTCATTGAGTGCTTTGCCGGATTGATTGAAATGGCGCGTCCAGGTGCTGGGCGCGTTTAAGACTGCTTGGAGGTCGAATTGGACAAGAACATGAAAATCCTCATCGTTGATGACTTCTCAACGATGCGGCGGATCATCAAGAACCTGCTGCGTGACCTTGGGTTCACCAACACCGTCGAGGCCGACGATGGCACTACCGCCATTCCGGTGCTCAACAGCGGAAGCATCGACTTTCTGGTAACGGACTGGAACATGCCGGGCATGACCGGCATCGATCTGCTGCGTCACGTGCGTGCCGATGAAAAGCTCAAGCACCTGCCGGTGCTGATGGTGACCGCTGAAGCCAAGCGTGAGCAGATCATCGAAGCGGCCCAGGCCGGCGTTAACGGCTATGTGGTCAAGCCCTTCACGGCCCAGGCGTTGAAAGAAAAAATCGAGAAGATTTTCGAACGCATCGGTTGATGACTGCGCCACGGGGGAGCTATGGGCAATAACGAAACTTCATTGGGCGACTTTGAATCGACCCTGAAAAAACACGCCGTCGAATTGGTCGCGAGCCTTGAAAAAGGCAAGTTCGGCGACGCGGTGCAATTGATCCATGAGCTCAACCAGACCCGTGACCGCGGCCTGTATCAGGAAGTGGGCAAGCTCACTCGCGAACTGCATAGCGCGATCGTCAATTTCCAGATTGACCCGCACATGCCGCAAGCCGAAGAAGTGTCGCAGATCACCGACGCCACCGAGCGCCTGGGCTATGTGGTCAAGCTGACCGAGGCCGCGGCCAACCGCACCATGGATCTGGTGGAAAATGCCACGCCGCTGGTCAACAGCCTGGCGGACGAAGCCCAGGCCTTGAGCACGGACTGGGGGCGCTTCATGCGTCGTGAAGTCGGTGCCGAAGAGTTTCGTGAACTGGCCCGGCGGGTCGACGGCTTCCTGGCGCGCAGCGGCACGGACAATCGCGCGGTGTCGGGCAACCTCAACGACATCCTGCTCGCCCAGGATTATCAGGACCTCACGGGGCAAGTGATCAAGCGTGTGACCCAACTGGTCACCGAAGTTGAAAGCAACCTGCTCAAGCTCGTGTTGATGGCCAGTCAGGTGGACCGCTTTGCGGGCATCGAGCATGACCGTGAAGCGATGCTTGCAGAAAAAGATCCACAAAAACATCTCTCTCAGGGTGAAGGTCCGCAGATTCATGCCGATAAAAGAGAAGACGTTGTGTCCGGTCAGGACGATGTGGACGATTTGCTATCCAGCCTGGGATTTTAGAGTTTTAGGTTTTTTGGGTTTTTAGACCTTTAGGAGCACCCCCCTGATGAGCTTCGGCGCCGATGAAGAGATCCTTCAGGATTTCCTGGTTGAGGCCGGCGAGATTCTAGAGCAACTGTCCGAGCAACTGGTCGAGCTGGAAAGCCGTCCGGATGATGCGGATTTGCTCAATGCAATTTTTCGCGGTTTTCACACTGTAAAAGGGGGCGCCGGCTTCCTCCAGCTCAACGAACTGGTGGAGTGCTGCCACATCGCCGAGAACGTGTTCGACATCCTGCGCAAGGGTGAGCGTCGCGTCGATTCGGAACTGATGGACGTGGTTCTCGAAGCGCTGGACGCGGTGAACAGCATGTTCAGCGAAGTCCGCGAGCGCAGCCCGATCACGGCGGCGACACCTGAACTGCTAGCGGCGCTGGCCCGTCTGGCCGAGCCGCAATCGGCTGACGAAGTGGTTGCACCTGTTGCCGCCGTGGTTGAAGCGCCGGTGGCTGAAGCCGATTCAGGCGATATTACCGATAACGAATTCGAGCAATTGCTGGACTCGCTCAATGCCGTCAAGGCACAGGCCGAGGCGCCAGCGGTTGCCCACGCACCTGCAAGCGAAGCACCTGCAAGCGACGAAATCACCGATGCCGAGTTCGAGTCGTTGCTCGATCAGTTGCACGGTAAAGGCCAGTTTGCCGTCGATGCGATTGCGCAGGCTCCGGCTGCGTCAGAAGCTCCGAAAGCGTCGGGCGACAGTTCCGATATTACGGACGACGAATTTGAAGCACTGCTCGACCAGTTGCATGGCAAGGGCAACTTTGCTGTCGAGGCCCTGGAGTCGGCCATTGCTTCGGTGCCTGCACCTGCTGCCCCAAGCGCGGTAGCGGCTGGCAGCGATCTGATTTCCGATCACGAGTTCGAAGCGCTGCTCGACGAATTGCATGGCAAAGGCAAGTTCAGCGAAGTCGGCACCGCGGCGGCGGCCAACGGTTCGAACGCTGCGGTTGCGGCACCGGCAGCCAAGGCTGTGGCGCCCAAACCTGTGGCCAAGGCCCCCGAGCCAAAAGCCCAAGCGCCGGCCGCCGCTGCACCGGCTGCTGCCCGCGCCCCGGCCGCGTCACCGGCGGAAAAACCGGCGAGCGAAGCCGAGACCACCGTACGGGTCGATACCGCGCGTCTGGACGAGATCATGAACATGGTCGGCGAGCTGGTGCTGGTGCGTAACCGCCTGGTCCGCCTGGGGCTCAACAGCGGCGACGAAGCCATGTCCAAGGCCGTATCGAACCTCGACGTGGTCACCGCCGACCTGCAAACCGCGGTCATGAAGACCCGGATGCAACCGATCAAGAAAGTTTTCGGGCGCTTCCCGCGCCTGGTTCGCGACCTGGCTCGCCAGCTCAAGAAAGAGATCAACCTGGAGCTGGTCGGCGAAGAAACCGACCTCGACAAGAACCTCGTCGAGGCCCTGGCCGACCCGTTGGTCCACTTGGTGCGCAACGCCGTCGACCACGGCATCGAGTCGCCGCAAGAACGCGAAGCCTCGGGCAAGGCCCGTGGCGGCAAGGTGATCCTGGCAGCCGAGCAGGAAGGCGATCACATCCTGCTGTCGATCTCCGATGACGGTAAAGGCATGGACCCGAATGTCCTGCGTTCCATCGCGGTGAAACGTGGCGTGATGGACAAGGACGCGGCCGATCGACTGAGCGACACCGAGTGCTACAACCTGATCTTCGCCCCGGGGTTCTCGACCAAGACCGAGATCTCCGACGTGTCGGGTCGCGGCGTGGGCATGGACGTGGTGAAAACCAAGATTTCCCAGCTCAACGGTTCGATCAACATCTACTCGGCCAAGGGCCAGGGTTCGAAGATCGTCATCAAGGTGCCGCTGACCCTGGCGATCATGCCGACGCTGATGGTCATGCTCGGCAACCAGGCGTTCGCGTTCCCGCTGGTGAACGTCAACGAGATCTTCCACCTCGATCTATCGACCACCAACGTCGTGGACGGCCAGGAAGTGGTGATCGTACGGGACAAGGCGTTGCCATTGTTCTACCTCAAACGCTGGCTGGTCAGCTCCGCCGCTCACGAAGAGCAGCGCGAGGGCCATGTGGTGATCCTTTCGGTGGGCACACAGCGAATCGGCTTTGTCGTCGATCAACTGGTGGGCCAGGAAGAAGTGGTCATCAAGCCATTGGGCAAAATGCTCCAGGGAACGCCGGGCATGTCCGGCGCCACCATCACCGGTGACGGCCGCATCGCGCTGATTCTCGATGTTCCGAGCATGCTCAAGCGTTACGCCACACGGCGTATTTGATTCTGGTGGAGCGGGGCGCCTGGCCTCGCTCCATCTAATGGAGTGTTTATGGCAGTCAAAGTCCTGGTGGTGGACGATTCGGGGTTTTTCCGCCGCCGCGTCTCGGAAATTCTTTCAGCGGATTCCAATATCCAGGTCGTCGGCACGGCGACCAACGGCAAAGAGGCGATCGATCAGGCGCTGGCCCTCAAGCCCGACGTGATCACCATGGACTACGAGATGCCGATGATGGACGGCATCACGGCCGTACGGCACATCATGCAGCGCTGCCCGACCCCGGTCCTGATGTTCTCCTCACTGACCCATGAAGGCGCCCGGGTCACCCTCGATGCGCTGGATGCCGGTGCAGTGGACTTCCTGCCGAAGAATTTCGAAGACATCTCGCGCAACCCCGAGAAGGTCAAGCAACTGCTGTGCGAGAAGATTCTCAGCATCTCGCGCAGTAATCGTCGTGTCAGTCACTACAGTGCTCCGGCGCCTGTCGCTGCGCCAGCGCCGACGCCTGTGCCTTCCAGTGTGGGCAGTTTTGCCAGCAGCGCGCCCGCGCGTCCGGCACCGGCACCGATCCCGGTGCGTACGCATGCAACCGCTACGGCGTCGCCCGCGCCAAAACGCAAAAACTACAAGCTGGTGGCCATCGGTACGTCCACCGGCGGCCCGGTGGCACTGCAACGGGTGTTGACCCAATTGCCGGCCAACTTCCCGGCCCCGATCGTGCTGGTTCAACACATGCCGGCCGCTTTCACCAAGGCCTTCGCCGAGCGCCTGGACAAGCTCTGCCGCATCAGCGTCAAGGAAGCCGAGGATGGCGACATCCTGCGTCCGGGCCTGGCGCTGCTGGCGCCGGGTGGCAAGCAGATGATGATCGACGGTCGCGGCGCGGTGAAAATCCTCCCGGGTGACGAGCGTCTGAATTACAAGCCGTGCGTGGACATCACCTTCGGTTCGGCAGCCAAGTCCTACGGTGACAAAGTTCTGGCGGTGGTCCTGACCGGCATGGGCGCCGATGGCCGTGAAGGCGCGCGTCTGCTCAAGCAGGGCGGCAGTTCGATCTGGGCACAGGACGAAGCCAGTTGCGTGATCTACGGCATGCCGATGGCCATTGTAAAAGCTGAACTGGCCGACGCGGTGTACAGCCTCGACGACATTGGCAAGCATCTGGTCGAGGCGTGCATCTGATGGATGTTCTAAGCCTGATCGGCATCATCATGGCCTTTGTCGCGATCATCGGCGGCAACTACCTTGAAGGCGGTCACCTGGGCGCCCTGGCCAACGGCCCGGCAGCGCTGATCGTTCTCGGCGGCACCATTGGTGCGGCGCTGCTGCAATCACCGATGAGCGCCTTCAAGCGCGCCATGCAGATCCTCGCCTGGATCCTGTTCCCGCCTCGCGTCGACCTGGCCGGTGGCATCGATCGCGTGGTGAACTGGAGCCTGACCGCTCGCAAGGAAGGTTTGCTGGGGCTTGAAGGCATCGCCGACGCCGAGCCTGACAATTACGCCCGCAAAGGCCTGCAACTGCTGGTCGACGGCGCCGAGCCGGAAGCGATCCGCAGCATTCTGGAAGTGGATTTCTACACCCAGGAAAGCCGCGATATCGAAGCGGCCAAGGTGTTCGAAAGCATGGGCGGTTACGCGCCGACCATCGGCATCATCGGTGCGGTGATGGGCCTGATTCACGTCATGGGCAACCTGGGGGATCCGTCGCAACTGGGTAACGGCATCGCCGTGGCCTTCGTCGCCACCATCTACGGCGTGGCCAGTGCCAACCTGGTGCTGCTGCCGATTGCCGCCAAAC
Source organism: Pseudomonas sp. QLc11A (assembly GCF_052112305.1). Classification (NCBI taxonomy): domain Bacteria; kingdom Pseudomonadati; phylum Pseudomonadota; class Gammaproteobacteria; order Pseudomonadales; family Pseudomonadaceae; genus Pseudomonas; species Pseudomonas sp. QLc11A. The sequence goes on from NZ_JAVAJJ010000003.1 coordinate 171,734, forward strand.
TCAAAGCCATCGCGCTGCGCCAGTCGCGTTATCGCGAAATGTTGCTGGAAGGACTGCTGTCGATCGCCGAAGGTGAAAACCCTCGTTCCATCGAGTTGAAGCTTCAGGGCTTCATGGATTAAGGGAATAAGCTCATGGCTCGCCGTCGCCAGCATGAAGAACACGTCAACCACGAACGCTGGCTGGTGTCCTACGCGGACTTCATCACCTTGCTGTTCGCCTTTTTCGTGGTGATGTACTCCATCTCTTCGATCAACGAAGGCAAGTACAAGGTCATTTCCGAGGCGCTGGTTGGCGTCTTCACCGATTCCGATCGTTCGCTCAAGCCGATCCCTATCGGTGACGAGCGGCCGAAGACCGTGACCCCGGCCAAGCCGCTGGTCAAGGACAGTGACCAGGTCGATGCCGGTGTCTCCGGCGCCAGCGATCCGCTCAAGAGCATCGCCGACGACATCAGCGCGGCGTTCGGTGACCTGATCAGTTCCAACCAGATGACCGTGCGCGGCAACGAGCTGTGGGTCGAGATCGAGCTCAATTCCAGCCTGTTGTTCGGCAGCGGCGACGCCATGCCCAGCGACATCGCGTTCAGCATCATCGACAGGGTCGCAGCGATCCTGAAGCCGTTCGACAACCCGATCCATGTCGAAGGTTTCACCGACGATCAACCGATCCGCACCGCGCAGTATCCGACTAACTGGGAGCTGTCTTCGGCGCGCTCGGCCAGCATCGTGCGCATGCTGGCGATGCAAGGGGTGAACCCCGGTCGCCTGGCGTCGGTGGGCTACGGCGAGTTTCAGCCGGTGGCCAACAACGCCACCGCCGAAGGCCGTGCCCGCAACCGTCGCGTGGTGCTGGTGGTGTCGCGCAACCTCGATGTTCGCCGCAGCCTGACCGGCACCGGAACCGCCCATGCGCAACCGGATGCCGCGTTGAAGCGTGCTGGCACACAAACTGCACCGACCCCGGTCAAGTCGCCGGTACGAGAGAACGCCGTCAATTCTCCGTCACCCGCATTAACACGTTGAGCTATTTCTCGGCCGATCCGTTCGACCGGGAGGAACAATCCGAATGAGAGTCTGGGCAGTCGCCAATCAAAAGGGTGGTGTCGGTAAAACCACTTCCTCCATCGCTTTAGCCGGGTTGCTGGCCGAGGCGGGCAAGCGCGTGGTCGTGGTCGATCTCGACCCCCACGGCTCCATGACCAGCTACTTCGGCTACGATCCCGACAGCCTGGAACACAGCAACTACGATCTGTTCCTGCACAAGGGCAACGTGCCCCAAGGCCTGCCGGGCCAACTGTTGCTGTCGACCAGCGACGAACGCATTTCCCTGTTGCCGTCCAGCACCGCGCTGGCGACCCTCGAGCGCCAGTCGCCGGGGCAGAGCGGTCTGGGCCTGGTGATTGCCAAGAGCCTGGCGCAACTGTGGCAGGACTTCGATTACGCCGTGATCGACAGCCCGCCCTTGCTCGGCGTGCTGATGGTCAATGCCTTGGCGGCGAGCCAGCAACTGGTGATCCCGGTGCAGACCGAACACCTGGCGGTCAAGGGCCTCGAGCGCATGGTCAACACCCTGGCGATGATCAACCGCTCGCGCAAACAGGCATTGCCATTCACCATCGTGCCGACCCTGTTTGACCGCCGCACCCAGGCGTCCCTCGGAACCTTGCGCGTGCTGCGCGACAAGTTCCCCGACGAAATCTGGCAAGGCTATATCCCGGTGGACACGCGCCTGCGCGATGCCAGCCGTGCCGGGCTGACGCCTTCGCAGTTCGACGGCAAGAGCCGTGGCGTTCTCGCTTACCGTGCGTTGCTCAAGCATCTGCTGGCAGCGCAACTTGTTGCGCAGGTGGCGTGACATGACCTCGATCCCTGTAGGAGCGAGCCTGCTCGCGATGGTCGTCAACGATGACGCGGGAAACCTGGCACCCCGTGGCGCTCTCAGGTTCATCGCGAGCAAGCTCGCTCCTACAGGTGCGTGCGGATGAACCGGCCATTGAAGACAACATCGCGCCCGCAACTGGCGTTGCAGTCGTATCTGGACAGCCTGCTGCAGGAAGTGACCGAAGAGTTGGCGCTGCCCCCGGAGGAAGTGGTCGAGGAGATCGCCGCCGAAGCGGTGCTGGACGAATTCCAGGCAGCGGTGCTCGAAGAGCAGGCCCGTGATGCCGCGGCGGCCGCGCCGGTGCCGGCATCCGTAGCGCCAGTGTTCAAGGCGCCGGTGATCGAAGCCCCGGCGCCGGTCATGGCGTCCGTTTCGACCATCGCTCCGCTGCTGCAAGTCTTGGTACCGCCACCTGTTGAAGCGCAACCAGTCGCTGTCGAAGTGCCGCAAACCCTGGTACCGCCCGTCGTCGAAGTGCATCTGCCACCAAGCAATACGCCGCCACCGGTGGACACCGAGGGTCGTCCGTCCTGGGCCGCCGAGCCTTTCGAATGCCTGTTGTTCGATGTCGCCGGCTTGACCCTGGCGGTGCCGCTGGTGTGCCTGGGGTCGATCTATTCCCTGGCCGGTCACGAGCTGACGCCTTTGTTCGGCCAGCCGGAGTGGTTCCTGGGCATCCTGCCGAGCCAGGCCGGCAACCTCAAGGTGCTCGATACCGCGCGTTGGGTCATGCCCGACCGTTACCGCGACGATTTCAAGCAGGGCCTGCAATACGTGATTTCGGTCCAGGGCTACGAATGGGGCCTGGCGGTGCATCAGGTCAGCCGCTCATTGCGACTGGACCCGAATGAAATCAAATGGAGAAGTCACCGGGGTCAGCGGCCATGGCTCGCCGGCACGGTGATTGAACACATGTGCGCCTTGCTCGACGTCGCCTCCCTGGCGGAGTTGATCGCCAGTGGCGGGGCAAAGCACATGTCCGGCAGCAAGCCGAACCACAAACCGACAAACATCAAATAAACAACAGGTGACGTCATTCGATGGCGTTGCACGGAACACACACCGCCAGGGCGGTTTCTTGAGGGGGCAGGGTATGAATGACAAGGCAACGGCGGCAAAAGGTTCCGAAGATCCGATCCTGCAATGGGTCACCTTCAAGCTGGACAACGAGACCTACGGCATCAACGTGATGCGCGTCCAGGAAGTCCTGCGCTACACCGAAATCGCCCCGGTCCCGGGTGCCCCGAGCTACGTGCTGGGCATCATCAACCTGCGCGGCAACGTCGTCACCGTGATCGACACCCGTCAGCGCTTCGGCCTGATGAATGCCGAGATCAGCGACAACACCCGTATCGTCATCATCGAAGCCGACAAGCAGGTTGTCGGGATCATGGTCGACAGCGTGGCCGAAGTGGTTTACCTGCGTCAGTCGGAAATCGAAACCGCGCCGAACGTGGGTAACGAAGAGTCCGCCAAGTTCATTCAAGGCGTGTGCAACAAGAACAACGAATTGCTCATCCTGGTCGAGCTGGACAAGATGATGAGCGAAGAAGAATGGTCGGAACTGGAGAGTATCTGATTGATTCTCGAGGTTGCGGTCATTGTCCTGTTCCTGTTCTGGGCAGGCACGCTGGCGATGTTCCTGGCGTACATTCGCGCCCAGAAGCAGATCGCCGCGCAACAGGCCCAGAGCGATGCGCAGCGCGACCAGCGCATCAAGGACCTGGGCAAACGCGTTGACAACTACCAGAACGGCAACGTGCGCATGGGCGAAGACCTGCATGAACTGCGGGCGATCGTTGCGCCGTTGCCGGACAAACTGGCGCAGCTGGAACAGCGCGACCCGACCAGCCTGTCGTTTGCCCAGGCAGCACGATTGGTCGGAATGGGCGCCAGCGTCGACGAACTCACCCAGTCCTGCGGCTTGACCCAGGCTGAGGCGGAGTTGATGAGCAAGGTGCACAAGAACTAGTTACCTGTAGGAGCGAGCCTGCTCGCGATGGACGTCAACGATAACGCGGGCATTCTGAATAAACGCGTCGCACTTGAGTCCATCGCTCGCTCCTACAAGGGTTCGGAGTCGTTCACAAAATCCGGAGCCACCTCTGCCCCTGTGGGAACGGGCTTGCCCGCGATGGCGTCCTCGAAACTTCAATAATCATCCCCGCGTTCGGTGATGTCCTTCTCGACCATCAGCGCATCCGGGGCCTGTCCCGCTGGAAACTTCCCCTTCAAACTCCACGCAAACGCAATGATCTCGGCAATCGTCAGATACAGCTCCTGTGGAATGCTGTCCCCAAGCTCCATGCGCGCCAGCAGCCTCACCAACTCGGCATTTTCGTAGATCGGCACTTGGCAGTCGCGGGCGATCCGCAGGATTTCTTCCGCCAGTTCTTCGTCGCCCTTGGCGGGGAAGGTAGGGACGGTTTGCCAGATGACTAATCGATTGATAGATAAAATACGTCACTTTGAGTGTTGCAGAATGATTCAAAATTTTTCCTTTTCAGGGAATCCTAGTCCTACTTTAAGAAGTCCTGAATAGACCGTCGCGATCAACTAAGTCCTACGGGATGAAGTATGAATATTCCTACAGCTAAATCTGTGTTTTAACGGCTTGTTTATTTTGGCGCTAATGGACTTGTCGTTTGTGTGTTGACAGGTGGAAACACAATTCTTTAAGTTTTGTTAGCGAGGGGTGATCAAAAGTAATCGATAAAGGAAAGGGGGGGTGAGGAAAATTTATACTCTGGGCGCTGGTCATATGGGTGGCGGCAGAAGAACGGGCGCGGATACAAAACCTTTTGGTGGATGAAGTAATGAATTGGACAAGGAAGGGTGAAGCCTATTGCAGTATGCACGAGGATGGCAAAGTAATATGGCTGTATGAAATAGTTGAAATAATTTTGTGGGAAAGGTAGAGGGATGCTGCCTTCAAATAGAGGTCGACATTTTTTTATCGGCGCGCTCAGTGGGGTATTGGCGAACGTGCTATTGGGGTTGTCTTCTGTTTTTTGGAAGTATATTGGGTCGTTGAGTGCGTTGGCGTTGCTCAGTTATAGGGTTTACTTGTCTTTGCTGACGGTATTTCTTGTTGTGTACGCTGGTCGGGAGCTAAGACCGCTTTTTGCTCAACTTAACATTAGGCTACTAATTTTACATGCCGTTGCAGCCATACTGATAGCGATCAACTGGGGGACGTTCATATGGGCATCTGTCCATGGTCGGGTACTTGAAAGCAGTCTCGGTTACCTGGTGGCGCCAATTTTAAGTATCGCGATGGGTATCGTTGTTTACAAAGAGCCAGTCACCGTGTTCAAAGCCGTGGCCGTGTTGATGATGCTGATCAGTGTGGTGAGTCTTTTCGTATTGAGTAATGATCTTGATATAAGAGTTTATCTAGGTATCGGTCTGGCTTGGGGCTTTTATTCGTGCCTGAAAAAAATGACATCTTTGAATGTTTTTAGTGGTTTGTTGTTAGAGTCTCTTGTGCTTTCTTTTTTTTGCACTTTGTTTTTTATATTTTCAGATCTCGGCATGGCGATTCCTGATGATTTTGGTTTGTGGCGCACGCTTCTTGTTTTTAGTTGTGGTGTTGTATCTATTATTCCGTTAGCGCTGTTTTCGTTTTCGGCTAAAAGGCTTTCTGTAATGTCTATGGGTTTGTCCCAGTTTGTATTGCCACTCACGCAGTTTTTTGTGGCAACGATAATTTACAAGCAAACTGCTTCTCCAATAACTGTAATGGCTCTTTTAGTCGTAATTATTGGGCTGTTAGTAGTTGTGTTCGAACCAATTCCCAAAAAACTGTGTTTTTGTGGTGGTGGAGGGCAAGATGAAGAATAAATACAAAGTCGTCGTAATTGGCCTGGGCGTTGTTGGAAGTACTTCGCTTTGGATCAGTAAGTTTGCCCGGCGTTTTTTATGTTTCTGCATGCTCCGGGCATGGCTTTAAATTCGCGACGGGTTTGGGAGATGTGCTTGCGAGAGCCGCTTTAGATGGTTTTCTTTCAGAGGAAGTGTCGATGTTTTACGCAGGCAGGTTTTCTGTTAGCAGTAAGTAATGGTATTCAAAGGGGACGAGGGGTATGTGCTGGTCTCCGTTGTTGAGTGTTTCTCAGCGTTGATCAATAGTCATCCCCACGATCCGTCACATCCTTCTCCATCATCAGTGCATCCGGACCCATCCCCGCCGGAAACTTCCCCTTCAAACTCCAAGCAAACGCAATGATCTCGGCAATCGTCAGATACAGCTCCTGTGGAATGCTGTCCCCCAGTTCCATGCGCGCCAGCAGCCTCACCAACTCGGCATTTTCGTAGATCGGCACTTCGCAGTCGCGGGCGATCCGCAGGATTTCTTCCGCCAGTTCTTCGTCGCCCTTGGCGGTGAGGGTGGGGGCGTGGGTGCCGTCGTATTTGAGGGCGATGGCCTGGCGTGGGGCGTTGGGATTTTTCATGCGGTTTCGTCGACCCAGCGTTGTTCGAGGCGGGTTTGGGGGCCTTGGGGTGGTCTGCCGAGGTGGCAGTCCAGGTCGCCGACGTTCAGGCCGGCGGCCAGCAGGCGATCACGCAGCCCGGCCAGATTGCTTTCGATCAGGCTGGCGGTGTACGGCCGTTCGGCCCAGAGCTGGCTGGAGAGGCTGCCCTTGATCAATTGCGCCTGGATTTGCAGGGGGCCCAAGGGCTCCATGGCGAAGGCCAGTTCGACTCGCCACAGCTGTTGCTTGGGTTCGCCTTGTTCGCGACGTTCTTTTGGTTGTTCTTTCTCGGCGGCGTCCTCGCGCTGGAACTTGACCTGCAAGGGCACGATGTCCTGCATGTTGCGCATCGGGATTTCCAGTTGCCAGGTGCTCATCAGCCGTCCGTCGGCGGTGACGCCGGTTTGTTCCAGGCTCGACAGCTGATGGCTTTGCAGGCGTGAAACCGCAGCGGCGGCCAGGCGAAGCAGGTGTTCGAGGTCGTTTTCACCCACGGCGCTTTGCAGCAGGCGGTCGGGCAGCGGGAAGCCGCTCGGCGACGGTTTGGCACTGACCTGGCCGAGCATGCCGAGGGCATTGCGGACAAAATTCGGCATGGCTTGGGCCAGGGTGTTGGCGGCGATGATCGCACCGAGGCTGGTGTTGGCCGGCAAGCCCTGGCTCAACTGCGCAACCAGTTTGAGCAGGTCGCCTTTCATGTCCGGTGCGAGTGTCGGGTTTTGCCCGTTCAGCAGTTTGCTTTCGAGGAACGCACCACTGCTGGCCAGCGCCAGGGCCAGGCCCTTGGGGGTGCTCAGTTGCTGGACATCCGGCAGGTTGGCGAGCAACCGGGCAGCGGCGCTGCGCAGTTCGGCGGAGGTCTGGTCCGAGGGCGCAAGGTTCTGCAGGCGCTGGAGCAAGCCATCCAGCGAGCCCTGGCGGCTTTGCTGGTCGACCAGTTGCCGCGTGACTGCCAGTTGTTCCTGGCGGCTGCTCAGGGGCACGAATTTCAATGTCTGGCTGTCTTGCACCTGCGCGCTCAACAAGGTGCCGATGCGCAAGGGCTGCGGACTGTCGATGCTCAGGGTGCTGCCGCTCAGCGCGGTATTGAGCAGGCTCACCATCGAGCGAAACACCAGGGGCTGGCCGGGCACTTGCGGCAGCACTTGCGAGGTCAGCACCTTGCCCTGCAGCAGGGTGCCAACGGGCAGTTGCGCGGTGTCGAGGCGGGTGAGGGTGGCGACGCTGGAGGCGATGGCCTGTTGCACCGTCACGGCCAGGTTGCCGGCCGAGGGCTGGCTGACGACCAGCGTGGTGCCCAGGGCCAGCGGTTGATTGCTGGTGGTCTGGACCGTGGTCTGGCGGCCGCTGTCGAGGGTGACCTTGAGCAGCATCTGGAAAGTCTGATCCGCCTGCTTGAGCGACAACACTTCGGCCTGGGCGGTTTGACCGACGCTGATCAGCCCCTCCACCGGCGTCAGCAATTTGAGCAACTCACCGCTGAGCACCTGTGGGCGTGAAGTCGCCGGGAGGGCCTGCGGCAGCGGTAGGATGTTCATTTCGCCTGTCATACGCGGTCACAACCTGAGGAAAATGCACTCTTTAGAGTAGGGCCTGGCATGTATAATGCCGCGCCGTTGTATCCAAAAATGGCGAAAACTTTGCAATTGTTTGACGCAGCTCTCTAGAACAAGACGTCATTGCATCTATGCTGCATCTCTTTAACGGCCGCGCCAGTGCCGACTTGAACCGTATAAGGCCCGTGAACCCTTGACCAGTCCTGTCCTGCAAACCGTTGCCCTTGCCTGTGAGCGAGACCTTCGGCTGCTCTTCGAAAATCTCGATTTGAGACTGGCCAGTGGCGAAATGATGCAAATCAGTGGCCCCAACGGCAGTGGCAAGACCAGTCTGTTGCGCCTGCTCTCGGGGCTGATGCAGCCGACTGCCGGTCAAGTGCTGCTCAACGGCCAGCCGCTGAACGAGCAACGCGGCGAACTGGCGCGCAACCTGTTGTGGATCGGCCACGCAGCCGGGATCAAGGATTTGCTGACACCGGAAGAGAATCTGAGCTGGCTGTGTGCCTTGCATCATCCGGCGAGCCATGAGGCGATCTGGCAGGCGCTGGCTGCGGTCGGGCTGCGCGGATTCGAGGATGTGCCCTGTCATACGTTGTCCGCTGGTCAGCAGCGTCGCGTCGCCTTGGCGCGTCTGTATCTGGATAGCCCGGCGTTGTGGATCCTCGATGAACCCTTTACCGCCCTCGACAAGCAGGGCGTGGCGCAACTCGAGGAACACCTGGCCGGCCACTGCGAACGCGGCGGCATGGTGGTGTTGACCACTCACCACACGCTGAGCCGGATGCCGGCCGGTTATCGCGATATCGATCTGGGGAGCTGGGCCGTATGAGTGTGTTCGGCCTGTTGGTCGCCCGCGAGGCGCGTCTGCTGTTCCGTCGTCCGGCGGAGCTGGCCAATCCGCTGGTGTTCTTTGCCATTGTCGTTTCGCTGTTCCCGCTGGCGGTCGGACCCGAGTCTCAATTGTTGCAAACCTTGTCTCCGGGCTTGGTCTGGGTGGCAGCACTTTTATCGGTTCTGCTCTCGCTGGACGGGCTTTTCCGCAGTGATTTCGAAGACGGATCCCTTGAACAGTGGGTCCTTTCGCCGCACCCCCTGGCTCTTCTGGTTTTGGCCAAAGTGCTGGCACACTGGGCTTTTTCCGGCCTGGCACTGGTTTTGCTGGCCCCCTTGCTGGCACTGATGCTCGGTTTGCCTGCCGCCTGTCTGCCGGTGTTGCTGCTTTCGTTGCTGCTCGGTACACCGGTACTGAGCCTGCTCGGTGCAGTGGGTGCGGCGCTGACGGTCGGCTTGAAGCGCGGTGGCCTGTTGCTGGCGCTGCTGATTCTGCCGTTGTACATCCCGGTATTGATCCTTGGCAGTGGCGCCTTGCAGGCTGCCTTGCAGGGGATGCCGGCGACCGGTTATCTCCTGTGGCTTGGTAGCCTGACCGCCCTGGCGATAACCCTGACACCTTTTGCAATAGCCGCTGGCCTGAAGATCAGCGTCGGCGAATAATGAGGTCTGGTTAAAAAATGACCAGTAAAGGCCCTGGCTCTTCACAGTAAAGAGCAACCGTGATGGAAACAGTATGAACTGGACGTGGTTTCACAAGCTCGGCTCGCCCAAATGGTTTTACGGCATCAGCGGCAAAATGTTGCCCTGGCTGAGCGTTGCGGCGTTGCTGCTGATCAGCGTTGGCGTGGTCTGGGGCCTGGCCTTCGCGCCGCCGGACTACCAGCAGGGCAACAGCTTCCGCATCATCTATATCCACGTTCCGGCCGCCATGCTGGCGCAGTCCATCTATGTGATGCTGGCGGTGTGCGGCATCGTCGGGCTGGTGTGGAAGATGAAACTGGCCGACGTCGCCCTGCAGTGCGCGGCCCCCATCGGTGCGTGGATGACTGCCGTGGCGCTGGTCACCGGGGCGATCTGGGGCAAACCGACCTGGGGCTCGTGGTGGGTCTGGGATGCACGCCTGACGTCCATGCTTATCCTGCTGTTCCTGTACTTCGGTCTCATTGCGCTGGGCAACGCGATCAGCAATCGTGACAGCGCGGCCAAGGCCTGTGCGGTGCTGGCGATCGTCGGCGTGATCAACATCCCGATCATCAAGTACTCGGTGGAGTGGTGGAACACCCTGCACCAGGGCGCGACCTTCACCCTCACCGAAAAACCGGCAATGCCTGCCGAGATGTGGCTGCCATTGCTGCTGACGGCGCTGGGTTTCTACTGTTTCTTCGGCGCGGTGCTGTTGCTGCGCATGCGTCTTGAAGTGCTCAAGCGCGAAGCCCGGGCCAGTTGGGTCAAGGCCGAAGTGGAAAACAGCCTGGAGGTCGCTCGATGAGTTTTGCTTCATTCGGCGACTTCATCGCCATGGGTCATCATGGCCTGTATGTCTGGTCAGCCTATGGCATCTGCCTGGCGGTATTGGCCCTCAACGTGGCGGCGCCGATCCTGGCCCGCAAGCGGTATCTGCAACAAGAGGCGCGTCGTCTGCGCCGGGAGAACGGCAAGTGAATCCGCTGCGCAAAAAGCGTCTTATCATCATTCTCGCGATCCTGGTCGGGGTCGGCGCTGCCGTCGGCCTGGCCCTGAGCGCCCTGCAGCAGAACATCAACCTGTTTTACACACCGACCCAGATCGCCAACGGCGAAGCCCCCCATGACACGCGCATCCGTGCCGGTGGCATGGTCGAGGCCGGTTCCTTGCAGCGTTCTGGCGACTCGCTGGACGTGAAGTTCGTCGTCACCGACTTCAACAAATCCGTGACCATCACCTATCGCGGCATCCTTCCGGACCTGTTCCGCGAAGGGCAGGGCATCGTCGCCCTGGGCAAGCTCAATGCCGATGGCGTGGTGGTGGCCGATGAAGTGCTGGCCAAGCACGACGAGAAGTACATGCCGCCGGAAGTGACCAAGGCGTTGAAAGACAGCGGTCAATCGGCGCCAACGCCCGCGAAGGAGGGTTGATCCATGACATCCGGCATCTTTATTCCCGAGCTTGGCCATCTGGCGATGATCCTGGCCCTGTGCTTCGCCCTGGCCCAGGCCGTGGTGCCGCTGTTCGGTGCCTGGCGCGGTGACCGGCTGTGGATGAGCCTGGCCCAGCCGGCCGCGTGGGGGCAGTTCAGCTTTCTGCTGTTTGCCTTCGGTTGCCTGACCTACGCCTTCATGGTCGATGACTTCTCCGTGGCCTATGTGGCCAACAACTCCAACAGCGCCTTGCCGTGGTACTACAAGTTCAGTGCGGTGTGGGGTGCCCACGAGGGTTCCTTGCTGTTGTGGGCCTTGATTCTCGGTGGCTGGACCTTCGCGGTGTCGGTGTTCTCCCGGCAGTTGCCACAGGTCATGCTGGCCCGTGTGCTGGCGGTGATGGGCATGATCAGCACTGGTTTCCTGCTGTTCCTGATCATGACCTCCAATCCGTTCAAACGCATCCTGCCGCAAATGCCCAGCGACGGTGCCGACCTCAACCCCTTGCTGCAAGACATCGGCCTGATCGTGCACCCGCCGATGCTGTACATGGGCTACGTCGGTTTCTCGGTGGCCTTCGCCTTCGCCATCGCTGCGCTGATGGGCGGTCGCCTGGATGCCGCGTGGGCGCGCTGGTCGCGTCCGTGGACGATCGTGGCCTGGGCGTTCCTCGGCATCGGCATCACCCTCGGTTCGTGGTGGGCGTACTACGAACTCGGCTGGGGTGGCTGGTGGTTCTGGGACCCGGTGGAAAACGCCTCGTTCATGCCATGGCTGGTGGGTACCGCGCTGATTCACTCGCTGGCGGTCACGGAAAAACGTGGCGTGTTCAAGAGCTGGACGGTTTTGCTGGCCATCGCTGCGTTCTCGTTGAGCTTGCTGGGCACCTTCCTCGTGCGCTCCGGCGTGTTGACCTCGGTGCACGCCTTTGCCTCCGATCCGGAGCGCGGCGTGTTCATCCTGATTTTCCTGCTGTTCGTGGTCGGCGGTTCATTGACGTTGTTCGCCCTGCGCGCGCCGGTGGTCAAGAGCCAGGTCGGCTTCAACCTGTGGTCCCGGGAAACCCTGCTGCTGGGCAACAACCTGGTGCTGGTGGTGGCCGCCTCGATGATCCTGCTGGGCACCTTGTACCCACTGATTCTCGATGCCATGACCGGCGCCAAGCTGTCGGTCGGCCCGCCGTACTTCAACGCGCTGTTCATTCCGTTGATGGCGTTGTTGATGGTGGTGATGGCGGTCGGCGTGATCGTGCGCTGGAAAGACACCCCGGTGAAATGGCTGCTGAGCATGCTGACGCCGGTATTGCTCGGCAGTGCGGCCATGGCCGTGGTGGCTGGCGTCGCGTACGGGGACTTCAACTGGGCAGTGCTCGCGACCTTCATGCTTGCCGCCTGGGTGCTGTTGGCCGGTGCGCGTGACATTGTCGACAAGACCCGCCACAAAGGCCTGATCAAAGGCTTGCCCACCCTGACCCGCAGCTACTGGGGCATGCAGATCGCACACCTTGGTATTGCCGTGTGTGCGCTGGGTGTCGTGCTGTCGAGCCAGAACAGTGCCGAGCGCGACCTGCGCCTGGCGCCGGGCGAGTCCATGGACCTGGCCGGTTATCACTTCATCTTCGAAGGCGCCAAGCACTTCGAAGGCCCGAACTTCACGTCCGACAAGGGCACCGTCCGGGTGATCCGCAACGGCAAGGAAATCAGCGTGCTGCACCCGGAAAAACGCCTGTACACCGTGCAGAACTCGGTGATGACCGAAGCCGGCATCGACGCCGGTTTCACCCGCGACCTCTATGTCGCCCTAGGTGAACCGCTGGGTAACGGCGCCTGGGCTGTGCGCGTACACGTCAAGCCGTTCGTGCGCTGGATCTGGTTCGGTGGTTTGCTGACAGGTGCAGGTGGGTTGCTGGCGGCGCTGGATCGGCGTTATCGGGTCAAGGTCAAAAGCCGCGTGCGCGAAGCACTGGGCATGTCGGGAGCCACTGCATGAAGCGTTGGTTGATGTTGTTGCCACTGGCGATTTTTCTGGTGGTTGCCGTGTTTCTCTACCGTGGGTTGTACCTGGATCCGGCCGAGTTGCCTTCGGCCATGATCAACAAGCCGTTTCCGGAGTTTTCCCTGCCGTCGGTGCAGGGCGACAAGACCCTGACCCGTGCCGACATTCTGGGCAAGCCGGCGCTGGTCAACGTCTGGGGCACCTGGTGCATTTCCTGCCGGGTCGAGCACCCGGTGCTGAACAAGCTGGCCAAGCAGGGCGTGGTGATCTACGGCATCAACTACAAGGACGTCAACGCCGATGCCTTGAAGTGGCTGACGGACTTCCACAACCCGTATGTGCTGGACATCCGTGATGACGAAGGCTCGCTGGGCCTGAACCTCGGCGTGTACGGCGCGCCGGAAACCTTCTTCATCGACGCCAAGGGCATCATCCGTGACAAGTTCGTCGGTGTGATCGACGAGCAGGTCTGGCGCGAAAAACTGGCGGGCAAGTACCAGGCGCTGGTCGACGAGGCCAAGCCATGAAGCGCTGGATTGCTGCCGCTGTCCTGGGCTTGAGTATGGCCGGTGTGGCTCACGCGGCCATCGACACCTATGAGTTTGCCAAGGAAGGTGACCGCGAGCGTTTTCGCGAGCTGACCAAGGAGCTGCGTTGCCCCAAGTGCCAGAACCAGGACATTGCCGATTCCAACGCACCGATTGCCGCCGACCTGCGCAAAGAGATTTTCCGCATGATCGGCGAAGGCAAGGACAACCAGCAGATCATCGACTTCATGGTCGACCGCTACGGTGACTTCGTCCGCTACAAACCTGCGTTGAACGCCAAGACTGCCTTGCTCTGGTTCGGCCCCGCCGGCCTGTTGCTGGGGGGTGTCGTGATCATTGCGGTGATCGTCCGCCGTCGTCGCGTGCAACGCGCCGGCACCCCGGGCTCGCTGTCTGCCGAGGAGCGCTCGCGCCTCGACCACCTGTTGGATAAAACCAAGAATGATTGATTTCTGGCTCGCTGCAGGTCTGCTGCTTCTGGTTGCCCTGAGTTTTCTGTTGATCCCGGTTTTGCGCAGCCGTCGTGCCCAGCGTGAAGAGGATCGTACCGCCTTGAACGTCGCGCTTTATCAGGAGCGCGTGGCTGAGTTGCAGACTCAGCAGGAAGAGGGCGTGCTCGATGCGGCGCAAATGGACGCCGGTCGCGCCGAAGCCGCCCGTGAGTTGCTGGCGGACACCGAAGGCGTCGAAGCGCCGCGGGCGTCGCGACTGGGTAAACCCTTGCCGTTGCTGGCGGCCGTTCTGGTGCCGGTGCTGGGCCTGGGGCTGTACATGCATTACGGCGCCAGCGACAAGGTCGAACTGACCCGTGAATTCTCCCAGGCACCCAAGTCGATGGAAGAAATGACCCAACGCCTGGAGCGTGTGGTCGCCGCTCAACCGGATTCCGCCGAAGGCATGTACTTCCTCGGTCGTACCTACATGGCGCAGGATCGCCCGGCGGACGCAGCGAAGATGTTCGAGCGCACGGTGAACCTGGCCGGTCGTCAGCCCGAGCTGCTCGGTCAATGGGCCCAGGCCCAGTACTTCGCCGATGGCAAGAAGTGGTCGGACAAGGTCCAGGCCCTGACCGACGAAGCGCTCAAGGCCGATCCGAAAGAAGTCACCAGCCTCGGCCTGCTCGGCATTGCCGCGTTTGAAGGCGAGCGTTATCAGGACGCCATCGATTACTGGAATCGCCTGTTGGCGCAGTTGCCGCCGAACGACCCGTCCCGGGAGGCGCTGCAAGGCGGGATCACCCGGGCCACGGAGAAACTGGTGGCCAGTGGTGGCAAGGTTGCGCAAGCACCGGCGGCCAAGACCGCGGCGTTGCTCAAGGTCAGCGTCGATCTGGCTGCGGAGCTCAAAACCAAGGTCCAGCCGGGCGACAGCGTGTTCATCTTCGCCCGCGCTGTCTCCGGTCCGCCGGCCCCGCTGGCGGTCAAGCGCATGACCGTGGCCGACCTGCCGGTGACCGTCGAGCTGAGCGATGCCGACGCGATGATGCCGCAATTGAAACTGTCGAACTTCCCTGAAGTCCAACTGGTTGCGCGCATTTCCCGTGCCGGCAAACCGACCGCCGGCGAGTGGATTGGTCGCAGCCAGCCTTTGGCCAGCAGCACCACCGCGCCGCAAACACTGACCATCGACAGTCCGGACAAATAACAGGAAAACGCTACCATGACCGCTATCGCTCGTATTGCCCTGCTCAGCGTCGTTTTGGGGTTAAGCGCTTGTGCGGTCCAGCGACCACCGGAGCAAACGGCTCCGCCGCCGATTCCGCGGTCGCAGCCCAGCCCCACGCCATCGACGTCGCCGGTACCGAGCAAGCCGTCTGTTCCGGTAAAACCCTCCAAGCCGCTGCCGCGCACGTCCGCCAGCTTTGCGCCACCACCGGGGGGCAATAGCCATTGGGATCCGAAGCTTGGGGTTTATGTGCTTGATGATCAGCCCAATACCTTTTATCGCCAGCGTACCTATTACCGCTGGGATAATGGCTGGAGCCGGTCGATCAGTCCGAAAGGGCCTTGGGAGGAGACTGATATTCACGGTGTACCGGGTGGGCTGGGACGGCAGTTCGGGCAGTGAGGCACCAGGGCGACTTTCGGGTCGCCTTTTTTGTGCCTGCTGAAATGTGATTGCCGGGCCAATGTTGAACCCCTGTGGGAGCGGGCTTGCTCGCGAAGGCGGCCTGACAGCCGACCTGTCTTTGTTGACTGTGTACATATCCGTTTCTTCGGTAACGGCGGCTTATGGTTTCGCCCTGACGGCGACTCCCTTTTTTACAAGCGCCTAAAAAAGGAAGCAAAAAACGCTCGCCCCTTACGTACGGCCCCTCGCTGAGGCTCGGGGTACCTTCGCTGCGGTATTCATCCGGGGACATTGCCCTCCGGTCGGCTTCGCTTCGACCTACATGCAATGAGTTCGACTGCGTCGAACGGCGCTGCGCGCCCATCCCCGGATGAACACCTCCGCTCAGCCTGCCGAGGGGGCGGGTGGATCAAGATCAAGAGCGGCAGGCGAGCTAACGCTCGGCCTGTTGAGTGGTGAAGAGCGTTTGTGTACGCCGACCCACTGTGGGGGCAAACCTGCTCTTCGGCTAAATGCACTCCCCCTGTAGGAGCTGCCGCAGGCTGCGATCTTCTGATCTTGATCTTCCGCGTCTTCGACATTGTCAAAAATCAAAGTCCAAGGTTGCAGGGTATGACTCACCCACATAGGTAACAAAACAGTTCAAGCACATAGGTAACAGTTTTTAACCGGCACTGGTCGAACACCCTGAGCCTATACCGTGATCGGGTG
Organism: Pseudomonas sp. QLc11A; assembly: GCF_052112305.1. Lineage (NCBI taxonomy): Bacteria > Pseudomonadati > Pseudomonadota > Gammaproteobacteria > Pseudomonadales > Pseudomonadaceae > Pseudomonas > Pseudomonas sp. QLc11A. The sequence continues at coordinate 187,924 of NZ_JAVAJJ010000003.1, forward strand.
GAAAACCTGCTGGTGCAACGGGTGCAGGTGATGGATCATTCGCCAGGCCAGCGGGCTGATCGGGTGCAAGCGCCGTCAGGATGGTTTGCCGGTGGTCCAGCAAGTGTGGCGACAAATGAAGAGGATGGTTTGATGGCGGGCAGGTTGATCTATCTCATCGGGCCTTCAGGTTCGGGCAAGGACAGCCTGCTGGATGCCGCACGAACGCGGTTGGCCGAACGCGGCTGTCGTATCGTGAGGCGGGTCATTACCCGCTCGGCCGAAGCCGTGGGTGAGGCGGCGCTGGGTGTCAGTGCGCAGCAGTTTGCAGATATGGAAGCTCAGGGCGCGTTTGCCCTGAGCTGGCACGCCAATGGGTTGTCCTATGGCATCCCGCGGGAAATCGACGATTGGCTGGCCGCTGGCGAGGACGTGCTGGTCAATGGCTCTCGGGGGCATTTGCAGAGCACGCGCCTGCGCTATCCAGACGTGTTGGTGCTGTTGTTGACTGTGGATCAAACGGTACTGCGCCATCGCTTGCTGGCGCGCGGACGAGAATCGTTGATCGAGATCGATCAGCGTCTGGCGCGCAATGCGCGATTCAGCGAGCGGCTGCTGGCCGACGACCCGGCCGTACTCCTGCTCGACAACTCCGGGCCGCTGGAGTCCACGGTCGAACACTTGCTGGCCTGTATTGACGAGCAATCCCCATGTGCCTGACGTTGCAGTGCATCGTCGAGTTGCAGCCGAAGCCGCTGGTGTTGACCCGTGTCGGGCACACCCTGGATGCGTGGTTGATAGAGCATCGTGGTGATTTTCAAAGCATTGCCCGGAAACTGTTCAATGCCTTGACCGACTGAACCAGGCCTTGACGTAACAATAGATCGAGATAAGTGTCAGTGTTCATCGGTGGGGCCTTCAGTTGCTTGCGCTGTCGTTGTGCCGCGGCGACCACTGCTGCCGGATCCAGGTCGAAAAGGTCATTGACGAATTCGTCGGGGTGCTGGGCCTCGATGCCATAAGGTTGCAACGCGGTGCGGGGGAAGTCTTTCTGGTTGAAGGTGACAATGACGCTGGCGTTGCAACGAATGGCAGCCGCCAGGACATGTCGGTCATCCGCGTCGGGCAGCGTCAGTGCTTGTATCAAAGCTTCGTACCCCGACACGCAGGCGTCGGGAATCGCCAGATCCATTAGCTCGCAGGTGCGATTCAATTGCGTGGCGTTGAGATCCGGGCGGTTTTTCAGCAGATTGCGTTTCCATTCATCGTGTATTGCCACTGACCATTTCGCCCTGAAAAGCCCGGAGAGCGCTAGCCACATCAGAAAGTCTCGCAAGGGCGCGGGGTAAAGCACGCAAGCGTCATATACAGCGGTAAATGAAGAGTGCCTCACTCGTATCCTGTCCTTAACGCCTGTGCCTGCTCGGCGAGAAGCATCATTGCCTGCTCGCTGGCGGTGTCGCGCCGGTTTTTATAGTCCATCAAGTCGGCAAAACGCACACGTCGGTGCTTGCCGGTTTTGTGGTAGGACAGTTCGCCGGATTCGAGCAGTTTGATCAGGTGTGGACGTGAGACATTGAGCAGGTCTGCCGCTTCTTGCGTAGTCAGTTCAGCGTGAACCGGAACTACTTTCACAGCGTTACCGGCCGCGAGTTCCGCCAGAATATCGACTAGCAAACGGAGCGCCGAGGTGGGCAGTTCGATGTTATGCGCTTCGTTCTGCTCATCGAATATCTGGATGTGCTGAGTTTCGAACCGGGTGGCGAGATAGGCAGCCAGGGTGCGTTGCCCCTCGATCGCGGCCTGTATTTCGTGTTTTGCGGGCAAATTGATTGGCGGATGAATGACGGTCGACATGACGGCTTCCAATTTCAGAATAATCGATTTCAACAGGCTATTCGAATTAATCGAAAATCGCAATAAACGAAACGCCTGGCTTTCAAACCTCGTTCTTCAACAACCCCTGCACATACTCCACAAACGCCCGAGCCTTGGCGCTGGCCATCCTGCCTGTAGGGAACACAGCCCACAGGTCCTGGTTCGGCACTGCCCAGTCCTTCATCACTTCCCGGACCGAACCGTCGGCCAGTTCCGGCGCGAACATCCATTGCGAGGCCATGGTCAGTCCTTGATGGGCCAGCACGGCTTCACGCAGGCCTTCGGCGGCGTTGACACGGATGCGGCCGCTGACGGTCACCGATCGCTCCTCGCCGGCCTTGTTGAACTGCCAACTGGCACCGTCACCGAGGGTGTAGACGATTGCCTGATGCTTGCACAGGTCGGCGGGGCAGGTGGGGGCGTCGTGTTTTTCGAAGTACGCCGGTGTACCCAGTACCATGCGCCGGCATTCGGCGATCTTGCACGCAGTCAGGCCCGAGTCGCTCAGCGCGCCCATGCGCAGGGCGATATCGACGCCTTCTTCCACCAGATTGACATTGCGATCGTCGAGCATCAGGTCGATGTTCAGCTCCGGGTGTTGCTCCAGGAAGGGCCCCAGGTGCGGAACGATGTGCAGCCGGCCGAAGGTGACCGCCGCGCAGATACGCAGGTTGCCACTCAGCCCGCTGGCGCAACCCCGTGCGGCGTTGTCGGCCTCGTCGGCTTCTTCGATGGCACGCTTGGCCCGCTCGAAAAAGGCCAGCCCGGCTTCGGTGGGCGTCAGGCCGCGAGTCGAGCGCAGCAACAATCGCACTGCCAGACGTGATTCGAGTTGCGCGATGGTTTTCGACACGGCCGGCTGGCCGATGTTCAGGCGTCGTGCCGCGGCGGAAAACGAGCCGGTTTCCACCACGTAGACGAAGGTTTCCATTGCGCCGAGGCGGTCCATTGAGGGTCCTTGTGCAAAATCTAGAGGATGTCGCAAGTCAACGGTTTCAAGCCGTCGCCAACGATGCCTTTGGTGAAACACTCAAGAACCGCAACAACGCCAGCAGCGGAAATGCACTACCGACGATCACGATCCACAACCAGCCGCCCTGTTCGTACACTGCGCTGGCCACCGAAGAACCGAAGGCGCCGCCGATGAAGATGCTGGTCATGTACAGCGCATTCAGGCGGCTGCGGCTTTTGCCGTCGAGGGCGTACACCGCACGCTGGCCGAGGACCATGTTCATCTGTACGCAGAAGTCCAGCACCACACCGGTCACGGCCAGGCCGATGACGCTGTAGGCCGGATGGATGAACGCCGGCATAAAACTCAGGCTGGCGAACAGCAGGGCCAGCAACGACGCGATGCGGGTGTGGCCGGCATCGGCCAGGCGTCCGGCGATCGGGGCGGCGATGGCGCCGATGGCCCCGACCAGGGCGAAAATCGCGATTTCGCTTTGCGACAAACCGTGATTGCGCGCCAACTCCAGCGGTACGGCGGTCCAGAACAGGCTGAAAGTGGCAAACATGCAGCCCTGGTAAAACGCCCGCTGACGCAGCACCGGTTGCTTGCGCAGCAGCGTCCACAGCGAGCCCAGCAACTGGCCATAGGAGGCGCTGTGATCAGGCTCACGCTTGGGAATGGTCATGGCCAGCACGATGCTGATGGCCGCCATCAACACCGCGGCAATCACAAACATCGCGCGCCACCCGAAGTGGTCGGCCACCACGCTGGACACCGGCCGGGCCAGCAGAATGCCGAGCAGCAAACCGCCCATGATCCCGCCCACCACACGGCCACGGGTTTCCTCCGGCGCCAGGTGTGCGGCCAGTGGAATCAGGATCTGCACCGAAACCGAGCTGAACCCCACCAACAGTGAAATCAGCAGGAACACGTTCGGCTGATCGGTGAACGCCGCACCCAGCAGGCTGGCAATCGCCACCAGGGTGGTGATGATCATCAACCGGCGGTTCTCCAGCAGATCCCCCAGCGGCACCAGGAAAAACAGCCCCAGCGCATAGCCGATCTGAGTCAGGGAAACGATCAGGCTGGCCATGGTGTTGGTCAGGCCGATGTCCGGGGCGATCAGGCCGATGATCGGCTGGGCGTAGTAGATGTTGGCGACAATGGCGCCGCAGCAGAAGGCGAACAGCAGCACCATGCTTCGGGTCATTGTCGTGGTGCCGCGGGGCGCCTGGGTCGCTGGGTTCATAACGGGTCTCGCTGTACGGAAAGGAATGCGCGCAGGCTAACGGGCTGACTGAAACGGCGGAAGCGGGATTGGAGTGATAGCTATCATTCCATTGCGGAATGACTGGCGGACGCGTGTGTCGTCCGCCGAATGGCCTTGACTGTAGGAGCGAGCCTGCTCGCGATGGAGTCACGGTCAACGCGTTTATTCAGAAAAAACGCATTATCGTTGACGTCCATCGCGAGCAAGCTCGCTCCTACAGGTGTTTATTGCGCATAAATCTGGTCGAAAATCCCGCCATCGTTGAAGTGGGTCTTCTGCACGGTACGCCAGTCACCGAAGGTCTTCTCGACGGACAGGAAGTCCACTTTCGGGAAACGGTCGGTGTACTTGGCCAGCACGGCCGGGTCACGCGGGCGCAGGTAATTGGCGGCAGCGATCTCCTGGCCTTGCGGCGACCACAGGTACTTCAGGTATTCCTCGGCGGCGGCGCGGGTGCCTTTCTTGTCGACGGTTTTATCGACCACCGACACCGGTGGCTCGGCTTCGGCGGAAACGCTAGGGTAGATGACTTCGAACTGATCACGGCCGAACTCGCGGGCGATCATTTCCGCTTCGTTCTCGAAGGTCACCAGCACGTCGCCGATCTGGTTGGTCATGAAGGTGGTGGTGGCGGCGCGGCCACCGGTATCGAGTACCGGCGCTTGCTTGAACAGCTTGCCGACGAAGTCTTTGGCCTTGTTCTCGTCACCGCCGTTTTTCAGCACGTAGCCCCAGGCCGACAGGTAGGTGTAGCGACCGTTCCCCGAAGTCTTCGGGTTCGGCACGATGACTTGCACGCCATCCTTGAGCAGGTCCGGCCAGTCTTTCAGGGCTTTCGGGTTGCCCTTGCGCACGATGAACACGGTGGCCGAGGTGAACGGCGCGCTGTTGTTCGGCAGGCGCGTGACCCAGTTCTCCGGAACCAGTTTGCCGTTGTCCGCCAGGGCATTGATGTCGGTGGCCATGTTCATGGTGATGACATCCGCCGGCAGACCGTCGATCACCGAGCGCGCCTGTTTGCTGGAGCCGCCGAAGGACATCTGCAGGGTGATGTTTTCGTTGTGCTCGGCTTGCCAGTGTTTCTGGAACGCAGTGTTGTAGTCCTTGTAGAAATCGCGCATCACGTCGTAGGAAACGTTGAGCAGCGTCGGTGCAGCCTGGGCGATGTTGCCCAGGGCCAGGCCAGCGGCGAGAAGTGAGGCGCCAAAGAGTTTTTTCACTGCGAATTCCCTGTTCTATGTAGGAGCTGCCGAAGGCTGCGATCTTTTGATCTTGCTTTTAAAAAACGAAAAATCAAAAGATCGCAGCCTGCGGCAGCTCCTACGGGTTATTTGTTGGTTTTAAAGCACGCGACTATAGCCGGGGTCGTTTAGTCCTTTAAAGATTAAAAAGCTCTTTGCTTATTCCAGTTTTTTGAACAGTGCATTGCCGCAACGGGAGCAGAATGCAGCACCGTGTTCGTGGCTGTTTTTCTTGCACACCGGACAGTCGTGTTGAAGCTGATCGCCGCGCATGGCGTTGGCCAGTTCAGCAGTGAAAATCCCGGTTGGCACGGCGATGATCGAGTAACCGGTGATCATCACCAGCGACGAAACAACCTGGCCCAGCGGCGTCTTTGGCACGATGTCGCCGAAGCCCACGGTGGTCAGTGTCACGATAGCCCAATAGATGCCTTTGGGAATGCTGGTGAAGCCGTGTTCCGGGCCTTCGATCACATACATCAGCGTGCCGAATACCGTCACCAGCGTGCAGACGCTGACCAGGAACACCACGATTTTCTGCTTGCTGCCGCGCAGCGCCGACATCAGGTAGTTGGCTTGCTTGAGATAAGGGCTGAGCTTGAGTACGCGGAAAATCCGCAGCATGCGGATGATCCGGATAATCAGCAGATACTGCGCATCGGCGTAATACAGCGCGAGGATGCCGGGCACGATGGCCAGCAGGTCCACCAGTCCGTAAAAGCTGAAGGCGTAGCGCAGGGGTTTGGGCGAGCAGTACAGGCGCAGGATGTATTCGCCGAGGAAGATCACCGTGAAGCCCCACTCGATATAGGCGAGTACATCGGCGTAGTTGCGGTGAATGCTGTCGATGCTGTCGAGCATCACGATCACCAGGCTGGCGAGGATGATCAACAGCAGGATGCCGTCGAAGCGCCGGCCCGCCTGGGTGTCGGTCTGGAAAATCATGACGTAAAGATCTTCACGCCAGTGTTTGTTGCTGTCCATGGATAACGCCTGACTCGATGATCAGCGCAGCCTAGGTTGATTCTCCCCGGTAGCGCAAGGCGCGCTTTCGACCCGGGCTTTGCCGAGCATCTGAACAACCGTGCGGATCAGCCAGCAGCCAAGAATGAACGGCGCGGTCAGCGTGGGCAGACCAATGGCGGCAAACACCGGCGTCAGCAACAGCGCCAGGCCGATGCCAACCAGCGGCAGCCACGGTTGGCGACGCTGCGAGCTGAAGGCGAGGGCGGCGAGTACGGCGTTGTAGCCGCCGAGACCCAGCAGTGCGGTGTAGAAGTCGTGCTGCAGCAGGCTCCAGCCCATGCCCGCGACAGACGCCAACAACGCCCAGCAGAAGGCGCGGCGATCAGCGATCAGCAAACCGGCGGCAATCATCGCACCGGCCAGCGGATGACCGAGGAACATCACCTGGCCGATGCCTATGAAAGGGGCGGCGAGCATGTTCAGGGTGCTGACCTCGATCAAGTGCGCCTCTGTCGAGGGCGTGGCGAAGCACAGCAACACCCAGCTCAGCACCACGAATGGCGTGGTGTAGGCGGGGAGGTATTGGCTGAGGCGGACGCGCTTGAGCCACTGCTGGGTGAACATCGCGCTCAGGCCACCGGCGGCCAGAATCAGCGGCGGCATCATCGCCGACCAGGGGAAGTACAGGCTCAGCAACAGACCGAGCAGAACGCCGTTGTAGCTGAACAACCCGGCCTGACGGTCAGCCTTGGCGTAGTTGCGACGTTGCGCGGTGAACAACCCGGCGACACCGCCGAGCAAGGCGCCGCCCAGCAAGGCGGGCGCAGTGAACAAAATGGCCAACAGACACAGCAGGCCGCACAGCGGATTACGCTGGAGAAAGATCTGGCTGAAGCCGTTGAGCAAGGCTTCGGCCCAGTCGGGGCAGTGGGTGTTGAAGTGATTGGCAGGCATGGCAGTTCTGAAAGTCAATGAAACCGAGTTGCCTGCATCGCGAGCAAGCTCGCTCCCACATTGAGTCTTTGCTCAGTCATTGTATTTGTGCCGTACACAAATCAACTGTGGGAGCGAGCTTGCTCGCGATGAGGCCGGTATGGGCGCTAGATCAATGTCTCGATACGCAGAGAGTTAGTCGATCCCGGCTGCCCAAAGGGCACACCGGCGGTGATCAATAAGGTGTCGCCACGCTGCGCCATGCCTTGGGCCTGGGCGATCTCCAGCGCTGTGGAGCAGACTTCATCGACCTGGCGCAGGCGATCGTTGACCACCGAGTGCACACCCCACGCCACGCTCAGGCGACGGGCGGTCTGCAGGTTCGGCGTCAGGTTGAGGATCGGCACGGTCGGCCGCTCCCGCGCCGCACGCAGGCTCGACGCGCCGGATTCGCTGTAATTGACCAGCACCGCCACCGGCAGCACGTTGCTGATACGGCGAATGGCGCAGCTGATCGCGTCGGAAACGGTGGCTTCGGCTTTCGGTCGGCTGACGTCGAGTTGAGTCTGGTAGTCCGGACCGTTTTCCACCTGGCGGATGATCTTGCTCATCATCTGCACGGCTTCGAGCGGGTATTCGCCGGACGCGGTTTCCGCCGACAGCATCACCGCATCCGCACCTTCGGCCACGGCGTTGGCGACGTCTGTGACTTCGGCGCGGGTGGGCGCCGGCGAGAAGCGCATCGACTCCAGCATCTGCGTGGCCACCACCACCGGTTTGCCGAGCTGGCGGCAGGTGCTGATGATGTTCTTCTGGATCTGCGGCACGCTTTCGGCCGGCACTTCCACGCCCAGGTCACCGCGGGCGACCATGATCGCATCACTCAATTCGGCGATTTCGCGCAGTTGTTCGACCGCCGAGGGCTTCTCGATCTTGGCCATCAGGAAGGCCTTGTCGCCGATCAGGCTGCGGGCTTCGCGGATGTCGTCCGGACGTTGCACGAACGACAGTGCCACCCAGTCCACGCCCAGCTCCAGACCGAAGGTCAAGTCGCGGCGATCCTTGGCGGTCAGCGGGCTCAGGTCGAGCACCGCTTGCGGCACGTTCACGCCTTTGCGGTCCGACAGTTCGCCGCCATTGAGCACGGTGGTGTCGATGGCGTCGGCGTACTTGGTCACGACCCGCAGGCGCAACTTGCCGTCGTCCAGCAGCAGGTCCATGCCCGGCTCCAGCGCGGCGATGATTTCCGGGTGGGGCAGGTTGCCCCGGCGCTCATCACCCGGCGTGGCATCGAGGTCCAGGCGCAGGGCCTGGCCGCGTACCAGTTGCACCTTGCCTTCGGCGAATTTGCCAACCCGCAGTTTCGGGCCTTGAAGGTCCATCAGAATGCCCAATGGATAATTCAGTTGGCGCTCGACTTCACGAATCCACTGGAAACGCTGGGCGTGGTCGGCGTGATCGCCATGGCTGAAGTTCAGGCGGAAGATGTTGACCCCGGCCAGCACCAGCTCACGGATGTCGTCGATGCCGTCGATGGCCGGGCCGAGCGTAGCGAGGATTTTGACCTTTTTGTCAGGCGTCATGTTTAGTGCTCTCAAGGATCAGAATGGCGCGGAAGTCGTTGACGTTGGTTCGGGTCGGCTCGGTGACGATCAGGGCGTCGAGTGCCTCGAAGTAGCCGTAACCGTTGTTGTTGTCCAACTCGTCGCTGGCGCTCAGGCCCTTTGCGGCGGCGCGGGCGTAGCTGTCCGGGGTCATGATTGCGCCGGCGTTGTCTTCCGAGCCGTCGATGCCGTCGGTGTCACCGGCCAGTGCGTAGACGCCGGGCAGGCCTTTGAGGCTGTCGGTCAGGCTCAGCAGGAACTCGGCGTTGCGCCCGCCACGGCCATTGCCGCGCACGGTGACGGTGGTTTCACCGCCCGAGAGAATCACGCAGGGCGCCGCCAGTGGCTGACCGTGCAGGACGATCTGTCGCGCGATGCCGGCGTGGACCTTCGCCACCTCGCGGGATTCGCCTTCGAGGTCGCCGAGGATCAGCGGACTGAACCCGGCCTGACGGCATTTCACTGCCGCCGCTTCAAGGGATTGCTGCGGACGGGCGATCAATTGGAAGTGACTGCGTGCCAGGCTCGGGTCGCCGGGTTTAACGGTTTCCGATTCGGGGCTTTGCAGCCAGGTGCGCACCGAGGCCGGAACCTCGATGGCATAACGCTTGAGGATCGCCAGGGCTTCGGCCGAGGTGCTCGGGTCGGCCACGGTAGGGCCAGAGGCGATGACCGTGGCGAGGTCGCCCGGTACATCGGAAATCGCATAGGTGTAGACAGTGGCCGGCCAGCAGGCTTTGCCCAGGCGGCCGCCCTTGATCGCCGAGAGGTGCTTGCGCACGCAGTTCATCTCGCCGATGGTCGCGCCGGACTTGAGCAGGGCTTTGTTGATCGACTGCTTGTCGGCCAGGGTGATGCCTTCGGCCGGCAGTGCCAGCAGGGCAGAGCCACCACCGGAGAGCAGGAAGATCACGCGGTCGGATTCGTTGAGGTCGCTGACCAGTTCCAGCACACGCTTGGCCACGGCCAGGCCGGCGGCGTCCGGTACCGGGTGCGCGGCTTCGACCACTTCGATTTTTTCGCAAGGTGCGCCGTGACCGTAACGGGTCACCACCAGGCCTGACACTTCACCCTGCCAGCAGCGCTCGACCACCTGTGCCATGGCGGCTGCGGCTTTGCCGGCGCCGATGACAATGACGCGACCGCTGCGGTCGGCAGGCAGATGGGCTTCGAGGACTTGTTGCGGATGCGCCGCGTCGATGGCTGTGGCAAACAGCTCGCGCAGCAATTGTTGCGGATCGACCGACATGGCGGGCTCCCGGAATTCTTGTTATTGGGATAAGACGACAGCAGGTGTTGCGACACGGTCCTGTGGGAGCTGGCTTGCCAGCGATTCAGGCGCCGCGGTCATTCAGGAAAACCGCATCGATGCCATCGCGGGCAAGCCCGCTCCCACAGGGAGCGAGCCAGAGGCGCAGATTATTTTTTGTCGCGAATCGAGAAGTTCGCCATGTGTTCCAGGCCCTTGATCAGCGCCGAGTGGTCCCAGTTGCTGCCACCGATGGCCGCGCAGGTGCTGAACACTTGCTGGGTGTTGGCGGTGTTCGGCAGGTTGATGTTCAGTTCCTTGGCGCCTTGCAGGGCCAGGTTCAGGTCCTTCTGGTGCAGGCTGATGCGGAAGCCTGGATCGAAGGTGCCCTTGATCATGCGCTCGCCGTGCACTTCGAGGATCTTCGAGGAAGCGAAACCGCCCATCAGTGCTTCACGCACCTTGGCTGGGTCGGCACCGTTTTTCGAAGCGAACAGCAGGGCTTCGGCCACCGCCTGGATGTTCAGGGCCACGATGATCTGGTTGGCCACCTTGGCGGTTTGACCGTCGCCGTTGCCACCGACCAGAGTGATGTTCTTGCCCATGGCCTGGAACAGCGGCAGGGCGCGTTCGAAGGCGTCGGCATCGCCGCCGACCATGATGCTCAGGGTCGCCGCCTTGGCGCCGACTTCACCACCGGACACCGGAGCGTCGAGGTATTGCGCGCCTTTTTCGTTGATCTTCGCGGCGAAAGCCTTGGTGGCGGTCGGCGAGATCGAGCTCATGTCGATCACCACTTTGCCTTTGCCAACACCGGCGGCAATGCCATCGGCGCGGAACAGCACGTCGTCGACCTGCGGGGTATCCGGCACCATGACGATGATGAACTCGGCTTCCTGGGCGACTTCTTTCGGGTTCGCCAGAGCAACGGCGCCAGCGGCGACCAGGTCGGCAGGGGCGGCGTCGTGGTGCGCCGACAGGAACAGGCTGTGACCGGCTTTCTGCAGGTTCAACGCCATTGGGTGGCCCATGATGCCGGTGCCGATAAATCCGATTTTAGCCATGAGAAGATCCTCTTGTTTTTGTGTTGCTCCCGGTTTTGGGCCGATGAGCTCTTTGTGGCGAGGGGGCTTGCCCCCGTTGGGTCGCGAAGCGGCCCCAATTGTTTTCGTCAGTTGAGGCGCGGGTGCAGCGCTACGACTGCTTCGCAGCCGAACGGGGGCAAGCCCCCTCGCCACAAGGGCACAACTTCAATCTCAGATTGCGTTATGGGTTTTGAGCCAGCCCAGGCCCGCTTCGGTGGTGGTCAGCGGCTTGTATTCGCAACCGACCCAGCCCTGATACCCGATGCGGTCCAGGTGTTCGAACAGGAAGCGGTAGTTGATTTCACCGGTGCCTGGTTCGTTGCGCCCCGGGTTGTCCGCGAGCTGCACATGGTTGATCTCGCCCAGGTGCGATTGCAGGGTGCGGGCCAGGTCGCCTTCCATGATTTGCATGTGGTAGATGTCGTATTGCAGGAACAGGTTGGCGCTGCCGACCTGCTCGCGAATCGACAGGGCTTGCGCCGTGTTGTTCAGATAGAAACCTGGAATGTCACGGGTGTTGATCGCTTCCATCACCAGCTTGATGCCCGCCGCTTGCAGCTTGTCGGCCGCGTACTTGAGGTTGGCGACGAAGGTTTTCTCCACGGTGGCATCGTCAAAGCCCTGCGGCCGGATACCGGCCAGGCAGTTGACCTGTGTGTTGCCCAGCACTTGCGCGTAGGCGATGGCCAGATCGACACCGGCACGGAACTCCTCAACCCGGTCCGGCAGGCACGCGATACCGCGCTCGCCCTTGGCCCAGTCACCGGCCGGCAGATTGAACAGCACTTGAGTCAGACCGTTGGCGTCGAGCTTGGCCTTGATTTCGGCGGAGCTGAAGTCGTACGGGAACAGGTACTCGACACCACTGAAGCCGGCTTTGGCGGCCGCTTCGAAACGGGCAAGAAAGTCCTGTTCGGTGAACAGCATGGACAGGTTGGCTGCGAAACGCGGCATGGTGGTCTCCCGTATATGTATGAAGTCCCTTGTGGGAGCGGGCTTGCTCGCGAAGGCGGAGTGTCAGTCGACATCAATGGTGAATGTCAGACCGCCTTCGCGAGTAAGCCCGCTCCCACAGGGAGAGCGGTCAGCAGTTAGTCCAGCAGCGAAATCGCGGTTGGTGCGTCGTTGCCGACCAGCGCCAGGTCTTCGAATTCGTTGACGGCGTTGATCTCGGTGCCCATGGAAATGTTGGTCACGCGCTCCAGGATGATCTCGACGATCACTGGCACCTTGAACTCTTCGATCAGTTCCTGAGCCTTACGCAGGGCAGGCTGGATCTGAGCCGGTTCGAATACGCGCAGTGCCTTGCAGCCGAGGCCTTCGGCCACCGCGACGTGGTCCACACCGTAGCCGTTGAGTTCAGGCGCGTTCAGGTTGTCGAAGGACAGCTGCACGCAGTAGTCCATGTCGAAACCGCGTTGCGCCTGGCGGATCAGGCCCAGGTACGAGTTGTTCACCACGACATGGATGTACGGCAGCTTGAACTGCGCGCCCACCGCCAATTCCTCGATCATGAACTGGAAGTCATAGTCCCCCGACAGGGCCACGACTTTACGGTTCGGATCAGCCTTGACTACGCCCAGCGCTGCCGGAATGGTCCAGCCCAGAGGGCCTGCCTGACCGCAGTTGATCCAGTGACGCGGCTTGTAGACGTGCAGGAATTGCGCGCCGGCAATCTGCGACAGACCGATGGTGCTGACGTAGCAGGTGTCTTTGCCGAACACCTGGTTCATCTCTTCGTAAACGCGTTGCGGCTTGACCGGCACGTTGTCGAAGTGAGTCTTGCGCTGCAGGCTGGCTTTACGCTGCTGGCAGTCTTGCAGCCAGGCGCTGCGGTTTTTCAGTTTGCCGGCGGCTTGCCATTCGCGAGCGACTTCGATGAACACGGTCAGCGCGGCAGCGGCGTCGGAAACGATGCCCAGGTCCGGGGTGAACACGCGGCCGATCTGAGTGCCTTCGATGTCGACGTGGATGAACTTGCGGCCTTCGGTGTAGACGTCAACCGAACCGGTGTGACGGTTGGCCCAACGGTTACCGATGCCCAGCACCACGTCCGACTTGAGCATGGTCGCGTTGCCGTAGCGGTGCGAGGTCTGCAAGCCAACCATGCCCACCATCAGTGGGTGATCGTCCGGGATGGTGCCCCAGCCCATCAGGGTCGGGATCACCGGAATACCGGTCAGCTCGGCGAACTCCACCAGCAGGTCGCTGGCGTCGGCGTTGATGATGCCGCCACCGGCCACCAGCAATGGACGCTCGGCCTGATCCAGCAAGGCCAGGGCCTTCTCGACCTGAACCCGGCTAGCGGTCGGCTTGGCCAGTGGCAGTGGCTGGTAAGCGTCGATGTCGAATTCGATTTCCGCCATTTGAACGTCGAACGGCAGGTCGATCAGCACCGGGCCTGGACGGCCGGAGCGCATTTCATAGAAGGCTTTCTGGAACGCGTAAGGCACCTGGCCCGGTTCCAGAACAGTGGTCGCCCACTTGGTGACTGGCTTGACGATGCTGGTGATGTCGACAGCCTGGAAATCTTCCTTGTGCATACGGGCGCGGGGTGCCTGGCCTGTGATGCAGAGGATTGGAATCGAGTCGGCCGAGGCGCTGTAGAGCCCGGTGACCATGTCGGTGCCTGCAGGGCCGGAAGTACCGATGCACACGCCGATGTTGCCGGCCTTGGTGCGGGTGTAGCCCTCGGCCATGTGCGAGGCGCCTTCAACGTGGCGAGCGAGTACGTGATCGATGCCGCCGACCTTTTGCAGGGCGGAGTACAGCGGGTTGATGGCGGCACCCGGGATGCCAAAAGCGGTATCGACCCCTTCACGGCGCATCACCAGAACGGCGGCTTCGATTGCTCTCATTTTGCTCATGGTTTTGTGCCTCTTTACGTTTTGTAATTGTATACAAGTGGCTTTGCGCAGAGTGTATTCACGGCGGACGGCGCAGGTCAATCCATTTTCTCAAGCGCTTGTTTCATTCGTCGTAAGCCCTTTCCACTGTGGCTTTTCGTCGCATGTGGCGCCTTTCGAGAATTATTGTATACAAAAAAATAATTCATTGTGTTCTATTTGTTGCATCGGGCTGCGGCACAAACGCGCAGCTCCACGACTTTCCCTATAACAAAATGAGGACGGCACCATGAGCGCTTTAACCTTGAAAGTCGCAGTCAACCTGGTCAACGAGGCCATCACCGCCGGGCGAGCAATCGCCGCGGCACCCTTGACCATCGCGGTACTGGATGCCGGCGGGCATCTGATCACCCTGCAACGCGAAGACGGCGCCAGCCTGCTGCGCCCGCACGTCGCCATCGGCAAAGCCTGGGGCGCCATCGCCCTGGGCAAGGGCTCACGCCTGCTGGCGCTGGACGCCCAGCAACGCCCGGCGTTTATCGCCGCGTTGAACAGCCTGGGGCAGGGCAGCGTCGTGCCGGCACCGGGTGGTGTGCTGGTGCGGGATCAGGACGGGAACGTGCTGGGGGCGGTGGGGATCAGCGGCGATCTGTCGGATGTTGACGAGCAGTGCGCGATCAATGCCATCGAGGCGTTGGGGTTGGTGGCGGATGCGGGGGTGGCGGCTTGATCTTCTGCGTTTGAGCTAATGCCATCGCGAGCAGGCTCGCTCCTGCAATGATCGAAGGTGCTCACATATTTTATGTGCACCATCAGACCCTGTGGGAGCGGGCTTGCCCGCGATGGCTATCGACGGGACACATCCAGCTAAAAGTCTGCATTACCCTCCAGTATTTCCAGGGCTAGCCTTCTCATGACTTCATCTTGGGAGTGGCAAAGGAATGTCCGACTCACCTGCTTCACATCGCCTGCGCACGGGTCGCTATGCCGAACCCAATCGAATCTATTTGCTGACCACCAACACTCTGGATCGCGAGCCGATTTTTGCCGACTTCGCTTTGGGCAGATTGGTGGTTCATCAATTTCGCCGGGCACAAGATGGCGGATTGGCAAAAAACATTGGCTTGGGTCGTCATGCCCGACCATTTTCATTGGCTGGTCGAATTGGAAAACTGCTCGCTAAGAAAGCTGATGCGCCAGACCAAATCCCTGATTACGAGGGAGGTGAATCTTTCGAGTAGTAGAAGCGGGCCGCTTTGGCAGCAGGGTTATCACGACCGGGCGTTGAGGCGGGAGGAGGACTTGGTGAAGTTGGCCCGGTATGTCGTGGCAAATCCACTGCGGGCCGGACTTGTTGAAAAACTTGGCGACTATCCGCTGTGGGATGCTATCTGGGTTTGAGTCAGCATCGAGTTGCCTTCATCGCTGGCAAGCCAGCTCCCACAGAGATTTGTGTCGTTCACGGATTTTGAATTCAACACAGAAACCTGTGGGAGCTGGCTTGCCAGTGATGGCCACACCGCGGTCGTTCAGCCCGGCTCACACCCCTTCAACACCAACCGGATAATCGTCTGCGCCGCCGCTTCGTAATCTTCTTCATCCAGCCTGGCCTTGCCGGTGATGGCGGTGATCTGCCAGTCGAAGTCGGCGTAGGTCTGGGTGGCGGCCCAGATGCTGAACATCAGGTGGTTGGGGTCGATGGGGGCGATTTGTCCGCGGTCGATCCAGGTCTGGATGCACTCGATGTTGTGTTTGGCCTGGCCATTGAGCTGGTCGACCAGATCGCTGCTCAGGTGGGGCGCGCCGTGCATGATTTCGCTGGCGAACACCTTGGAGGCGAAAGGCAGGTCGCGGGAGATGCGGATTTTCGAGCGAATGTAGCCGCTGAGCACTTCACCGGGTTCGCCGTCCGGATTGAACGGTGTCGAAGCCTGCAGGATCGGTTCGATGATGCTTTCCAGGACCTCGCGGTAGAGGTTTTCCTTGGATTTGAAGTAGTAGTAGACGTTGGGCTTGGGCAATCCCGCCTTGGCTGCGATGTCGCTGGTTTTGGTCGCAGCGAAGCCTTTGTCGGCGAACTCCTCACTGGCGGCACGCAGGATCAATTGTTTGTTGCGCTCGCGGATAGTGCTCATAAACCCGGTGATTCCTTGCCTGTTCTGGCGGTTGCGCATGGTATCACCGGCCTCGCGCGGCGCTCAAGAATGCACCGTAGGCTCTTGTGTCGCGCTATGCTGCTGCGCATTCATTGCAGAAGGAAACCCGATTCATGGCAGGAAGCAGTTTGCTGTTGCTGATCGACGATATCGCGGCCGTGCTGGACGACGTGTCGGTAATGACCCAAATGGCCGCCAAGAAAACGGCCGGCGTACTCGGTGACGACCTGGCACTCAATGCCCAGCAAGTCAGTGGTGTGCGGGCCGAGCGGGAAATCCCGGTGGTCTGGGCGGTCGCCAAGGGTTCATTCATCAATAAATTGATCCTGGTGCCGTCGGCATTGGCGATCAGTGCGTTCATTCCGTGGCTGGTCACGCCGTTGTTGATGGTCGGCGGGGCTTATCTGTGCTTCGAAGGCTTTGAAAAACTCGCCCACAAGTTCCTGCACAGCAAGGCTGAAGACGCCGTCGAGCATGCGCAGCTGGTCGAGGCGGTGGCCGATCCTGCCACTGACCTGGTGGCGTTCGAGAAGGACAAGATCAAAGGCGCGATCCGCACCGACTTCATTCTTTCGGCGGAAATCATCGCCATCACCCTCGGCACCGTGGCCGGTGCTCCGTTGACCCAACAGATCATCGTGCTTTCGGGCATTGCCATTGTCATGACGGTCGGCGTGTACGGATTGGTGGCGGGTATCGTCAAGCTCGACGACCTTGGCCTGTGGTTGACCCAGAAACCCGGGCAGATGGCGAAAAGCATCGGCGGCGGGATTCTGCGTGCGGCACCTTACATGATGAAGAGCCTGTCGGTGATCGGCACCGCGGCGATGTTCCTGGTGGGCGGCGGGATTCTCACGCACGGTGTGCCGGTGGTGCATCACTGGATCGAAAGTGTCGGTGCGGCGGCGGGTGGCGGCGGATTTATCGTGCCGGTATTGCTCAATGGCGTGGCGGGGATTGTGGCGGGTGCGGTGGTGTTGGCGGGGGTAATGGTTATCAGCAAGATCTTCAAGGCGATTAGAAGCTGAGGTCGGGCGCTCTTTAAATGTAGGAGCGAGCCTGCTCGCGAAGAGGCCGCAGCATTTAACATTAATGTTGACTGATGCACCCCCTTTCGCGAACAGGCTCGCACGCAGTTGAGTTGTAGTGTTTGAAGTAGTGCGCATAAAAAAAGGCCATGCGATCTGAATCGAATGTTGTTGCCAATGGTCCTCGGCGACGCGCGATTTACGCTTCATCATGAGTCGAACAAATCATATTTTGAAATGAACCAGGACAGTTGGTCTTAACTGGTATTTCTGACAGTGCGTGACTTGCAGGGAGAGAGAATATGATGATCAAGTGTGGCTGTGATCGTTAAACTTGGCTCTTCTGAAGGTAATCGTTATGTCGACGACTAAATTGCAATTTTTATCTGAAATTCCTCTTCCTGATGCGGGTGCATTTGCTATCAGTCCCAGTGGTGGATTCGCTGTTGTCTGCCAGTCCAGTTCGTCGAAAATCTCAATTATTGACACCTGTTCGGGTAAAATATTGAAGGCTGTTTCGTTTCCCAAACAACCCACCGGAGTGGAGTTTAGTCGCAATGGCATGTTTCTCTATGTCGTTCTTGATCGCGACTCTATCGTGGAGTTTTCTACTTCCGACTGGCGTGAGACCAAGCGTATTCCTTGGGCTGATACTATATGGACAAAAATAGTAGCTGGTAACGTTGAACGTTGTGCATACGCTGTCTCATCCAGGGGCGTCGATGAACTTGATTTTGCCCGGTCTGAGATTGTCAGGAGTTTCGCGTATCCGGGGCTTAAAAACAGCTCGGCATTAAATTCAGGCAATCTTCTTTGTCTGGTTGCGCTTGAAAAATTTATCGTTTTTGATGTTAAGAGCTGGGACAAGAAGTTTGAAAAAGCGATTGAAGGCGGCCATCTGGTAGAGATTGATCCGAGAAGAGAACGTGCATTTGTGGGGCAAGTCAGGAGAAAAACTGTAGAGATACTCAATCTCGAAACTGGTGGTTCTCTTGGCTCAATCCCTGGAGATGACTTTGTTCAAGGCGTTGCATTGACTCCGTCAGGCTCAATGGCGTTTGTCATTTCGCATGTGGGCGCAAAATTGGCTGTATATGACGTGGATGGTGAGGTCAAAAAAATCGAAGACGTTTCGATTGGTGGAAATCCAAAGAATGTAGTTGTTACACTCGATGGTACTCAAGTTTATGTTACCAACGGCATTGTTTTAAAGGTATTTAAAATGTCTTGAGTATAGCGTTGCCGTGAAATAAAAAAGGCCATTCGATTCACATCGAATGGCCTTTTTTGTTGCCGATGAGTTACTCGGCGATCTGCAACTTGCGCGCTTCGGTATACACGTAACGCACTTTGTCGTACTCGAACGGTGAGTTCAGCTGGCCATAGCGGAAGCTGGTCTGGTTGCGCTTGTCGATGCCGCGCAGGATCAAGACTTCCGGATGGTTGGAGCTGACCTCGGCTACGTTGAGGAAGTTGATCGCATTCTCGGCCGTGTAATCCACCAGCAGGCCGCCGGTATCACGCAGGTTCGACGGACCGAGGATCGGCAGGACGAAGTAAGCGCCGCCCGGAACACCATAGAAGCCCAGGGTCTGGCCGAAGTCTTCGCTCTGGCGCGGCAGGCCCATGGCGGTGGCCGGGTCCCACAGCCCGGCGATGCCGATGGTGGTGTTGAGCAGCAGTCGCCCGGTGGTTTCCAGTGAGCGCTGGCCCTTGAGTTGCAGCAGGCTGTTCAACAGGTTCGGCACGTCGCCGAGGTTGTTGAAGAAGTTGCTGACGCCGGTGCGCAGGAAACTCGGGGTGACGTAGCGGTAACCATTGACCACCGGCAGGAACACCCATTGGTCAAAGCGGTAGTTGAAGTGATAGACGCGACGGTTCCATTCTTCCAGCGGATCGTAGACGGCCAGTGCACCGAGCGTCGAACGCTCGAACTCGCGCTGATCCAGGCCCGGGTTGAATTTGAGTTTGCTCAATGGTTCCTTGAAGCCGTCACTGTCGACGACTACGGGGGCGTTGGCTTTGCTGTTGTCTGCATGGGCGACGCCTGCACAGAGTAACGCTGCGAAAAGCAGGAGAAATTTAGCCACGGAAGAACTCCAGCATGGCGTCGCTGTTGACGCGGTAGTTAATGTTGCCGCAGTGGCCCCCGTACGGGTAAACGGTCAGGCGATCACCGAAGGTCTTGCGCAGGAAGCCCAGGTCGCCTGGACCGAGGATCACGTCGTCGGCGTTGTGCATGACGGCGATTTTCGGGCTTTCGTGCAGATAGTCCTTCAGCGCATACAGGCTGACCTGGTCAATCAGTTGCAGCAGGCTGCCGCCATCGGTGCGGGCGCGCCACATAGGGATGACTTGTTCGGTGATGTAGCAGTCGAAGTCGCATTGCAACGCACGCTTGAGGAACGGCGTGAGGCTGGTGCCTTCGGTGATCGGGAACTTGGGCGGGGTGATCAGGCCGCGACGGTTGACCAGGTCCGAAGTGAAGGCGATGTCCGCTGCCGAAAAGCGAAACGAGGTGCCGATCAGCATGGCCATCTGTTCGTTGGTCAGGTGCTGTTTGGACTGTTGGAAGTCGTAGAGCAGGGCATCGTTGAGGTCGATGTAGCCCTTCTGCTGGAAGTAGCGGGTCAGTTTGTTCAGTACCAGTTCATAGAACGTGGTGCTGTTGTTGATGCCCTTGACCTCGGTCTGGACCAGCTTGTCGAGGTTGGTGATCGAGGTGTAGAGGTTGACCGGCGGGTTGAGCAGCAGCACTTTCTTGAAGTTGAAGCTGCGGCGGGTTTCGTCCAGGTGTGCGACGAAGGCGGCATCCAGTGCCCCCAGGCTGTACCCGGTCAGGTAGTAGTCGGTGACCGGTACGTTCGGGTTCTGTGCCCGCACGGCCTGCATCACCCGGTACAGATCTTCGGCATCTTCCTTGGATACACCCGGCGTGGCGAAGCGCGAGGCGGCGCTCATGAAGTCATAGCTGGTGGGCGATGACAACTGCACCACATGGTAGCCGGCTTTGTAATAGAGCTTCTTCAGGTATTCGTTCAGGGTACTGTCATAGCGCGCACCGGTGCCGGCGATCAGGAAAATCAGCGGCGCGGCGTGATCCTGCGTGGCAATGCGGTAGTCGAGTTTCTTGACCGCCCAGAAATTGTCCGGCAATTCGAACGCCCGTTCCGGACGCAAGGTGACGCTGCGCACTTCCTGATCGATGTCATCGTCCAGGGGGAGCTCCGGACGCAGGTCCGGCGGCGTGGTCGCGATGGTCGCCTCGAACGGGTTGGTCAGGGGGTAGCCATAACCGGCGGCGTCAATGTCGACTGCCAGTGCGGACGCACTCAATATAAGGCCGCCAAACAGGGCGGCGAAGCGCAAGGAACGGAGCATGACTAAATCCCTTAGAAGAAGGTGTCAAATGAAATTCGCAGGCTATGACCACCGGATATACGCCAAAGTGCCAAGCCTCGGCACCAAACAGGCCTGATTTCGAAGTTATAGTAGCTGGACGATACACTTTGCAGCGATTGAATGCCCAGTTAACAGTTGTTATCGCTTGCGAAACGCTTAAGGGCGATTAAGCTGGCCGCCGTTTTTCGCCAATTGGAGTGTTTCATGTCCCGCCACCTGCCCGTGATCCTGCTGCTTGTTTTGTTGCCTGTTTGGCTGGCCGCCAGTTATGGCGCGCGTTATGGCTTCATGGAGGATGCGCAGTGGGTCGGCATTTGCGTGGATGAGGCGAGCCGCTGGGAATGCCAGGTGCGTTCGAACCTGGGTCTGATGATTCACTTCGGAGTTCTGGGCTGGGCTGCGCTGGGCACGGCGATCATCGGCTTTATCGTGCAGGGGCGGGCAGGCTGGTGGCTGGCGGTACTGGCGCTGGTGTTCGGTTTCCCGGCGCTGGCGTTGTACAACACCACGCTGGCGGTGTTTGCGGTGGTGATTGCGGGGTTGCGGTTGGTCAGGGCTTCGCGCAGCGCCTGATAGTTCGCTATCGCGAGCAAGCTCGCTCCCACAGTAGATCTTCAGTGAACACAAAGTCCGTGTGCGATAAAGATCAATTGTGGGAGCGAGCTTGCTCGCGATGAGGCCAGTCGGGTCAATGCAACATCAAGCTGTGCGAACCCGCAAGCAGCGCCACAACGCCGTTACCATCAACACACTCACCAGCGCCCAGCCCCAGGCCTGCTGGTTCAGTAAACCTTCACGAAACAGTTGCGGCGCGATGCCGGCGCCAATGATGAAGGTCAACAGGGCGATTTCCCGGCGCGGCACGCTCACCGGACGGCACAGATACACCATCGCCGGCACAATGAACGCGACACTCGGGAAGCTGCGATAACGCGGATCGAAAGCCAGCTCCAGCATCATCACGGCCGCCGCGAAACCTGCCGTTGCAACCAGCCAGCCAGCACGGCGCTCCAGTAAATCGAAAGCCTGCCCGCGCCACCCGTCACGTGGACTCAGCGCCAGTGCAGCGTGGGCCAGCACCAGCAGATTCAGCACGGTCAGCAACCCGACCCACAGCCATTCACTGGTGAAGCGAGTGGTGACGCGTGCCAGGTCGCCCCAGGCGCCAATCGAGCAAGCGGCCAATGCGCCGAGCAGTGGCAGCACCAGCGCCGCTCGCGTTGTGCGAACCCGGCCGCCAAGCAGCAGGGTACCGATAAAGATCAGGCCGCCCACCGCCAGCCATTGCGACCAGTACGGGACGTTTGTCACTGGCCCGGCCAGTATGCCCTTGTCCTGGCGATCGGCATCGAACAGTCCCCAGTAGCCGCCAACCGCGCCTTCACTGGCGCGCTTCCATGGCTGGTCGAAGGCTTCGATCAGGTTGTAATGCCAGCCCTGCTGCTCGGCCATGGTGACAAAACCACGAATGAATTTGGCTTCATTGACCCGGCTCGGCAGGGCGGTTTCGCGCTGGCGGCCTTCGCTCGGCCAGCCGGTTTCGCCGATCAGTACGTCCTTGGGCGCGAATTTGTTGCCGAACACCTGACGCACTTCGGCCACATGTTGCAGGGCGGCGTCGATGTTCGATGGATCGTCCTCCCAGTACGGCAGCAAATGGATGGTCAGGAAGTCCACGGCAGGGGCAATTTCAGGGTGCTTGAGCCAGAACTCCCAGACGTCGGCATAGGTGACGGGCTGTTTGACCTGGCTCTTGACCTTGTTGATCAGCTTCACCAGTTGCGCACCGGTGACTTCCTTGCGCAGCAGGGTTTCGTTGCCGACGATCACTGCGCTCACCACATCCTGGTTGGCGTTGGCAGAAGTGATCAGCAGGTCGACTTCTTTTTCCGTGTCTACCGGGTTGCTGTTGACCCAGGCGCCGATCATCAACTTCAGACCGTGCTTGCGTGCAAGGTCCGGCAGGGCTTCAAGGCCGGTCATGGAGTAGGTGCGGATGCACTCGAAACGGGTCGCCAGCAACGCGAGGTCGGCGTCCATGCGTTCGGGGCGCAGCTTGAACGGTTGGTCGAACGGTGACTGATCCTTGTCGAACGGCGTATAGGACGCGCATTGCAGCTTGTGCGTGGCGCTGGCAGCGTCCGGCAGGACCACCGGTTTGCCGAGGCCGTACCAGAAGCCGCCAAGGGCGAACAGCCCGAGCAGGCAAGCGAATAGATAAGCAGCAAGAGGGAAGCGGTATGTCGCGGACATGGTCAGGCCGTGTGGGAGCAAAGCGGCGCATGTTACCTGCATTTACCGCATGCTTGGTGGCCTGCATGATTTTGACATGCAAAGTTCGGGCGGTTTGGCAGGCGCGTTTTCCGTGGTCAGGATTAATGGCTTTCTGATGTCGTTTCTCGATGCCTTGAGGTCGCTGGCAGAGCAGGTCGCGATGAGCGTCAGGTTGATCATCGAAGGCGTCAGTACTCCGCTGATGTCGGGACGAGTTTGCTGTGAGGCGTGATGGGGGCGCTGTGCACCATAACTATACGTTTAAGCGACTCGGCATCCGTCGAGCGCAGCACTTTCGGGGAAGTAACGATGAAGATGCGACGACTCTTGGGCGCAGGTGCCGCTTTGGTGCTGGCGATCAGCTCTACCGTGGCCAGTGCCGCCGGAAAGGAAGTGACGATCGGTTACGTTGACGGCTGGTCGGACAGCGTTGCCACGACCAACGTGGCCGCTGAAGTGATCAGGCAGAAACTCGGTTATGACGTGAAGTTGCAAGCCGTTGCCACCGGGATCATGTGGCAGGGCGTGGCGACCGGCAAACTCGACGCCATGCTGTCGGCCTGGCTGCCGGTGACCCACGGCGAATACTGGACGAAGAACAAGGATCAGGTCGTCGATTACGGCCCGAACTTCAAGGACGCAAAAATCGGATTGATCGTGCCGGAGTACGTCAAAGCCAAGTCAATCGAGGACCTGAAAACCGACGACACCTTCAAGAATCGCATCGTCGGCATCGACGCCGGTTCAGGCGTGATGCTCAAGACCGACCAGGCAATCAAGGACTACGACCTGACCGGTTATCAACTCAAGGCCAGTTCCGGCGCCGGCATGATTGCCGAGCTGACCCGTGCCGAGAAGAAAAACGAATCCATCGCCGTCACCGGCTGGGTACCGCACTGGATGTTCGCCAAGTGGAAACTGCGCTTCCTCGAAGATCCGAAAGGCGTGTATGGCGCGGCAGAAACCGTGAACAGCATCGGCAGCAAAGGGCTTGAGGCCAAGGCACCGGAAGTGGCCAAGTTCCTGAAGAACTTCCAGTGGGAATCCAAGGATGAAATCGGCCAGGTGATGCTGGCTATTCAGGATGGTGCCAAACCTGAAGCCGCGGCGAAGGACTGGATCGCCAAGCACCCTGAGCGCGTGGCTGACTGGACCAAGTGATTTGAGCTGATGCGTCAGGTCAGCATCTTCCAGGGTCGCTCGGCAAACTCATGCCAAGCGGCCCTTTGTTTTTCTGTAGGAGCGAGCTTGCTCGCGAAGAACCTGAGAGCACCGCGGGGTGTCAGGCTCCCCACATCATCGTTGACCTCCATCGCGAGCAAGCTCGCTCCTACAATTGGCGAATCTGTCATGTGGTTCTAAGACTAAGGTCGTCTGGAACCTGCCCCGCAGCCGCATAGAGTGGATACCGTTCCAACTCAATCTGTGCTGCGAGGATAAAAACAATGAACGACAGCATTTACCTCTCGATTCAAAACAGCCCGCGCTTCAAGGAGCTGGTTAGCAAGAGGGAACGATTCGCCTGGATTCTTTCGGCGATCATGCTAGGGCTTTACTCCGGATTCATTCTTCTGATTGCCTATGGGCCGCAGGTGCTGGGGGCGAAAATCAACCCTGAGTCCTCGATTACCTGGGGCATACCGATTGGCGTCGGGCTGATTGTCTCGGCCTTCGTCCTGACCGGTATCTACGTACGCCGTGCCAATGGCGAATTTGACGACCTGAACAATGCGATTCTCAAGGAGGCTCAGCAATGATCCGCCGTCTAATGGCTCTTTTGAGCATCGCAGCTTTCGCGCCTGGCGCCTGGGCGGCTGACGCCCTGACCGGTGCCGTGCAGAAGCAACCGCTTAACGTGTCGGCAATCGTAATGTTTGTCGCCTTCGTCGGTGCCACCCTGTGCATCACCTACTGGGCTTCCAAGCGTAATAATTCGGCAGCCGACTACTACGCCGCTGGCGGCAAGATCACCGGTTTCCAGAACGGTCTGGCGATTGCCGGTGACTACATGTCGGCCGCTTCCTTCCTGGGTATTTCCGCGCTGGTGTTCGCTTCAGGCTACGACGGGCTGATCTATTCGATCGGTTTCCTGGTGGGCTGGCCGATCATTCTGTTCCTGATCGCCGAGCGCCTGCGTAACCTGGGCAAGTACACCTTTGCCGACGTGGCGTCCTACCGCCTCGGGCAAACCCAGATCCGTTCGCTGTCCGCCTGCGGTTCGCTGGTGGTGGTAGCGTTCTACCTGATCGCCCAGATGGTCGGTGCCGGCAAGCTGATCCAGCTGTTGTTCGGCCTCGATTACCACGTCGCGGTGATTCTGGTGGGCGTGCTGATGTGCCTTTATGTGTTGTTCGGCGGCATGCTGGCGACCACCTGGGTGCAAATCATCAAGGCTGTTCTGCTGCTGTCCGGCGCTTCCTTCATGGCGCTGATGGTGATGAAGCACGTCAACTTCGACTTCAACATGCTGTTTTCCGAGGCGATCAAGGTTCACCCTAAAGGTGAAGCGATCATGAGCCCGGGCGGTCTGGTGAAAGATCCGGTCTCGGCGTTCTCCCTCGGGTTGGCATTGATGTTCGGTACTGCGGGTCTGCCGCACATCCTGATGCGCTTCTTCACCGTGAGTGATGCAAAGGAAGCTCGCAAGAGTGTGCTGTACGCAACCGGCTTCATTGGCTACTTCTACATCCTGACCTTCATCATCGGTTTCGGCGCGATCCTGCTGGTCAGCACCAATCCGGCCTTCAAAGACGCGGCCGGCGCGTTGCTCGGCGGTAACAACATGGCGGCGGTGCACCTGGCCAATGCGGTCGGTGGCAGCATCTTCCTGGGCTTCATCTCGGCCGTGGCGTTCGCGACCATTCTGGCGGTAGTCGCCGGCCTGACCCTGGCGGGTGCTTCGGCGGTGTCCCACGACCTGTATGCCAGTGTGATCAAGAAGGGCAAGGCCAACGAGAAGGATGAGATTCGCATTTCGAAGATCACCACCGTTGCCTTGGCTGTGCTGGCCATCGTTCTGGGCATTCTGTTCGAAAGCCAGAACATCGCGTTCATGGTGGGCCTGGCGTTCTCCATCGCGGCGAGTTGCAACTTCCCGGTACTGCTGCTTTCCATGTACTGGAAAAAGCTGACCACTCGCGGTGCGATGATCGGCGGCTGGATGGGCCTGATCAGTGCAGTGGGCCTGATGGTCCTTGGTCCGACCATCTGGGTGCAGATCCTGCATCACGAGAAGGCTATCTTCCCGTATGAGTACCCGGCGTTGTTCTCGATGTTGATTGCCTTTGTCGGGATCTGGTTCTTCTCGGTTACTGACAAGTCGACTGCAGCTGACAATGAGCGGGCGCTGTTCTTCCCGCAGTTTGTTCGTTCGCAGACTGGTCTTGGGGCGAGTGGGGCGGTGTCGCACTAAGTCTTGATGCTTTGATATAGCTGGCGATGTTTTATGAAGTGCTCCGGTCGAGAGATCGGGGCACTTTTTTATTGTGCGTTAATCGAACTGAATTTTGCGGATGTACCGATTTACTGTGGGAGCGGGCTTGCTCGCGAAGGCGGCCTGCCAGCCGACCTGTCTTTCGCTGATCGTGTACATATCCATTGCTGCGGTAACGGCGGCTTATGGTTTCGCCCCTACGGCGACTCACTTTTTTACAAGCGCCTAAAAAAGTAAGCAAAAAACGCTCGCCCCGAACGTACGGCCCCTCGCTGAGGCTCGGGATTCCTTCGCTGCGGTATTCATCCGGGGGCATTGCCCTCCGGTCGGCTTCGCTTCGGCCTACATGCAATGAGTTCGACTGCGTCGAATGGCGCTGCGCGCCCATCCCCGGATGAACACCTCCGCTCAGCCTTCCGAGGGGGTGGGTGGATCAAGATCAAGAGCTGCAGGCGAGCTAACGCTCGGCCTGTTGAGTGGTGAAGAGCGAAGATGTACGCCGACCTGCCTTTGCTCTTCTGTGGGAGCGAGCTTGCTCGCGATGGCGGCCTGTCAGCCGGCCGAAATCTCGCGGATCCAAGCCAGCAAACAGGCCGGCCGGTAAGGCCGCCTCGGGCGTTGTTGCGGTACACGCCCCCTCACGCCCTGAGCCTGTCCGTCAACCTGTGACGACCTCCATCGGCGCTTCTACCAACGTTGCTCCGGGCGGCGTTCCGACGAAAAACCTGAGAGCACCGCGGGGTGCCAGGCTTTCCGCATCATCGTTGACCTCCATCGCGAGCAAGCTCGCTCCTACAGGCTTTTCCAAGTGACCCGCCGTAAGGGCGGAACCATAAGCCGCCGTTACCTAAATAACGGATATGCCCACGATCAAAAAACCGCCAAACACAAACAAAAACGGCCTCTATATAAATAGAGGCCGTTCCCGGTACAACTCAACTCGCTACAGCAAGACAGATCTTACTTGCGGTCTTCCAGCTTGGTGATGTCACGCGACTCGTAGCCGGTGTACAGCTGGCGCGGACGGCCGATCTTGTACGGGCTGGAGAGCATTTCCTTCCAGTGGGAGATCCAGCCGACGGTCCGCGCCAGGGCGAAGATCACGGTGAACATGCTGGTTGGAATGCCGATCGCCTTGAGGATGATCCCCGAGTAGAAGTCGACGTTCGGGTACAGCGAGCGCTCGATGAAGTACGGGTCGGTCAGGGCGATCTCTTCCAGGCGCATGGCCAGTTCGAGTTGCGGATCGTTCTGGATGCCCAGTTCCTTCAATACTTCGTCGCAGGTCTGCTTCATGACGGTGGCGCGCGGGTCGCGGTTTTTGTAAACGCGGTGACCGAAGCCCATCAGTTTGAACGGATCGTTCTTGTCCTTGGCCTTGGCGATGAACTTGTCGATGTTCGAAACATCGCCGATTTCATCGAGCATGGTCAGTACGGCTTCGTTTGCACCGCCGTGGGCAGGGCCCCACAGTGCAGCGATGCCGGCAGCGATACAGGCGAACGGGTTGGCGCCCGAGGAGCCCGCCAGGCGCACGGTGGACGTCGAGGCGTTCTGCTCGTGGTCGGCATGGAGGATGAAGATCCGGTCCATGGCCTTGGCGAGTACCGGGCTGATCGGTTTGATCTCGCACGGGGTGTTGAACATCATGTGCAGGAAGTTTTCCGCGTACGACAGGTCGTTGCGCGGGTACATCATGGGTTGGCCCATGGAGTACTTGTAAACCATCGCTGCCAGGGTCGGCATCTTGGCAACCAGGCGGATCGCGGAGATTTCGCGATGCTGCGGGTTATTGATGTCCAGGGAGTCGTGGTAGAAGGCCGAGAGGGCGCCGACTACGCCACACATGACGGCCATCGGGTGGGCGTCGCGACGGAAGCCGTTGAAGAAGGTCTTCAACTGCTCGTGAACCATGGTGTGGTTTTTCACGGTGCTGACGAACTGGGCCTTCTGTTCTGCGGTCGGCAGTTCGCCGTTGAGCAGCAGATAGCAGGTTTCCAGGTAGTCCGACTTTTCAGCCAGCTGTTCGATCGGGTAGCCGCGGTGCAACAGGATGCCGTTGTCGCCGTCGATATAGGTGATCTTCGATTCGCACGAGGCGGTCGACATGAAGCCTGGGTCAAAAGTGAAACGGCCCGTGGCCGTCAGGCCCCGAACATCGATAACATCGGGACCAACGGTGCCGGTTAAAATGGGCAGCTCGACGGGGGCTGCGCCCTCGATGATCAACTGCGCTTTTTTGTCAGCCATGTGGCCTCCTATTTATGCTTGAAATCATCAGACAGACCCCCCACGCAGGGCCCGCACCACTATAGTGAGATAAATTCGAATGTCAATTTGCCTAAAGTCTTGCTCCAGAAGGCTTTAACCGGACTTTTTTCTCGAAATTGGCTGCCATTTACGCCTTTTATGTCAGTTGCGCAATCAGCTGTTTGGGTTAGGTCTTTGCGTTGTCATTAGTAGCCTAACTGTCTATACTCGGCCACCGACCGCCAGGGGCTTTTGGGCCTGCTTTATTGGGGGTCGCATCCCTGGGTGGTGGTTACCTGACCAGTGCACTCCCCAACAACTTTGCCCTGATTGTTAGGGGCTCTTCAGTGTGAAAAAAAAGCCGTGAAAAGCCAACGACCTGTAAACCTAGACCTAAGGACCATCAAACTCCCCATCACCGGCGTTACGTCGTTTCTTCACCGTGTTTCCGGCATCATCCTCTTCCTGGGCCTTGGCTTCATGCTTTATGCATTGGGCAAATCCCTGGGTTCCGAGGAAGGTTTCGCCGAGGTGAAGGCATGCTTGACCAGCCCGCTGGCCAAGTTCGTAGCATGGGGCCTCCTGTCCGCTCTTCTGTATCACCTGGTAGCCGGTGTGCGCCACTTGATCATGGATATGGGCATCGGTGAGACGCTGGAAGGCGGCCGCCTGGGCTCGAAAATTATCATCGCCGTTTCCGTGGTGTTGATCGTTCTGGCAGGAGTTTGGATATGGTAACCAGCGTTACGAACCTTTCGCGTTCCGGTCTTTATGACTGGATGGCGCAACGTGTGTCTGCGGTCGTTCTCGCGGCTTATTTCATCTTCCTGATCGGATACCTCGCAGCGAACCCGGGCATTGGCTACGACCAATGGCACGGCCTGTTCGCCCACAACGGGATGCGTATCTTCAGTCTGCTGGCCCTCGTTGCCCTGGGCGCTCACGCCTGGGTCGGCATGTGGACCATCGCGACCGACTACCTGACGCCAATGGCGCTGGGCAAGTCCGCGACTGCAGTACGTTTCCTTTTCCAGGCAGTATGCGGCGTTGCGATGTTCGCTTACTTCGTCTGGGGTGTGCAGATTCTCTGGGGTATCTGATTCATGGCTAACATTCCAACGATTTCTTTCGACGCCATCATTATTGGTGGTGGCGGTGCCGGCATGCGCGCAGCGCTGCAACTGGCACAAGGTGGTCACAAGACTGCCGTGATCACCAAGGTGTTCCCGACCCGTTCGCACACTGTATCCGCCCAGGGCGGCATCACCTGCGCGATCGCGTCTGCGGATCCGAACGATGACTGGCGCTGGCACATGTACGATACCGTCAAGGGTTCCGACTACATCGGTGACCAGGACGCTATCGAATACATGTGTCAGGAAGGCCCGGCCGCCGTTTTCGAGCTGGACCACATGGGTCTGCCGTTCTCGCGTACCGAACAAGGCCGTATCTATCAGCGTCCGTTCGGTGGCCAGTCCAAGGACTACGGCAAGGGCGGCCAGGCTGCGCGTACTTGCGCTGCCTCCGACCGTACCGGTCACGCACTGTTGCACACCCTCTATCAGGGCAACCTGAAAGCCGGTACCACGTTCCTGAACGAGTACTACGCTGTCGATCTGGTGAAGAACGGCGAAGGCGAGTTCGTCGGTGTGATCGCGATCTGCATCGAAACCGGTGAAACCACCTACATCCGTGCAAAAGCCACCGTGCTGGCGACCGGCGGTGCAGGCCGTATCTACGCGTCGACCACCAACGCCCTGATCAACACCGGTGACGGCGTTGGCATGGCGCTGCGTGCCGGCGTACCGGTACAAGACATTGAAATGTGGCAGTTCCACCCGACCGGTATCGCCGGCGCCGGTGTACTGGTTACAGAAGGCTGCCGTGGTGAAGGTGGATACCTGATCAACAAGCATGGCGAGCGTTTCATGGAGCGTTATGCTCCGAACGCCAAGGACCTTGCCGGTCGTGACGTTGTTGCCCGTTCGATGGTTAAAGAGATCATCGCCGGCAACGGTTGCGGTCCGAATGGCGACCACGTGATGCTCAAGCTCGACCACCTGGGCGAGGAAGTGCTGCACAGCCGTCTGCCAGGCATCTGCGAACTGTCGAAGACTTTCGCACACGTTGACCCGGTGGTTGCTCCGGTTCCGGTTGTTCCGACCTGCCACTACATGATGGGCGGCGTTGCCACCAACATTCATGGCCAGGCGATCACCCAGAACGCCGAAGGCGTCGACCAGATCATTCCTGGTCTGTTTGCCGTAGGCGAAGTGGCTTGCGTATCGGTTCACGGTGCCAACCGTCTGGGCGGCAACTCGCTGCTCGACCTGGTGGTATTCGGCCGTGCTGCCGGCCTGCACCTGGAAAAGGCGCTGACCGACGGCATCGAATACGACGACGCTACCGAAGCCGACATCGAAGCTGCCCTGTCGCGCCTGAACGCACTGAACAACCGTACTGATGGCGAAGACGTGGCTACCCTGCGTCGCGAGCTGCAAAGCTGCATGCAGAACTACTTCGGTGTATTCCGTACCGGCGAATACATGCAGAAAGGTATTGCCCAGCTGGCTGAGCTGCGCAAGCGCATCGCCAACGTGAAGATCAACGACAAGTCGCAGGCGTTCAACACTGCCCGTATCGAAGCGCTGGAACTGCAAAACCTGCTGGAAGTGGCCGAAGCTACCGCTATCGCTGCTGAAGTGCGTAAAGAGTCCCGCGGTGCTCACGCCCGTGAAGACTTCGAAGACCGTGACGACGAAAACTGGCTGTGCCACACCCTGTACTTCCCGGGTGACAAGCGCGTCACCAAGCGTGCCGTGAACTTCTCGCCGAAGACTGTTCCGACTTTCGAACCTAAAGTCCGGACTTATTAAGGGTGACCGCCATGTTGCAAGTCAGTGTATATCGTTACAACCCTGATCAGGACGCTGCGCCGTTCATGCAGGAATTCCAGGTCGATACCGGTGGTAAAGACCTGATGGTGCTGGACGTGCTGGCCCTGATCAAAGAGCAGGACGAAGGTTTCTCCTATCGTCGCTCTTGCCGTGAAGGTGTTTGCGGTTCCGACGGCATGAACATCAACGGCAAAAACGGCTTGGCGTGCATCACGCCGCTGTCTGCCGTCGTAAAAGGTAACAAGTTGATCGTTCGTCCTCTGCCAGGTTTGCCGGTTATCCGTGACCTGGTCGTCGATATGAGCATCTTCTACAAGCAATACGAGAAGGTTAAGCCATACCTGCAGAACGACACGCCGGCTCCGGCCATCGAGCGTCTGCAGTCCCCTGAAGAGCGTGAAAAGCTGGACGGTCTGTACGAGTGCATCCTGTGCGCTTGCTGCTCGACTTCCTGCCCGTCCTTCTGGTGGAACCCGGACAAGTTCCTGGGCCCGGCTGCCCTGCTGCAAGCGTACCGCTTCCTGGCAGACAGCCGTGATACCAAGACGTCCGAGCGTCTGGCTTCGCTGGATGACCCGTTCAGCGTATTCCGCTGCCGCGGGATCATGAACTGCGTCAACGTATGTCCGAAAGGCCTGAACCCGACTAAGGCCATCGGTCACATCCGTAACATGTTGCTCTCGAGCGGCGTGTGATTCAGCTGCTGTACCCGCTGTACCCGTAGATGCTGCGGCGCAGGCTTCAACCGGCGCCGTAGTTTTAACCTGAGCAGCAGCTTAAAAGGCTGCGGCTCTTATTTTGAAGAAATGAGACAAGCAGGGGCATCCGGGCTGGTACCCGGACTATCAGTGTGATCCTAGTGGCTTGTTTTGGTCGCTGCATTCGGACTTCTGCAAGTTTGCTCGGTGTCGACACCGGTGGTGTTCCCCTAACCGAGGGTGACCAAGCATGCAAGAAAGCGTGATGCAGCGCATGTGGAACAGTGCCTACCTATCCGGTAGTAACGCTGCCTATGTGGAAGAGCTTTATGAGCTCTACCTGCACGACCCTAACGCTGTGCCAGAAGAGTGGCGCACCTACTTCCAGAAGTTGCCTGCTGACGGCAACTCTGCCACCGATGTTTCGCACTCCACAATTCGCGATCATTTCGTCTTGCTGGCAAAGAACCAGCGCCGCGCCCAACCGGTTTCCGCCGGCAGCGTGAGCAGTGAGCACGAGAAGAAGCAAGTTGAAGTGCTGCGATTGATCCAGGCCTACCGTATGCGTGGCCACCAGGCAGCCCAGCTTGACCCGCTGGGGCTGTGGCAGCGTCCTGCACCTGCAGACCTGTCGATCAATCATTACGGCTTGACCAATGCCGATCTTGATACGACCTTCCGTGCCGGCGACCTGTTCATCGGCAAAGAGGAAGCGAGCCTACGCGAAATTCACGAAGCGTTGCAGCAGACATATTGCCGCACCATCGGCGCCGAGTTCACGCATATCACCGATTCCGAGCAGCGCCAGTGGTTCCAGCAGCGTCTGGAAAGCGTGCGCGGCCGTCCGACGTACTCCGCTGACATCAAGAGCCACCTGCTTGAGCGCGTGACCGCCGGTGAAGGCCTGGAAAAATACCTGGGCACCAAATACCCGGGTACCAAGCGTTTCGGTCTGGAAGGCGGCGAAAGCCTGATTCCGATGCTCGACGAGCTGATCCAGCGTTCCGGTTCCTACGGCACCAAGGAAATCGTCATCGGCATGGCCCACCGTGGCCGTCTGAACGTGCTGGTCAATACCTTCGGCAAGAACCCGCGCGAGCTGTTCGACGAGTTCGAAGGCAAGAAGAAGGTCGAGCTCGGTTCCGGTGACGTGAAATACCACCAGGGCTTCTCGTCCAACGTGATGACCACTGGCGGTGAAGTTCACCTGGCGATGGCGTTCAACCCGTCCCACCTGGAAATCGTTTCCCCGGTGGTCGAAGGTTCGGTTCGCGCCCGTCAGGATCGTCGCAACGACCCGACCGGCGAGAAGGTTCTGCCGATCTCCATCCACGGTGACGCTGCTTTCGCAGGTCAGGGCGTGGTCATGGAAACCTTCCAGATGTCGCAGACCCGCGGTTTCAAGACCGGCGGTACCGTGCACATCGTGATCAACAACCAGGTCGGTTTCACCATCAGCAACCCGCTGGACTCGCGTTCCACCGAGTACGCGACCGACGTTGCGAAAATGATCCAGGCGCCGATCCTCCATGTGAATGGTGATGATCCGGAAGCCGTATTGTTCGTGACCCAGCTGGCCATCGACTACCGCATGCAGTTCAAGCGTGACGTGGTGATCGACCTGGTCTGCTACCGTCGTCGCGGCCACAACGAGGCCGACGAGCCAAGCGGCACCCAGCCTCTGATGTATCAGCAGATCACCAAGCAGCGCACCACCCGTGAGCTGTATGCCGATCGCCTGACTCAGGCCGGTGTGCTGGATGCAGAGCGTGTTCAGGCGAAAGTCGACGAATACCGCAACGCGCTGGACAACGGTCTGCACGTTGTGAAGAGCCTGGTCAAAGAACCGAACAAGGAACTGTTCGTGGACTGGCGTCCGTACCTGGGTCACACCTGGACCGCGCGTCACGACACTCGCTTCGATCTGAAGACCTTGCAGGAACTGTCCGCCAAGCTGCTGGAAATCCCGGAAGGCTTCGTGGTTCAGCGCCAGGTTGCCAAGATCTACGAAGACCGCCAGAAGATGCAAGCCGGTGGCCTGCCGATCAACTGGGGCTACGCCGAAACCATGGCGTACGCGACCCTGGCGTTCGAAGGTCACCCGATTCGCATGACTGGCCAGGACATCGGCCGCGGTACGTTCTCGCACCGTCACGCTGTCCTGCACAACCAGAAAGACGCGGGCACCTACATCCCGCTGCAGAACCTGTACGACGGTCAGCCGCGTTTTGACCTGTACGACTCGTTCCTGTCCGAAGAGGCGGTATTGGCGTTCGAGTACGGTTACTCGACCACCACGCCCAATGCCCTGGTTATCTGGGAAGCCCAGTTCGGCGACTTCGCCAACGGCGCCCAGGTCGTAATCGACCAGTTCATCACCAGTGGCGAGCACAAGTGGGGCCGTCTGTGCGGTCTGACCATGCTGCTGCCGCACGGTTATGAAGGTCAGGGTCCGGAGCACTCCTCGGCTCGTCTGGAGCGTTACCTGCAGCTGTGCGCCGAGCACAACATTCAGGTGTGCATGCCGACGACGCCGGCTCAGATCTACCACTTGCTGCGCCGTCAGGTGATTCGCCCGCTGCGCAAACCATTGGTAGTCCTGACTCCGAAGTCGCTGCTGCGCCACAAGCTGGCCATCTCGACGCTGGAGGATCTGGCCGAAGGTTCGTTCCAGACCGTCATCCCGGAAATCGATGCCCAAGATCCGAAAAAGGTCGAGCGCGTTGTTCTGTGTAGCGGCAAGGTCTACTACGACCTGCTGGAAAAACGCCGTGCCGAAGGTCGTGACGACATCGCCATCGTGCGTATCGAGCAGCTGTACCCATTCCCTGAGGACGACTTGAAAGAAGTCCTGGCTCCTTATACCAACGCCAAGCATGCCGTCTGGTGTCAGGAAGAGCCGATGAACCAGGGTGCGTGGTACTGCAGCCAACACCACATGCGTCGCAGCATCAGCAACCTCAACAAGTCTCTCGTACTCGAGTACGCGGGCCGTGAGGCTTCTGCTGCACCTGCATGCGGTTACGCATCGATGCACGCCGAACAGCAGGAAAAACTGCTGCAAGACGCCTTTACTGTTTAACGCCTTCGCGCACCTGAAACCGAATTTAAGGAACCACAGACAATGGCTATCGAGATCAAAGCCCCCACTTTCCCGGAATCGGTTGCCGATGGCACCGTTGCCACCTGGCACAAACAACCGGGCGATGCGGTCAAGCGCGACGAACTGATCGTCGACATCGAAACCGACAAAGTCGTGCTGGAAGTGCTGGCTACTGCTGACGGCGTGCTGGGCGCTATCGTCAAGAACGAAGGCGACACCGTTCTGTCCGACGAAGTCCTGGGCTCCATCGTTGAAGGCGGCGCTGCTGCCGCTGCTCCGGCTGCCGCTGCTGCTCCGGCCGCTGCTGCCGCAGCTCCGGCTGCCGGCGCTGACGAAGACGCTATCGCCGCTCCAGCCGCTCGCAAGCTGGCCGAAGAGAACGGCATCAATCTGGCTTCCGTCAAAGGCACCGGCAAAGATGGCCGTGTCACCAAGGAAGACGTGGTTGCCGCTGTCGAAGCCAAGAAAGCCGCTCCTGCTGCCGCACCTGCCAAGGCTGCTGCTCCGGCTGCCGCTGCTCCTGTGTTCGCTGCTGGCGACCGCATCGAGAAGCGCGTACCGATGACCCGCGTTCGCGCCACCGTGGCCAAGCGTCTGGTTGAAGCCCAGTCGAACATGGCGATGCTGACCACTTTCAACGAAGTCGACATGACCGAAGTCATGGCGCTGCGTTCGAAGTACAAGGACCTGTTCGAGAAGTCCCACAACGGCGTGCGCCTGGGCTTCATGTCCTTCTTCGTGAAAGCGGCTACCGAAGCACTGAAGCGCTTCCCGGCTGTCAACGCCTCGATCGACGGCGGTGACATCGTTTACCACGGCTACGCTGACGTCGGCGTTGCAGTTTCCAGCGATCGCGGCCTGGTTGTACCGGTTCTGCGTAACGCCGAACTGATGAGCCTGGCTGAAATCGAAGGCGGCATCGCCACCTTCGGCAAGAAAGCCCGCGACGGCAAACTGTCGATGGACGAAATGACCGGTGGTACGTTCACCATCACCAACGGCGGTACTTTCGGTTCGATGATGTCGACCCCGATCGTCAACCCGCCACAAGCCGCCATCCTGGGCATGCACAACATCATCCAGCGTCCTATGGCCATCAACGGTCAGGTCGTTATCCGTCCGATGATGTACCTGGCGCTGTCCTACGATCACCGTCTGATCGATGGCAAAGAAGCTGTGACCTTCCTGGTGACCATCAAGAACCTGCTGGAAGATCCGGCTCGTCTGTTGCTGGATATCTGATAGAAGCAGCCATGAGCTGCAAGCCCGTGCTGTCGGAAAACCCGCAGCCTGGCTTGCCGCTCGCGGCTTGAAGCTTTTCGCTAAAGAGGATTTTTTGAATGTCGCAGAAATTTGACGTAGTAGTGATCGGTGCGGGCCCTGGCGGTTACGTCGCTGCCATCAAGGCCGCGCAGTTGGGTCTCTCCACTGCCTGCATCGAGAAGTACACCGACAAGGAAGGCAAACTGGCTCTGGGCGGTACTTGCCTGAACGTCGGCTGCATTCCATCCAAGGCCCTGCTGGACAGCTCGTGGAAATTCCACGAAGCCCAGGACGGTTTCGCGATCCACGGTATCAATCACGCTGGCGTGACCATGGACGTGCCAGCGATGGTCGGCCGTAAAGCCAACATCGTCAAAGGCCTGACCTCCGGCGTTGCGACCCTGTTCAAAGCCAACGGTGTGACCTCCATCCAGGGTCACGGCAAGCTGCTGGCCGGCAAGAAAGTCGAAGTCACCAAGCCTGATGGCTCGGTAGAAATCATCGAAGCCGAAAACGTCATCCTGGCACCAGGTTCGCGTCCGATCGACATTCCGCCAGCTCCGGTTGACCAGAATGTGATCGTCGACTCCACCGGCGCCCTGGAATTCCAATCCGTTCCAAAACGTCTGGGCGTGATCGGCGCTGGCGTGATCGGTCTGGAACTGGGTTCGGTCTGGTCGCGCCTGGGTGCGCAAGTGACTGTCCTGGAAGCCCTGGACACCTTCCTGATGGCAGCTGATACCGCTGTTTCCAAGGAAGCGCTGAAAACCCTGACCAAGCAAGGTCTGGACATCAAGCTGGGCGCTCGCGTCACCGGTTCCAAAGTGAACGGCGACGAAGTCGTGGTGAACTACACCGATGCCAACGGCGAACAGAACATCACTTTCGACAAGCTGATCGTAGCCGTTGGTCGCCGTCCGGTGACCACTGATCTGTTGGCTGCCGACTGCGGCGTGACCCTGGACGAGCGTGGTTTCGTGCACGTTGACGATCACTGCGCCACCACCGTACCGGGCGTTTACGCTATTGGCGACGTGGTTCGCGGCATGATGCTGGCGCACAAGGCGTCCGAAGAAGGCATCATGGTTGTCGAGCGCATCAAGGGCCACAAGGCCCAGATGAACTATGATTTGATCCCGTCGGTTATTTATACTCACCCGGAAATCGCGTGGGTTGGTAAAACCGAGCAGGCCTTGAAAGCCGAAGGCGTTGAAGTTAACGTCGGCACCTTCCCGTTCGCAGCCTCCGGCCGTGCCATGGCTGCCAACGACACCGGTGGTTTCGTCAAGGTCATCGCAGATGCCAAGACAGACCGCGTACTGGGCGTCCACGTGATTGGCCCAAGCGCTGCCGAACTGGTTCAGCAGGGCGCGATCGGTATGGAATTCGGCACCAGCGCTGAAGACCTGGGCATGATGGTTTTCTCCCATCCGACCCTGTCTGAAGCCTTGCACGAAGCTGCTTTGGCAGTGAATGGCGGCGCCATCCACATCGCCAACCGCAAGAAGCGTTAAGAGATAATAAGAAACCACGGCGGTTTGGCCCGTCGTGAGCCTTGCATGCAAGACTCACCGCGGAATATCCGCTGGACGCAGTCTTGCATAGCTCAGCTATGCAAGCAGCAGTCACAGGTGGTGCGGCACTCGAATGAGTGCAGCACCGAATGCGCAGTACCTAACGAAGACGGTAATAAGCATGAATCTTCACGAGTATCAGGGTAAGCAGCTGTTCGCTGAGTACGGCCTGCCAGTATCCACCGGTTACGCGGTAGACACCCCGGAAGCAGCAGCAGAAGCTTGCGACAAAATCGGCGGCAGCGAGTGGGTTGTCAAAGCCCAGGTCCACGCCGGTGGTCGCGGTAAAGCGGGCGGCGTAAAGCTGGTTCGCAACAAAGAAGACGCCAAAGCCTTCGCACAGCAGTGGCTGGGCAAGCGTCTGGTGACTTACCAGACTGACGCCAATGGTCAGCCAGTCACCAAGATCCTGGTTGAATCGTGCACTGATATCGCTAAAGAGCTGTACCTGGGCGCTGTCGTTGACCGTTCGAGCCGTCGCATCGTGTTCATGGCTTCCACCGAAGGTGGCGTGGACATCGAGAAAATCGCTCACGACACTCCAGAAAAAATTCTGAAGGCCACTATCGATCCACTGGTTGGCGCTCAGCCATTCCAGGGTCGCGAACTGGCTTTCCAGCTGGGTCTGGAAGGCAAGCAAGTTGCCCAGTTCGCCAAGATCTTCGTAGGTCTGGCCAAACTGTTCCAGGATCACGATCTGGCCCTGCTGGAAGTGAACCCGCTGGTGATCAAGGCTGACGGCGATCTGCACTGCCTGGACGCCAAGATCAACATCGACGCCAACGCCATGTACCGTCAGCCTAAGCTGAAGACTTTCCACGATCCGTCGCAAGACGATCCGCGCGAAGCGCACGCTGCCAAGTTCGAACTGAACTACGTAGCACTGGAAGGCAACATCGGTTGCATGGTCAACGGTGCTGGCCTGGCCATGGGTACCATGGACATCGTCAACCTGCATGGCGGCAAGCCAGCCAACTTCCTCGACGTGGGCGGCGGTGCTACCAAGGAACGCGTTACCGAAGCGTTCAAGATCATCCTGTCCGACACTAACGTCGCTGCAGTACTGGTCAACATCTTCGGCGGCATCGTTCGTTGCGACATGATTGCCGAAGGCATCATCGGCGCGGTGAAAGAAGTCGGCGTGAAAATCCCGGTTGTTGTTCGCCTTGAAGGCAACAACGCTGAGCTGGGCGCTAAAGTACTGGCAGAAAGCGGTTTGAACATCATCGCTGCTACCAGCCTGACCGACGCTGCTCAACAAGTTGTCAAAGCTGCGGAGGGCAAATAATGAGCGTCCTGATCAATAAAGACACCAAAGTTATCTGCCAGGGTATTACCGGTTCGCAAGGTAGTTTCCACACCCAGCAAGCCATCGAGTACGGCACCAAGATGGTTGGTGGTGTAACTCCAGGCAAAGGCGGCACCGAGCACCTGGGTCTGCCAGTGTTCAACACCGTGAAAGACGCCGTAGCTGCCACTGGCGCCACCGCCAGCGTGATCTACGTTCCGGCTCCTTTCTGCAAGGACTCGATCCTGGAAGCTGCTTTCGGCGGCATCAAGCTGATCGTCTGCATCACCGAAGGCATTCCTACCCTGGACATGCTGGACGCTAAAGTTAAGTGCGACGAGCTGGGTGTTACCCTGATCGGCCCTAACTGCCCAGGCGTGATCACTCCAGGCGAATGCAAGATCGGCATCATGCCAGGTCACATTCACTTGCCAGGCAAGGTCGGTATCGTTTCCCGTTCCGGCACCCTGACCTACGAAGCTGTGAAGCAGACTACTGACGCCGGTTTCGGTCAGTCGACTTGCGTCGGCATCGGTGGTGACCCGATCCCGGGTTCGAACTTCATCGACATCCTGAAGCTGTTCCAGGAAGACCCGAAGACCGAAGCGATCGTGATGATCGGTGAGATCGGCGGTTCGGCTGAAGAAGAAGCGGCTGCCTACATCAAGGCACACGTGACCAAGCCGGTTGTTTCCTACATCGCTGGTGTGACTGCTCCTCCGGGCAAGCGCATGGGCCATGCTGGCGCAATCATCTCTGGCGGCAAAGGCACTGCAGACGAGAAATTCGCTGCTCTGCAAGACGCAGGCGTTAAAACCGTGCGTTCGTTGGCAGACATCGGCAAGGCCCTGGCCGAGCTGACCGGTTGGGCTGTCAAGTAAGCCTCGTGCTTGGCTGACGCTTCACCAAACAAAGGCCACCTTCGGGTGGCCTTTGTCGTTTCCGGGGTTTATGCGTTGTTTGGCTGGGCCTCATCGCGAGCAAGCTCGCTCCCACAGTTTTTGCGGTATGGATCAGATTGCATGACCACTACAAATCCCTGTGGGAGCGAGCTTGCTCGCGATGACGGACTTACAAGCACCAACCATTTACATGCATAAACGCGACACGAAAATGTCGTAGATCGGATAGTTCGCCCTCTAACAGTGCGTTTCTGGTCCAAATTCGTTAGGCTACGCGCCATTTTTGCGTCTGCGGCCCACAAGGCACCAACGCGCTAAAAGGGTCGGTCTTATACGGACTGACAGCATTTCCCTCACCCATAGGGAAATCCCTCTCTAAATTCCGATTCAGTAGTGTGGTATTTCCTTAATGAAAGTGTTGAAAGGCCAGGACATCCTGGCACTTGGTTTTATGACGTTTGCCCTGTTCGTCGGGGCTGGCAACATCATCTTCCCACCTATCGTCGGTTTGCAGTCCGGGCCCAATGTCTGGATGGCGGCGCTGGGTTTCCTGGTCACGGCCGTTGGTCTGCCGGTGATCACCGTTGTGGCGCTGGCGAAGGTCGGCGGCGCAATGGATGCCTTGAGCAGCCCGATCGGTAAAGTCGCCGGTGGCCTGTTGGCAGCGGCCTGCTACCTCGCTGTTGGCCCGCTCTTCGCGACGCCACGTACCGCGACGGTATCCTTCGAAGTGGGCCTGGCACCGCTGACCGGCGAGAGCCCGCTGGCATTGTTCCTGTACAGCTCGGTTTACTTCCTGCTGGTGTTCTTCATTTCGCTGTACCCAGGCCGTTTGCTGGATACCGTAGGGCGCTTCCTCGCTCCGCTGAAGATCATCGCCCTGGCCGTGCTGGGCATTGCAGCATTCGCCCTGCCGGCCGGAGACATTGGCCAGGCCACGCCTGAATACGTGGCGGCGCCGTTTTCCCAAGGTTTCATCAATGGTTACCTGACCATGGATACCCTGGGCGCCCTGGTGTTCGGCATCGTCATCGTCAACGCCATCCGTTCCCGCGGCGTCGAGTCGCCAGCACTGATCACCCGTTATGCGATCATCGCCGGCCTGATCGCCGGCGTCGGCCTGGCGCTGGTTTACGTCAGCCTGTTCCGTCTCGGTTCGGGCAGCCATGAAGTGGCCGCTGGTGCTACCAATGGCGCGGCGGTGCTGCACGCTTACGTGCAGCACACCTTCGGTTCGCTGGGCAGTGGTTTCCTGGCCGTGCTGATTTCCCTGGCGTGCCTGGTGACCGCGGTCGGCCTGACCTGTGCCTGCGCCGAGTACTTCAGCCGAGTGCTGCCGCTGTCCTACAAGACACTGGTGGTCATCCTCGCGGTGTTCTCGCTGCTGGTGTCCAACCTGGGCCTGACCAAGCTGATTGCGTTCTCGATCCCGGTGCTCACCGCGATCTACCCACCGTGCATCGTTCTGGTGGCGTTGAGCTTCTGCAAGGACTTCTGGCATGAGCAGGGTCGTATTCTCGGCCCGGTCATGCTGGTGTCGTTCCTCTTCGGCCTGATCGACGCCCTCAAGGGGGCAGGCCTGGCGGACTGGATGCCGACGCAAATGGCCCACCTGCCGCTGAGCGAGCAGGGCCTGGCCTGGCTGGTGCCTTCGGTGATGACGCTGGTGGTTGCCGTTGTCTGCGACCGTCTGCTGGGCAAGCGCGAAGAAGCGCTGGCTTAAGCTTTACCGGCCCGTCACAAAACAGAAATGCCCCGTATCAATCGATACGGGGCATTTTTTTATGGGGGGATGCGGTGTCTTTTCTTCTGCGCTAACGTCGAAAGACTGCGCAATCCACTTGTAGGAGCGAGCTTGCTCGCGAAGAACCTGAGAGCGACGCGTTTATCCAGGTAACACGCGCCATGGTTCGCGACCTTCGCGAGCAAGCTCGCTCCTACAGGGGGACGGTGTTCCGCCACTACATCACAAGGACCTGCATGTCGTTCATCCAAGCCAACCTGATCCACATCCTTGCCGCCATCTGGTTCGTCATCTGCTGGGGCGGGTACACCCGCTATGCCACCTGGAAAGGCCGTGACACTGCGTGCCTGGCCAGTGTGCTGCACCTCTATCGTGAAGACTGGATGCGCCGCATGCTGCTGCGCGACAACCGCATCGCCGATGCCAGCGTGATCGGCAACCTGGAACGCAACGCTTCGTTCTTCGCCTCCAGTACGTTGATTATCCTGGCCGGTATTCTCACGGTGCTGGGGGCTTCGGAAAGGGCGGTATCGTTGCTGGCGGATATCCCGATGGTGCAACAGGCGTCCCAGGGCATGTCGGAAATCAAGTTGCTGTGCCTGGCGCTGGTGTTTGTCTATGCGTTCTTCACGTTCAGCTGGTGCATGCGCCAGTACAACTTTGCGGCGGTACTGGTGGGGTCGGCGCCAATGGTCGGCGAGCGTCTTGTGTCGGAGCAAGAGCGCAAGGCGTTTGCTTCCCGTGCGGCCCGCGTCATCTCCATGGCCGCCAACCAGTTCAACTTCGGGCTGCGTTCCTACTACTTCGGCATGACCATGCTGGCCTGGTTTGTCAGCCCCTGGTTGTTCATGTTGATGAGTGCCGGCGTGGTATTTGTGTTGTACCGTCGCGAGTTTCATTCCGACGTTCTCGACGTGATGGTCTATACCCCTACAGAGGCGCCATCGCCCGAGGTGATCAAAGAGGCTGCTTGATGAGTGTTCCGTTCTGGTGTGTGTTTATCAGTGCCGTGCTGATTTACGTGGCGCGTATGCCTGTGACCAAGGCCATGAAAGAGCAGGGCGGTTACAACAATCACCTGCCGCGCCAGCAGCAGGGCCAACTCACAGGTTTTGGTGCCCGTGCGCTGGCGGCGCATCAGAATAGTTTTGAAGCCTTCATATTGTTTGCGGTGGGTGTGCTGATGGCGCATACAACGCAGACGGCAGGCTGGCTCATCGATTTGCTCGCGATCATCTTTGTGATCACTCGGGTTATTTATCTGGTGTGTTACTGGAAGGACCTTGCCTGGCAACGCAGCCTGGTCTGGCTGGTGGGATTAATCTGCTCGCTGTTGCTGATGATTAGTCCGACTTTTCGAACGATTTTGCTCTAAGCATTTTTTTGAAGGCAAAAGAAAACCCGCACTTGGCGGGTTTTCTTTTATCACGCTAAAAACCGGATTAGTTCTTAGGCGCTTCCGGAGCGGCTGGAGCGGCTGGAGCGGCTGGAGTGGCCGGAGCAGCCTCTTTTGCCGCTTCCGCGTTCGATTCAGCCTGAGCTTTGGCAGCTTCGGCGTTTTCTTTCGCGGCGTCGTTCACTTTATCCTGAGCTTTGCTCATGTCTTGCTGAGCTTGCTCAGCATGTTTGTTAGCTTCTTGAGCTTTGTCCTCGGATTTTTTATCGCAGGCAGCGAGACCGAGGGAAGCGGTCAACATCAAGGCAATAGCTAAAGTCTTACGCATGGGGTGTTTCTCCTGATGAAAAGCATGTACTGGCATTAAGAGCTCACACATCAGGGTTAAGTTCCTTAATTCTTTCAGATATATAAGTTTTGTTCTAATGCGGAACTTTTACCCCGACTGCCACCGCATTGCACGAACGTAAACAAGAGTGTTTATCAAATGGCTGAGAACCCCGTTTTTGAGCGAGCGAAGCGCTTTTTGTCGGCGCTGCGACATTGTCAGGTACTTGGACTAAGCGTTCACAGCGCCAGCAGCGAAGGACTGACGATCGTGCTGCCGTACAGCCCACAGATCGTTGGTAATCCCGAAACCGGCGTGATTCATGGCGGGGCACTGACCTCGCTGATGGACACGGCCTGTGGCATGGCGACGCTCTGTGTGCTCCCGGAGTTCGAAGTCTGTCCGACCCTCGACCTGCGCATCGACTACATGCACGCCGCTGAACCGCACAAGGACGTCTATGGCTTCGCCCAGTGCTACCGGGTCACCACCGACGTAATTTTTGCCCGTGGCTTCGCCTATCAGGATGATCCCGGGCAACCCATTGCCCATGTGATGGGCACATTCATGCGCATGGGCAAGAACATTAAAGGCACCAAGGGCTTTGGTGGCGCGGTTGCCGGAGGTGCGCAATGAGCGACTCGTTGAAGGATCAATTGCAAAAGGCCCATGAGCAGGGCGATTACGCCTCGCTGCTGGGTTTGATTCCCTATGCCCGGCTGATCGGCGTCGAATGTTCACGGGTGGGCGATGAGCTGCTGTTCAAGCTGCCGGCGAGCAAGGACAACATCGGTAACCCATTGCTGCCGGCGATTCATGGCGGTGTGATCGCCGGGTTCATGGAATTGGCGGCGGCGCTGCACCTGCTGGTGTTTACCGGATCGCCCGGGGTGCCGAAGATCATCGACTTCTCCCTGGATTACCTGCGAGCCGGGCAGTTTCGCGACACCTGGGCCCGATGCCAGGTTTGCCGCCAGGGGCGGCGGGTTGCCAACGTGGCGATTACCGCCTGGCAAAGCACTGAGGGCGAACCCATCGCCACGGCCCGTGCACATTTCAAACTCGAAGAGCCCTTGAAATCCTGAACTCAGCCCCAAACTCTGATGACAACCCGCCGCTGACCCTCAAGGTCGCGGCTTATGCCATCTGATTGGAGTTTGATGACCATGAGTGTGGAAACTCAAAAGGAAACCCTGGGCTTCCAGACCGAGGTGAAGCAGCTGCTGCATCT
This sequence comes from Pseudomonas sp. QLc11A, assembly GCF_052112305.1. NCBI lineage: Bacteria > Pseudomonadati > Pseudomonadota > Gammaproteobacteria > Pseudomonadales > Pseudomonadaceae > Pseudomonas > Pseudomonas sp. QLc11A. The sequence goes on from NZ_JAVAJJ010000003.1 coordinate 232,894, forward strand.
CATGATCCATTCGCTGTATTCCAACAAGGAAATTTTCCTTCGCGAATTGATCTCGAACGCCTCTGACGCTGTCGACAAATTACGTTTCGAAGCCCTGGCCAAGCCAGAGCTGCTGGAAGGCGGCGCCGAACTGAAAATCCGCGTGAGCTTCGACAAGGACGCTAAAACCGTCACTCTCGAAGACAACGGTATCGGCATGAGCCGCGAAGATGCGATCACCCACCTGGGTACCATCGCCAAGTCCGGCACCGCCGATTTCATGAAGCACCTGACCGGCGACCAGAAGAAAGACTCGCACCTGATCGGCCAGTTCGGTGTCGGTTTCTACTCCGCCTTCATCGTCGCCGACAAGGTCGATGTGTACAGCCGTCGTGCCGGCAGCGCTGCCAGCGAAGGCGTGCACTGGTCGTCCAAGGGCGAAGGTGACTTCGAAGTCGCGACAATCGACAAGGCTGAGCGCGGCACTCGCATCGTCCTGCACCTGAAATCCGGTGAAGACGAGTTCGCCGATGGCTGGCGCCTGCGCAACATCATCAAGAAATACTCCGACCACATCGCCTTGCCGATCGAGTTGCCCAAAGAAGTGGCAGCCGCCGAAGGCGAAGAGAAGCCTGCCGTTGAATGGGAAACCGTCAACCGCGCCAGCGCTCTGTGGACCCGTCCGCGTACCGAGATCAAGGACGAGGAATACCAGGAGTTCTACAAGCACATCGCTCACGATTTCGAAAACCCGCTGAGCTGGAGCCACAACAAGGTCGAAGGCAAGCTGGAATACAGCTCGCTGTTATACGTGCCGACCCGTGCTCCGTTCGACCTGTACCAGCGTGAAGCGCCAAAAGGCCTGAAGCTGTACGTGCAGCGCGTGTTCGTCATGGATCAGGCCGAGTCCTTCCTGCCGTTGTACCTGCGCTTCATCAAGGGTGTGGTCGACTCCAACGACCTGTCGCTGAACGTGTCGCGGGAAATCCTGCAGAAAGACCCGATCATCGACTCCATGAAGTCGGCGCTGACCAAGCGCGTACTAGACATGCTGGAAAAACTGGCGAAGAACGAGCCTGAGCAATACAAGGGCTTCTGGAAAAACTTCGGTCAGGTCATGAAAGAAGGCCCGGCAGAAGATTTCGCCAACAAGGAAAAAATCGCCGGTCTGCTGCGTTTCGCATCGACCCACGGCGACGATGGCGAGCAGGTTGTCGGTCTGGCCGAGTACCTGGCGCGCGCCAAGGAAGGTCAGGACAAGATCTACTACCTGACCGGCGAAACCTACGCACAGGTCAAGAACAGCCCGCACCTGGAAGTCTTCCGCAAGAAAGGCATCGAAGTGCTGCTGTTGACCGACCGCATCGACGAATGGCTGATGAGCTACCTCAGCGACTTCGACGGCAAGAGCTTCGTCGACGTGGCGCGCGGTGACCTGGACCTCGGCAACCTGGACTCGGAAGAGGACAAGAAGGCCGCGGAAGAAGTCGCGAAGTCCAAAGAAGGTCTGGTTGAGCGTCTGAAAACCGCGCTGGGCGAATCCGTTGCGGAAGTTCGGGTGTCCCATCGCCTGACCGATTCGCCGGCGATCCTGGCCATCGGTGAGCAGGACCTGGGCCTGCAGATGCGCCAGATTCTGGAGGCCAGCGGGCAGAAGGTTCCGGATTCGAAGCCGATCTTCGAATTCAACCCGGCTCACCCGCTGATCGAGAAGCTCGACAACGAGCAGAGCGACGAGCGCTTCGGTGATCTGTCGCACATCCTCTTCGATCAGGCGGCCCTGGCGGCCGGCGACAGCTTGAAAGATCCGGCGGCCTATGTGCGCCGTCTGAACAAACTGTTGGTCGAGCTATCGGCTTAACCGTGCTGCAGAAAACCCGCTTCGGCGGGTTTTTTCATTCTGGTGTTCAACAATCAGGAGTCAGAAATGAGCCAAATCACTGTACGTTCCGTTGCCTATCAGATTGATGGCCAGGCCTACGAAAGCCGTCTGGCCTTCGATGCCAACCATAAAGGCCCACGTCCGGGATTGCTGATGGCGCCGAACTGGATGGGCGTCAGCGCCGGTGCCGAGGAGATCGCCAGGTCCGTGGCGGCCAAGGGCTACGTGGTGCTGATCGCCGACCTTTACGGGCAATCGGTTCGTCCGTCGAACAATGACGAAGCCGGGGCGGCAATGATGCCGTTGAAGAATGACCGTGGGTTACTGCGCAAGCGCATGCAGGTGGCGTTCGAGCAGTTGCAGAGCCAGGGCGAGGCGGCAGTCGATACGTCGAAGCTGGCGACCTACGGTTTCTGTTTCGGCGGCTGCTGTGCCCTGGAGTTTGCCCGTACCGGTGCGCCGGTGAAGGCCGCGGTATCCTTCCACGGCACGCTGGACACACCGAATCCGGCCGACGCGAAAAACATCAAGGGTAAGGTCCTGGTCCTGCACGGTGCCTCCGATCCACTGGTGCCGAAGGAGCAGTTGCCGGCGTTCGAAGATGAAATGAACGCGGCCGGTGTGGACTGGCAGTTGCTGAGCTACGGCGGTGCATTTCACTCGTTCACCGATCCGCATGCGAATGTGCCGGGGATGATGATGTATGACGCGAAGATCGCCGCTCGGGCGTTCACGTCGATGCATAACTTGCTGGATGAAGTGTTCAGGGGCTGACCATGATTGGGTCGGTGTGAGTGCCGGCCCCTTCGCGGGCAAGCCCGCTCCCACAGGAACCTGCGTTGTTTGCAATTTTTGTGATCGACACGATCAACTGTGGGAGCGGGCTTGCCCGCGATGGCGGTGTAACTGGCGCCGAAAACTTTAAGGCAATTCGATCCTCTCATTTTCCCCCGGCACCGTCGGCCAGTCCCCGGCCGCCCAGCGCCGGCGCGCTTCATCAATCGCCGCCGGATCGCTCGCGACAAAATTCCAGTTGATCCGCCGTGGCCCGTCCAGCGGCGCGCCGCCAAACAACACGGCGTGACTGTCGCTTTCAGCAAACAGGGTCAACTCTTCTCCGGCAGGCAGTACCAACAGCGAGTGCGGTTCTATCAGCTCGCCATCCAGTTGCATCTCGCCGCTCAACACATACAGCGCACGTTCTTCATGCTCGGTGGGAATCAGCAATGTCGTCGCCGTTTGCAGGTGCAGTTCCGCGTACAACGTAGGAGAAAGCACCGGCACCGGTGACTCCAGGCAAAAGCCCGACCCGGCAATCATGCGGATCTTCACCCCCAGGTTTTCGCTGACTGGCAAGGTGGACGCCGGATGGTGGCTGTAATGCCCCGGCCCCTGTTCTTTTTCCTTGGGCGATGCCAGCCAGATCTGCAAACCGTGCATCGTGAAGCCGCTCTCCTTGAGAGCTTCGGGCGTGCGTTCGACGTGGGCAATGGCGCTGCCGGCCGTCATCCAGCTGACATCACCGGTATCAACAACCTGATCGGAACCCAGGCTGTCCTTGTGCTGGATTTTCCCCTGGAACAAATAGGTCAGGGTGGACAGGCCGATGTGCGGGTGCTGGCGGATATTCATGCCTTTGCCCGGCGGATAACGGGTTTCCAGCATGTGATCGAAAAACACGAATGGCCCGACGCTGCGGCACTTGGCGGATGGCAGTGGACGCAGGATCGGCTGACCTTCGACGTCTTCGGTGCGGGGGCGGATCACGAGCGGAGTGTTCATGGTGCGTTCCAGGCTGGGCGGGTGATGCGTTCGAGCATAACCCGCTTGCGCAGCCCTTGCCGCTATTGGCTGAAGGCGCCTTCGGACAAATGCGTTTCGATGCTGACTTCAGACGTGGTCATCAGCTTGTGGATCGGGCAGCGATCGGCCACGCGCTGCAGCTCGTCGCGTTGGGCGTCGCTGAGTGCGCCCTTGAGGGTCAGTTTGACGTGCAGCTTGTATTGGCCTTTCTGTTCCAGGCTGTTGTCGCGCTTGACCTCGACGCCGACACCGGTCAACGGGATGTCTTTCTTCTTCGCATAGAGCTTGAGGGTCAGGGCTTTGCAGGCGCCGAGCGCGGCATCGAAATAGTCGTGCGGTTCCGGCGCGCTGCCTTCACCGCCCGCCGTGACGGGCACGTCGGCGAAGAGTTCATGGTCATCGATTTGTACGCTGTGGCGAAAGCCTTCGGCAGAAACGGTGTTGACGGTGACAGTCATGGGAAACCTCGCAAGCAACAGGATATTTATTCGATCAAAAAGACCTTGAAGGTATAGAGCATGGTGCCGGATGTGCGTTCCGGTTTTCTTGTACAGGTGGGGCTTTTCGCTGAATCGTTACCGTAGCAGTGATGGTGTTTTGCATGCAGCCATGGCGCAGCAACGTCGCAAGCTTCGCGCGAGTCCGACCGCATTGCCCAATACCGTTGCGAACAAGTGCATCAGACGGTGCTGTCGACAGAGCTCGGCCGGAGCGAATCAGACCAGTGCGGCGAGTCAGGAGCTGTCGCGGTTGGCGGTGGACCTCAAAAAAAAAGCCCCGCGATGGCGGGGCTTTTCGTGTCGATCCGGATTAGCTGCCTTTGACAGTCTTGCCGTTGACCTTGCCGTCCAGGAGCATGATGTTGTACTCCTTTCCGTCGGTTTCGACTTGTTGCAGGCGGACCAGCAGGTAATCCCAGTCCTTGGCGAACCACATCACGGTGATGCGTTTGCTCTGCGTCGGGTCGCGCACGCGCTCAACCTTGATCGCATCGATCTGACCGGCCTTGGTGTCGACTTTTTCCGGGCCCAGCACGCGGAAGTCATAGGTGTCGACTTCACCGCCATCGACCACTTGATAGCTCATGGTCTTTTTGCCGGCAGCGACATCATGTTGCAAAGCCAACTGGTAGGTGGACTTGTCGAGCATGCCGCGGTTGAGGGGGAGCTTGACGGCGTCACCGCGGTCGGTGCCGGTGATCATCTTGGTGTTCCAGTCGAAATCCAGGTCGGATTTCTTGGCCTTGCCCAGGCCGCCACGTTCAAAGTGGTACGACTCCGGAAGCAGCGTGTCCTTGTCCAGGGTCAGGGTGCTTTCCTCGGATATGCTGGCAATCATCATCGATGCCTTGAAACTCAGTTTCCATTTGCCGTCGCTGGTTTTTTCGAGGCTGCGCTCGGCAGTGCCGCTCATGGGGAGCTGTTTCCAGTCGGCGGTGTAGCTGGCGGAGAAGGGTTGAAGTTCTGCCGCCTGAGCGAAGGGCATAGCGAGCAGAGCGCAAGCGAAGAGCAGGGCGCGACGCATAAAATCTCCTAGTTTCGAATCAAGTGGCCGCTGGCCGCGAGTAGCTGTCCATCCAGTAAAGCACCTTGCTCGCCGAGGGCTAGACGACCTTCGGCAAACCAGCGTACGGCCATCGGGTAGATCAGGTGTTCCTGAACATGGACCCGCTGCGCCAGACTCTGCGGCGAATCCTGTAACTCTACCGGTATTACAGCTTGTACGACCAGTGGTCCGCCATCGAGTTCCTCGGTGACGAAGTGCACGGAGCAGCCGTGCTCGGTGTCGCCAGCCTCCAGCGCGCGCTGATGAGTGTGTAACCCTTTGTATTTGGGTAGCAGCGAGGGATGGATATTGAGCAGGCGACCCTGATAGTGGCGTACGAAACCCGCGCTGAGAATGCGCATGAATCCGGCCAGTACCACGAGTTTGGGATTGAAGGCGTCGATCAGTTCGATCAGCGCGGCATCGAAGGCCTCGCGACCTTCGAAAGCCTTGTGATCCAGGGTGCGGGTGTCGATACCCGCGTCGCTGGCGCGTTGCAGGCCGTAGGCGTCGGCGCGGTTGGAAATCACCGCAGCGATGCGGACCGGGCTGTCGCCGGTCCGCGTGCTGTCGATCAGGGCCTGCAAGTTACTGCCGGTGCCGGACAACAGCACCACCACATCACAGGTCTGAGACATCAATGAGCCTTGAGGTTTTTCAGTTCTACCTGAGCCGCGCCTTCGGCAGCGGTGGAGATCTGGCCGATGACCCAAGGCTGCTCGCCCGCTTCACGCAGAACGTTCAGCGCGGTTTCAACGTGCTCTTGAGCGACGCAGATAACCATGCCGACGCCGCAGTTCAGCACGCGGTGCATTTCGTTCTCTTCTACGTTGCCTTTCTCTTGCAGCCAGTCGAACACGGCCGGACGGGTCCAGCTCGCCACGTCAACCACGGCTTGAGCGCCTTTTGGCAGAACGCGCGGGATGTTGTCCAGCAGGCCACCACCGGTGATGTGGGCCATGGCTTTGACCGCGCCGGTTTCCTTGATCAGCTTGAGCAGCGGCTTCACATAGATACGGGTCGGGGCCATCAGCAGGTCGGTCAGTGGTTTGCCGTCGAGCTGGGTGTTTTCGATGTCGGCGCCGGACACTTCGATGATCTTGCGGATCAGCGAGTAGCCGTTGGAGTGCGGGCCGGAAGACGGCAGGGCGAGCAGGGCGTCGCCGGCAGCAACCTTGGAGCCGTCGATGATTTCGGATTTTTCCACGACGCCGACGCAGAAGCCGGCCAGGTCGTAGTCTTCGCCTTCGTACATGCCCGGCATTTCAGCGGTTTCACCGCCAACCAGCGAGCAGCCCGACAGTTCGCAGCCAGCGCCGATGCCGGTAACAACCTGGGCAGCGGTGTCGACGTTCAGTTTGCCGGTGGCGTAGTAGTCGAGGAAGAACAGTGGTTCTGCGCCGCACACCACCAGGTCGTTGACGCACATGGCAACCAGGTCGATGCCGATGCTGTCGTGCTTGTTCAGGTTCAATGCCAGGCGCAGCTTGGTGCCGACGCCGTCAGTACCGGAAACCAGCACAGGCTGTTTGTAGCCGGCCGGGATTTCGCAGAGGGCGCCGAAACCGCCCAGGCCGCCCATGACTTCCGGGCGCGCAGTGCGCTTGGCGACGCTCTTGATGCGTTCGACCAATGCTTCACCGGCGTCGATGTCTACACCGGCGTCCTTGTAGCTCAGGGAGGGTTGCTTGCTCATGATCCAGGCCTTTAGGGGGGGATTTCTGGGTAACGACCGAGTCCGTCGGGAGCGCCGAAGCTGCGTAGGCGAGAACCATGCGCGCTATTCGGACACTGCCCGGCTGTTGCCGGTCTGCGAAGGCGCGCGATTTTATCAGGCTTGAGCCGCAGCGGCCATCCTCAGGCCGACAGCAGGGCCATATCCGTTAAAAAAAACCGTTGATGCACGGTGTCGGTGGCATCCTGCCTGGCTGTATAAGGTGTCGCGATTAACCGTCTATCGTTATGACAGTGCGAAAACTTACCCGGAACGTGTGAATGTTTTGCATCGGGCAATGGTCACAGCCTTGCTCGATCGTCTTCATGCGGTCTGTTCCAGCCGCTCTTGTCGTCAGGAATCTTCCATGCGTTTTTGTAAATTCTTGCTTGTGAGTTGTTTGTCAGTGGTCAGCCTGGTCAGTCAAGCCGAAACCGTCAAAGGCCTTTATCAGGTGCGCGAGCCGGTGAATGGCCAGTCGCCCGAGGAGCGTGAGCAGGCGACTCAACGTGCATTGGACACTTTGGTGTTGCGCCTGACCGGCGATCCCAAGGCCGCTCAAAATCCGGGGCTGGCGGCCATTCGTAAAGAGCCGCAACAGATCATCAGCCAATACGGCTTTGAAGCCGGTCCGCCGGAAGTCCTGAAAGTCGATTTCGACCCGGGTACCACCGAGCAGGCCTTGCGCCGCGCCGGCCTGGCCATGTGGGGGGCCAATCGGCCGTCGATCCTCGGCTGGTGGCTCAACGATTCCACCGAGGGTTCAAGCCTGGTGGGCGACGGCCAGGCCAGCGCGGCTCCGCTGCGTCGGGCTGCCCAGCACCGGGGCTTGCCATTGCGCTTGCCATTGGCGGACCTGAACGAGCAGATCGTCGCGACCGCACCGAATCTGGAAGGCGCAGATGCCGGCCCTTTGCTTGCGGCATCGGAACGCTACAACGCCGACGCCCTGCTCGCGGTACACGCCAAAGAGGAGGGCGGGCAGTGGCAAGCCAAGTGGCAATTGTGGCTGGGAGATAAAAAAGAGGCAGGCAGCGTGCAGGGCGCCGATCAGGCCGCCGTGGCTGATGCGGTGATGCTGGCGGTCAATGAGCGCCTGGCGCCGCGGTTTGTCGCCAAGCCCGGTGCTTCAAGTGCGCAATTGCTGGAAGTGCAAGGTATGAATCTTGAACACTACGCGTCCCTTGGGCGCTTGCTGGAGCCATTTGGCGGGCGCGTGCAAAGCGTTGACGGCGACCGGATCGTCTACCGGGTCAATGGCAGCGTCGAGCAGTTGCGTGCTCAACTGTCGCTGGCAAGGTTGCAGGAAGCGCCGGCGGCTCAGGCACCGACTCCGGCAGTGCCGGTTCAGCCTGCCGCCGGTGGTGCGGTGCCTACCCCGGCGCCTGCGCCTGCCCCGACACCGCAACTGCGGTTTCGCTGGTAGTTTTTCTCTCTTTATATAGAAGCAATGGAGTGGTTCATGGCCGATACGCGGCGTTGGTTCTGGCTCGGCGGGGTGGTCCTGCTTTGTGTTTTTGTCTGGTTGTTGCATCCGATCCTGACGCCGTTCCTGGTGGCCCTGCTGTTGGCCTATCTGTTCGACCCGCTGGTGGATCGACTGGAGAAGGCGGGACTGTCTCGCACCTGGGGTGTAGTGGCGGTGTTTGCCCTGTTTACATTGATCCTCACCGCGCTGCTGTTGGTCCTGGTGCCGTTGCTCGCCCGGCAGCTGTTTCGTTTGTATGAGCTGGCCCCGCAGATGCTTGACTGGCTGCAGCACACGGCGCTGCCCTGGGCGCAATCGAAGTTCGGCCTGTCGGAGGGCTTCTGGAAGTTCGACCGGCTCAAGGCAGCCATCGGCGAGCATATGAGTCAGACCTCCGATGTGGTCGGCGTGGTACTGAGTCATGCCACTGCCTCGGGGCTGGCGTTGATTAGCTGGTTGGCGAATCTGGTGTTGATCCCGGTGGTGAGCTTCTATCTGTTGCGCGATTGGGATCTGATGATGGCCAAGGTCCGCAACCTGCTGCCCCGTGATCGTGAGGAGCGCGCGGTATCGCTGGCGGGTGAATGCCATGAAGTACTCGGTGCGTTCATTCGTGGCCAGTTGCTGGTCATGGTGGCCCTGGGGGTGATCTACGCAGCAGGCCTGATGCTGGTCGGGCTGGAGCTGGGCTTGCTGATTGGCCTGATTGCCGGTCTGGCAGCGATCGTGCCGTACATGGGATTTATCATCGGCATCGGTGCGGCGCTGATTGCAGGGCTGTTCCAGTTCGGTGGCGATCTATACCCGATGCTCGGCATTGTCGCGGTGTTCATGGTCGGCCAGGCGCTGGAGGGTATGGTGCTGACGCCGTTGCTGGTCGGTGACCGGATTGGTCTGCATCCGGTGGCGGTGATTTTCTCGATTCTGGCCGGGGGTGAGCTGTTCGGCTTTACCGGTGTGCTGCTGGCATTGCCGGTCGCCGCGGTGATCATGGTGCTGGTGCGCCATGTGCAAGATTTGTATAAGGATTCCGATATCTACGGGGGCGTCGACGAACCGCAGGGGTAAAAGGTGTCGATGGGCGATGGCGGGCTGCCCGGGTTCGTGCCGGGTCAGCCTGATTACACAGCGCGACTGTTACATGCACCGCCAAAGAAACTGTCATAAAACCGGTGCGTTAACGCAAACCTTTGATTTTGCTTGTGGTCTATCGCATTGTGCGGCCCGCTTCACGGGTATAAACTTCGCAAACTTTACACAGAGGCCACTAACGGTTCCTTTGGAACTGTTCAGTCAGCATGAAACCGATTCAGCTGCCCCTAGGTGTGCGTCTGCGTGACGACGCCACCTTTATCAACTACTACCCAGGCGCCAATGCCGCTGCACTCGGCTATGTCGAGCGGCTATGCGAAGCCGACGCTGGCTGGACAGAAAGCCTGATCTATCTTTGGGGCAAGGATGGGGTAGGGCGTACGCACCTGTTGCAGGCTGCCTGCCTGCGCTTCGAGCAATTGGGGGAGCCTGCGGTGTATCTGCCGCTGGCCGAGCTGCTCGATCGCGGTATCGAGATTCTCGATAACCTTGAGCAGTACGAACTGGTCTGTCTCGATGACCTGCAGGCGGTTGCCGGCAAGGCGGACTGGGAAGAGGCGCTGTTCCATCTGTTCAATCGCCTGCGCGACAGCGGCCGGCGCCTGCTGATTGCCGCGTCGACATCCCCGCGCGAGTTGCCGGTGAAGCTTGCGGACCTCAAGTCACGCCTGACCCTGGCCTTGATCTTCCAGATGCGCCCACTGTCCGACGAGGACAAATTGCGTGCCCTGCAATTGCGCGCATCCCGTCGCGGACTGCACCTGACCGATGAGGTCGGGCATTTCATCCTGACTCGCGGCACCCGCAGCATGAGTGCACTGTTCGAGCTGCTTGAGCGCCTCGATCAGGCCTCCCTCCAGGCTCAGCGCAAGCTGACAATCCCGTTTTTGAAAGAAACCCTCGGCTGGTAGACCCGCTGGAACCGGGGCTTATAGCCGTTTCGGCATATTTCAGGCGCCAGAAATCCCGCTTTCCTGCAAGGTTGCAGGCCGCGTGCATGTTTAAAATGGGCTTAAGCGCTTAGATGTAAACGAGAAACCAATAAGTCACAAAAAGATTGATTGAATTTGCAAATGAGGTCGATAGCGGGCATAGTCTCGACTTCTTTACAACTTCAGCCACGGTCGTGCCCATGCTAAATCGCTTCGCACCCCTCGTGCCTCTCGCACTCGTCACCCTGTTGTTCGGTTGCGCTGCCCACACTCCAGTGGTCCAGCAGCAGCAACAGCAGGTTCAAAATCCGGCCACTGCCCAGTCTTCCGCTCTCTTTCAGGAAGCTCTTTACCAAGAAGAGAAGGCTACCGAAAAAGAACTCGCAGACTTCGCTGGCGGCAAGTCCTACCAGCTTCCAGTCCTGGCCGACAGCATCCTCGAACGCGGCATGTCCCTGATCGGTACCCGTTACCGTTTCGGCGGCACTTCTGAAGCCGGCTTCGATTGCAGCGGTTTCATCGGCTACCTGTTCCGCGAAGAAGCGGGCATGAACCTGCCGCGCTCCACCCGCGAAATGATCAACGTGGACGCTCCGCTGGTCTCGCGCAGCAAGCTTGAGCCGGGCGATCTGCTGTTCTTCGCAACCAACGGTCGTCGTGGTCGCGTCAGTCACGCCGGGATCTACCTGGGCGACAACCAGTTCATTCACTCCAGCAGCCGCCGCAGCGGTGGTGTGCGCATCGATAGCCTGGGCGACAGCTACTGGAGCAAGACCTTCATCGAGGCCAAGCGCGCCCTGGCGATGGCACCTAACACGTCGCCAATTGTCACTGCACGTAAATAAGCGGACATTTTGTAAGGCGAACTTAAAGTCTTACTTGAAGTTTGTCGTGTAGCCGCTAGAATCTTGATCTACAAATGATGGCAAACCGCCTGCGTCCTACGCAGGCGGTTTTCTTTTCTGCGCTCCCCGCAGAAAAAGCCGCAGCCAGATCAGGATGTTCTGCTTATGACGACGTCGGCCCGCCTCGCAATCATGTTCTTCGCAGCGCTGCTCAGTGCCTGCGCCAGCCGCACACCGCCTCCTGCGCCGGTGGTTCGCGCGCCCATCGTATTTGGTTCCCCACAAGCGTTTTCGCCCGAAGCGGAGGACGTGCTGTTTCGCGCGCTCGGCCTGGTGGGTACGCCTTATCGCTGGGGTGGCAACACGCCGGATTCCGGATTTGATTGCAGCGGCCTGATCGCGTACGTGTACCGGGATGTCACCGGCATTGCCTTGCCGCGCACGACTCGCGAGATGATCTCCATGCAAGCGGCGAATGTCGGCAAGGAAGGCCTGCAGACGGGTGACCTGCTTTTCTTCGCTACCAATGGCGGTTCCCAGGTCAGTCATGCCGGCATCTACGTGGGAGAAGGGCGTTTCGTCCACGCGCCGGCCACTGGCGGCACCGTGAAGCTCGACAGCCTGTCCAAGGCCTATTGGCAAAAGGCTTACCTGAGCGCCAAGCGTGTTCTGCAGCCTGAACATCTGGCGCGCAACCCGTAACGTCCGGAGCTGCTGCTCATGACTGCTCGCACGCTGAATCTCGACGACGCGCTGTACCAATACCTGCTCGATGTTTCCCTGCGCGAAACGCCACTGCTCAAGCGCTTGCGCGATGAGACCCAGGCGCTGCCGATGGCGCGCTGGCAGGTGGCGCCGGAGCAGGGACAGTTTCTCGCCTTACTGGTAAAGCTGACAGGCGCCAGACGCTTGCTCGAAGTCGGTACTTTCACCGGATACAGCGCGCTGTGCATGGCGGCGGCATTGCCGGTTGACGGTTCGCTGATTTGCTGTGATATCCCCGGCGACTACAACGCCATCGCACGGCGATATTGGCAGGAAGCGGGACTCGCCGGTCGGATCGACCTGCGCCTGGCACCCGCACTGGAAACCCTCGGCGAGCTTGAGCGGCAAGTTCAGGGCGAGCAGTTCGACCTGGTGTTCATCGATGCCGACAAGGCCAACTACCCGGCTTATCTGGAACATGCCCTGCGTTTGCTGCGGGTCGGTGGGCTGGCGCTGTTCGACAACACGCTATGGAGCGGGCGCGTGCTTGAGAGCAGCCCCGAGAGCGCGGACACCCGGGCGATCCAGGCGCTCAACCTGGCGTTGAAGGACGATGTGCGGGTGGATCTGTCGTTGTTGCCGTTGGGTGATGGGCTCACACTCTGTCGCAAACGCTAAGCCCTTGTGGGAGAGAGCCTGCTCGCGAATGCGCACGGTCAGTCGACAAGTTTGGTGACTGATACACCGCTTTCGCGAGCAGGCTCGCTCCCACAGGTTAAGTGGCTTACTTGACTGCCGACACCCGCCACACCTTGTTCCCCACATCATCAGCCACCAGCAGATCGCCCTGACGGTCGATCACCACGCCCACCGGGCGACCCATGGCTTCTTCCTTTTCGTTGAGAAAACCGCTGAGCACTTCAATCGGTTGTCCCGCAGGTTTACCAGCGCTGAACGGCACGAAAATCACTTTGTAGCCACTGTGGGGGTTGCGGTTCCAGGAACCGTGCTGGCCGATGAAGGCCCCTTGGGTGAACGGCGGCGGCAGCTTGCTGTTTTCAGCGAAGGTCAGGCCCAGTGATGCCGTGTGCGGGCCGACGGCATAGTCCGCAGCGATGGCCTTGGCCACCAGACCGGGGTTTTGCGGCTCGACGCGGCTATCGACATGCTGGCCGTAATAGCTGTAAGGCCAGCCATAGAATGCGCCGTCCTTGACCGAGGTGATGTAGTCCGGGACCAGGTCGCTGCCAATTTCATCCCGTTCGTTGACCGCAGTCCACAGCGCGCCACTGTGCGGTTCCCAGGCCATGCCGTTGGGGTTGCGCAGGCCGGAGGCGAAGATCCGCTGCTGGCCGGTGGCACGATCCACTTCCCAGATCGCTGCGCGACCTTCTTCCTTGTCCATGCCGTTTTCCGCGACGTTGCTGTTGGAGCCCACGGTGACGTAGAGCTTGCGGCCGTCCTTGCTGGCGATGACGTTTTTGGTCCAGTGGTGGTTCAGCGGGCCACCCGGCAGGTCGACCACTTTGACCGGTGGCGACTTGATCAGCGTATCGCCACTTTCATAGTGAAAGCGCAGCAGGCGATCAGTGTCGGCCACATACAGGTCCTTGCCGACCAGGGTCATGCCGAAGGGCGAGTTGAGGTTTTGCAGAAACACCGTGCGGGTTTCCGCGACGCCATCGTGGTCCTTGTCGCGCAGCAAGGTGATGCGGTTCGCGCTGGGCACCCTGGCCCCGGCGCGTCCCATGACTTGCTTCATGACCCAGCCGCGAATGCCTTTGCCGTCTTCGGGTTTGGGTGGCGCGTTGGTTTCCGCCACCAGTACGTCGCCGTTGGGCAGTACATAAAGCCAGCGGGGGTGATCGAGGTTTTCGGCAAAAGCGGCCACTTGAGTGCCCGCGGCGGCGACGGGTTTCGCGCCCTGTGGCCAGCCGATGGCCGGGGCGATGTTCACAGTCGGGATCAGGGTTTTGTTGGGGGGCGGCAGTTGGGGTGAAGGGCCGGTGCCGTCGGAGACTTGCAGGCCGGCGGTCTCACTACAACCGGCGAGCCCTCCGCAGATCGCGATAACGAGAACGAGCGGGGGCGTGCGCATACGGGTGTTCCCTATGAATGCCTTGTTCTAATCATAGAGACGCGTTGTCGTCCAATGGTTCAACCCCTAGCCACGTGCTTCCTTGAACAGCACCGCAATGCCGGGGTGATAGTTGCCGGCTTCATTGCGCAACTTGCGGTAGGCATACGGGAAATACCAGGCGACTGCGCAGGTGTGTTCCTTTTGCAGGTCGTCGACCATGTCCTGGAGTTCTTCCGGTGTCGCGCCTTGCTGGGCTTTTTGCGGGGCGACGAACAGGCAGCCGAGTTTCAGGTCGCTGGCGTGGCTCAGGCGCTTCGCATCGCTGGCGATGTCGAGCAGGGCCTGGCTCAGATTGAGGCTGTTGACCCGTGGCCAGCGCTGGCTGGTCTGGATGTAGGCGCGGGTTTCGGGCGAGGCGAGGAACAGGTCGGCGCGGCTGTTGCGTTCGCCTTCTTCGGTCTGCTTGCGGGTGGGTGCCTGTTGCAGTGTGACCATCTCGGCCATCCAGGCGGCGGCCGACAGCAGTCCGAGATTGGCTTTTTCGTCGTGCCAGTAGGGTGTGTCGCCATCACCGCGGATGGCGTTGTAGCGGTCGATGCATTCGAACCAGCGCTCGAGCACGGGGCGCAGGAATTCCAGCTTTGGATTGCTGATGATCATGCCTTGCATGGGCTCACCCTTGTTATTGTGTTGTGAGGTTGTGGCTCTTTGATATCACTGCTGAGAGCGAGGCACAAGATTGACGTCAGTTTTTTGATTGACGACAGTTATTCGGCAGCTGGCCTCCCGGCTTTAATTGACGCTCCACCCCCAACCCTCTAACCTTCGCGGCTTGTTTCAGGTGCTCTGTGACTTGGGTCGACAGAGTGAAACAGGGAAGCCGGTGAGCGAGTTCTTCTGTTGGTCGAGGAACCGCAATTCCGGCGCTGCCCCCGCAACGGTAAATGAGTGAAAACTGTGTCTGATGCCACTGTGTCGATTCGATGCGGGAAGGCGCACAGTCTGGCTTTGCGCCACTCATGAGCCCGGAGACCGGCCTGATTCATCCAGCGGCATCACGGTGGGCGATGCCAGGCTTGTTGCCTTCTATTGCTGTGCCTGCCCGCCGTTATTCCTGCCTCAACGGAGAGCTCCCCCATGACTGATACCCCCGATCGTGACGAACGCCACCTGGCGCGCATGCAGCGCAAAAAAGCCGTGATCGACGAGCGCATCGCCAATTCCCCGAACGAGTGTGGTCTGTTGCTGGTGCTGACCGGCAACGGCAAGGGCAAGAGCAGTTCGGCCTTCGGCATGCTCGCCCGCGCCATGGGGCACGGCATGCAATGCGGTGTGGTGCAGTTCATCAAGGGCCGCAACAGTACCGGCGAAGAGTTGTTTTTCCGGCGCTTTCCCGAGCAGGTGCGTTTTCATGTGATGGGCGAAGGGTTTACCTGGGAAACCCAGGACCGTCAGCGCGACATCGCTGCCGCCGAAGCGGCGTGGGCGGTGTCCCGGGAACTGCTGCGCGATCCGTCCATCGGCCTGGTGGTGCTGGATGAGCTGAACATCGCCCTCAAGCACGGCTACCTCGATCTCGATCAGGTGCTCAGCGATTTGCAGGCCCGACCGCCGATGCAACACGTGGTGGTCACCGGGCGTGCCGCCAAGCCGGAAATGATCGAGATGGCCGACACGGTCACCGAAATGGGCATGATCAAACACGCCTTTCAGGCCGGGATCAAAGCGCAGAAAGGTGTCGAGCTGTGAACCAGCCTCGTCATTGCCCGGCGGTACTGATTGCCGCGCCGGCCTCCGGCCAGGGCAAGACCACCGTCACCGCGGCGCTGGCCCGATTGCATCGCAATCAGGGGCGCAAGGTTCGCGTGTTCAAGTGCGGCCCCGACTTTCTCGATCCGATGATCCTTGAACGCGCCAGTGGTGCGCCGGTGTATCAACTGGACATGTGGATGGTCGGCGAGCAGGAGAGTCGCCGGTTGCTGTGGGAAGCGGCTGCTGACGCCGACCTGATCCTGATCGAAGGCGTCATGGGGCTGTTCGACGGTACGCCGTCGAGCGCCGATCTGGCGCGGCATTTCGGTGTGCCGGTGCTGGGTGTGATCGATGGCACCGCCATGGCCCAGACCTTCGGCGCACTGGCCCTGGGGCTGGCGCGTTATCAGCCGGACTTGCCGTTCGCCGGCGTGCTGGCCAACCGCGTCGGCACGCTGCGCCACGCGCAACTGCTCGAGGGCAGCCTGACTGAAGGGTTGCGCTGGTACGGCGCGCTGTCCCGGGAAACCGGGATTGAACTGCCGAGCCGACACCTGGGGCTGGTTCAAGCCAGTGAACTGAACGATCTCGACCTGCGCCTCGATGCGGCAGCCGATGCCCTGGCCAGCAGTTGCGAGGTCGCGCTGCCACCGGCAGTCGAGTTCGCCGCCCCCGATGTCATCGTCGCCGAACCGCTGCTGGCCGGTGTGCGCATTGCGGTGGCCCGTGATGAAGCCTTTGCGTTCACCTACGGTGCGAGCCTGGATTTGCTGCGGGCGATGGGTGCCGAGTTGTCGTTCTTCTCGCCGATCCGCGACCGCCAATTGCCGGAGGCGGACAGCCTGTATCTGCCGGGCGGTTACCCGGAACTGCACCATGTTGCGCTGGCACAAAATACCGCGATGCTCGACGCGATCCGCGCGCACCACGCCGCCGGCAAACCGTTGCTCGCCGAGTGTGGTGGCATGCTGTATCTGCTCGACTCCCTGACCGATGTCGAGGGCACTCGTGCCGAACTGGTTGGTTTGCTGACCGGTGATGCGGTCATGCAAAAGCGTCTGGCGGCGCTGGCGTTGCAAGCGGTGGAGTTGCCGGAAGGTTCGCTGCGCGGGCACACCTATCACCATTCGCTGACCAGCACTGAACTGGCGCCGATTGCCCGGGGCGTGAGCCCTAACGGCGGGCGCGGCGCGGAGGCGGTTTATCGCGAGGGGCGGATGACCGCCTCTTACGTGCACTTTTATTTTCCGTCGAACCCCTCGGCGATTGCCGCGCTGTTTGCGCCGGACCGTGGGACCGCCTTCGCGAGCAGGCTCGCGTTGCCTGAAGAAACGCAATCCTCTGTGGGAGCGGGCTTGCTCGCGAAGAGGCCATGACCGACAACGCATTCACCGAAGCCGAACGCGCAGCGGTCTACCGCGCCATCGCCGAGCGTCGCGACATGCGCCACTTCAGCGGCGGCACCGTCGAGCCCGAATTGCTCCGGCGTCTGCTCGAGGCTGCACACCAGGCGCCGAGTGTCGGCCTGATGCAACCCTGGCGCTTCATCCGCATCAGTGATCGCGCCTTGCGCGGGCAAATCCAGGGGCTCGTGGAAGAGGAGCGCGTGCGCACCGCCGAAGCCCTCGGCGAGCGCAGCGACGAGTTCATGAAGCTCAAGGTGGAAGGCATCAACGATTGCGCCGAGGTACTGGTCGCCGCACTGATGGACGACCGCGAGCAGCATATCTTCGGCCGTCGCACCTTGCCGGAAATGGACATGGCCTCGTTGTCCTGTGCCATCCAGAACCTGTGGCTCGCGTCTCGCGCCGAAGGGCTGGGCATGGGCTGGGTGTCGCTGTTCGACCCCCAGGCACTGGCGGACCTGTTGAAGCTGCCGCCGGGAGCCAAACCGCTGGCGGTGTTGTGCCTGGGGCCGGTAAAGGCGTTCTACCCGGCGCCGATGCTGGTGCTCGAAGGCTGGGCGCAGGCGCGTGCGCTGCATGAATTGCTGTATGAAAATTATTGGGGAGTGAGTCAATGAGTGTGGCGTTGTTGAGTGTCGCCGCGGTTGCGCTGGATGCGCTGCTGGGCGAACCTAAACGCTGGCATCCGCTGGTGGCGTTCGGCCGTTTTGCCGATCGCATCGAGCAACGTTTCAACGGCGGCGGTCGCGGTTGGCGCAGCCATGGCGTCACCGCGTGGGTGATCGCCGTGCTGCCGCTGGTGCTGTTGGTCACGGCATTTTCCTGGGCGCCTTACGTCGGCTGGATCGTCGAGATTCTCGCGCTCTACTGCGCCCTCGGCATGCGCAGCCTCGGTGAACACGTCACGCCGGTGGCCAAGGCCTTGCGCGGCGATGATCTTGATGAAGCACGCAAGCGTGTGAGTTATCTGGTCAGCCGTAAAACAAGTGACCTGGATAAAACCGAAGTCGCCCGTGCCGCCACCGAGTCGGTGCTGGAGAACGGCAGCGACGCGGTGTTCGCCGCGTTGTTCTGGTTTGCCGTGGCCGGTGCGCCGGGCGTGGTGCTCTATCGCCTGAGCAATACGCTGGATGCGATGTGGGGCTATCGCAATGAGCGCTTCGAACGGTTCGGCTGGGCGGCGGCGAAGATCGACGACGTGCTCAATTACATTCCTGCGCGTCTGGTGGCGCTGACTTACGCGCTGCTGGGCAAAACCCGGCTGGCGTTGAAATGCTGGCGCACCCAGGGCCCGACTTGGGACAGCCCGAACGCCGGCCCGGTAATGGCGGCAGGGGCAGGGGCTCTTGGCGTTGAATTGGGCGGCGCGGCGATTTATCACGGTGAACTGCACCAGCGTCCGCAACTGGGCGAAGGCGTGCCGGCGGACGCCGACTCCATTGACCAGGGCTGGCAACTGGTCCAGCGCGGGGTATGGTTATGGCTGCTGATTCTCTGCCTGGGGGCCGAATTTTATGCTTGAGCACGGTGGACGATTGCGCAAGGCGGCGCTCGAATACGGCATAGATGAAGCCGACTGGCTGGACCTGTCGACGGGCCTTGCGCCCTGGCCGTTCCCGGTGCCGGAGATTCCGCTGCGGGCCTGGGCCCGTTTGCCGGAGGCGGACGATGGTCTGGAACAGGCCGCCTGTGATTACTACGGCACCTTGCAGGCATTGCCGGTGGCCGGTTCGCAAATGGCGATCCAGCTGCTGCCGCGATTGCGGCGGGCAGGCAAGGTGGGTGTGTTGTCGCCGTGTTACGCCGAGCACGCCGAAGCCTGGCGTCGCAATGGCTACATCGTGCGGGAAGTACTGGAGCAGGAAGTCGACTTCTTCATCGACAGTTTCGACGTGCTGGTGGTGGTAAATCCGAATAACCCCACGGGTCTGAGCCTCACCCCCAGTCGCCTGCTCGACTGGCACACGCGACTGGCCCAGCGCGGTGGCTGGCTGGTGGTGGACGAAGCGTTCATGGATAACACGCCGCAACTGAGCCTGGCGCCGTTTGCCCATCAGGTCGGGCTGATCGTCTTGCGCTCCTTCGGCAAGTTTTTTGGCCTGGCCGGTGTGCGCCTTGGGTTTGTGCTGGCCGAGCGCAAGTTGCTCAAGTTGCTGGCAGAACAAGTGGGGCCCTGGGCCGTGAGCGGGGCAACCCGGGTAGTGGGGCAGGCCTGCCTGCGCGATACGCAGGGGCAAACGCGGCAACGGCTGCGCACCGAAGAGGCCAGCGAGCGCCTGGCGTCGTTGCTGCAGCAACACGGCTTCGAGCCCCAGGGCGGCTGTGCGCTGTTCCAGTGGCTGATTACCGAACGCGCCGAAACACTGCATGAGTTCATGGCCCGGCGCGGCATTCTCCTGCGGTTGTTCACGCACAACAGCAGCCTGCGATTCGGCCTGCCCGGTGACGAAGCTGCCTGGGTGCGACTGGCGCAGGCATTCGAAGATTTCGCCAAGGAAAACCAATGACCACGCTGATGGTGCAGGGCACCACGTCGGATGCCGGTAAAAGCACGCTGGTGACTGCGTTGTGCCGTTGGGCCACGCGCCAGGGCGTCAGGGTAGTGCCGTTCAAGCCGCAGAACATGGCACTCAACAGTGCGGTGACCGCCGACGGCGGCGAGATTGGCCGTGCCCAGGCGGTTCAGGCCCAGGCCGCGCACCTTGAACCGCACACCGACATGAATCCGGTATTGCTCAAGCCCAACAGTGACACCGGTGCCCAGGTGATCATCCATGGCCGCGCCGTCACGACCATGAACGCCGTCGCCTATCACGACTACAAAAGCATCGCCATGCAAGCGGTACTGGCCTCCCACGAGCGCTTGAGCGCGGCGTATTCGCTGGTGATGGTCGAAGGCGCAGGCTCGCCGGCGGAAATCAATTTGCGCGCCGGCGACATCGCCAACATGGGCTTCGCCGAAGCGGTGGATTGCCCGGTGTTGCTGATTGCCGATATCAATCGCGGCGGGGTTTTCGCCCATCTGGTGGGTACCCTCGAACTGCTGTCGCCGAGCGAACAGGCGCGGGTCAAAGGCTTCATCATCAATCGTTTTCGCGGTGACCTCGCGTTGCTGCAACCCGGTCTCGACTGGCTTGAAGAACGCACCGGCAAACCGGTGGTGGGTGTGCTGCCGTACGTGATGGACCTGCACCTGGAGGCTGAAGACGGCATCGATCAGCGCCAGACCGATAAAGCCGAACGGGTGCTGAAAGTCGTGGTGCCGGTGCTGCCGCGCATCAGCAATCACACCGATTTCGATCCGCTGCGCCTGCATCCGCAAGTGGACCTGCAATTCATCGGGCCCGGCCAAGCGGTTCCGCCTGCCGACCTGATCATTCTTCCTGGTTCGAAAAGTGTCCGCAGCGACCTCGCGTACCTGCGGGCCAACGGCTGGGAAACCGCGATTGCCCGGCATCTGCGTTACGGCGGAAAACTGCTGGGGATCTGTGGCGGCCTGCAGATGCTCGGTGAGCAGGTGCATGACCCGCTGGGCCTCGAGGGCGCGCCGGGTTCCAGTGCCGGTTTGGGACTGCTGGCGTTCCAGACCCGGCTCGAACAAGAGAAACAGTTGCGCAATGTGTGTGGCCGCCTGGCGCTAGAAGATGCGCCGGTATCGGGCTATGAAATCCATGCCGGCGTGACCACCGGACCGGCTCTGGAAAACGCCGCCGTGCAACTGGATGACGGACGCTGCGATGGTGCGCAAAGTGCGGACGGGCAGATTTTCGGCACCTACCTGCACGGGCTGTTCGAATCGCCGACGGCGTGCAGTGCGCTGTTGCGCTGGGCCGGTTTGCAGGAGGTGCAGGCCGTGGATTACCACGCCTTGCGCGAGCGCGATATCGAGCGGCTGGCGGATCTGGTGGAGAAGCATCTGGATACCGGGCTGTTGAGGCGGCTCTGTGGAATTTGAGGCGTCTGTGCTGGCCTCATCGCGGGCAAGCCCGCTCCCACAGGGGATTGCAACCAGACACAAATCCCGGGAACGCCCAATAACCTTGTAGGAGCGGGCTTGCCCGCGATGAGGCCAGTCGCCTCAGCGAAAATTTCAAGGAAAACAACCATGCTCCAACTGATCCTCGGCGGCGCCCGCTCCGGCAAGAGTCGCCTGGCTGAAAAACTCGCCATCGACAGCGCCCTGACCGTCACCTACATCGCCACCAGCCAGCCATTGGATGGCGAAATGAGCGAGCGGGTGGCTCATCACCGTGCCCGTCGTCCTGCCGAGTGGGCACTGATTGAAGAACCCCTGGAACTGGCTCGGGTACTGCGTGAAAGCGCCCGTGCCGACCGCTGTCTGCTGGTGGATTGCCTGACCCTGTGGTTGACCAACCTGCTGATGCTCGACGATGCCGAGCGCTTGCAAGCCGAGCGTGATGCCCTGCTGGACTGCCTGGCAGCGTTGCCGGGTGAAATCATTTTTGTCAGCAACGAGACCGGAATGGGTGTCGTGCCGCTGGGCGAATTGACTCGCCGCTATGTCGATGAAGCCGGTTGGCTGCATCAAGCTCTGGCTGAGCGTTGTCAGCGTGTCGTCCTGACCGTCGCCGGCCTGCCCCTGACTCTGAAAGGAACTGCGTTATGACTCAATCCTGGTGGCTGAACCCGTGCAGGCCGGTCGATACCCAAGCGCTCAAACAGGCCCTGGCGCGGCAACAGCAACTGACCAAGCCGGCCGGTTCCCTTGGTCAGCTGGAATCGGTGGCGGTGCAACTGGCGGGGTTGCAGGGGCGGGTCAAGCCGAGCCTGGAGCAGGTGTGGATCGCGATATTTGCCGGCGACCATGGTGTGGTCGCCGAGGGCGTGTCGGCATTTCCCCAGGAAGTCACCGGGCAGATGCTGCTCAACTTCGTCAGCGGTGGTGCGGCGATCAGCGTACTGGCGCGGCAACTGGGTGCTTCCCTTGAGGTGGTTGACCTTGGCACGGTGACGTCGTCGCTGAACCTGCCCGGTGTGCGTCACCTGAACGTCGGCCCGGGCACGGCGAATTTTGTACAGGGGCCGGCCATGACCGCAGCCCAGGGACAACTCGCTTTGCAGGCCGGCCGTGACAGCGTGCAGCGGGCGATTGCCACCGGTGCGCAGTTGTTCATCGGTGGAGAAATGGGCATCGGTAACACCACCGCCGCCAGCGCCCTGGCCTGTGCCTTGCTCGATTGCCCGGTGGGCCATTTGACCGGGCCTGGCACCGGGCTCAACGCCGAAGGTGTCAGCCATAAAGCCCGGGTGATCGAGCGCGCCCTAGCATTGCACGCCGCACAGCGGGGCGATGCCTTGCAGACCCTGTTCAACCTCGGTGGCTTCGAGATTGCGGCGCTGGTCGGTGCCTATCTCGCCTGTGCTCAAGGCGGTGTCGCGGTGCTGGTGGACGGCTTCATCTGCAGTGTCGCTGCGCTGGTTGCGGTGCGCTTGAATCCCGAATGCCGTCAGTGGCTGTTGTTCGGTCATCGCGGTGCCGAGCCGGGGCATCGTCATGTGCTGGAAACCCTGGATGCGCAACCCTTGCTCGATCTTGGTCTGCGGCTTGGTGAAGGCAGTGGCGCGGCATTGGCTGTGCCGCTGTTGCGTCTGGCGTGCGACCTGCACGGGCAGATGGCGACCTTTGCCGAAGCCGCCGTGGCAGATCGTCCGGCATGACCCTGCGCGTGGATCTGTTGCGTCACGGTGAAACCGAATTCGGCGGTGGCCTGCGCGGCAGCATCGATGATGCGTTGACCGAAACGGGCTGGGCGCAGATGCGCGCCGCCGTGGTCGGGCAAGGGCCATGGGACCGGTTAGTCAGTTCGCCATTGCAGCGTTGTGCGCGGTTTGCCGAGGAACTTGGTGCACAACTGGGTGTGCCGGTGCTATTGGATAAAGACCTGCAAGAGTTGCATTTCGGTGCCTGGGAAGGACAGAGCGCGGCGGCGTTGATGGAGACCGACGCGCAGGCGCTGGGCTTGTTCTGGGCCGATCCTTACTCGTTCACGCCGCCTCAGGGCGAGCCGGTTGCGGACTTTTCGACACGGGTGCTGGCAGCGCTGGAGCGTTTGTACGCGACCTGTGCTGGTGAGCGCATTCTGCTGATCAGCCACGGCGGGGTGATGCGCCTGTTGCTGGCACATGCTCGCGGGTTGCCGCGAGAGCAACTGCTCAACGTTGAGGTCGGGCATGGCGCGCTGTTTTCGCTGACGATGGAGTCCGCTGGTATGTTGAAGGAAGTGCGCTGACCATGTTGCCATTCTGGATCGCCCTGCAATTTCTCAGCAGCCTGCCGATTCGCCTGCCGGGCATGCCTGAGCCTGGGGAGCTGGGGCGGTCGCTGTTGTTTTATCCGCTGGTGGGATTGCTCTTTGGCGTGATTTTGTGGGCAATGAACTGGCTGTTGCAGGGCACACCGGCGTTGTTGCACGCGGCGTTATTGCTGAGCGTCTGGGTACTGCTCAGCGGCGGGTTGCATCTCGATGGTCTGGCGGACAGCGCCGATGCCTGGCTCGGCGGTTTTGGCGACCGCGAGCGTACGCTGACCATCATGAAAGACCCACGCAGCGGGCCGATCGCCGTGGTGACGCTGGTGATGGTGTTGTTGCTCAAGTTCACTGCGCTGCTGGCGTTGATCGGGCAACCGAATTCGCTGGCATTGATCATCGTGCCGTTGATCGGTCGCAGCGCGTTGCTCGGCTTGTTCCTGACCACACCCTATGTGCGTGCCGGTGGCCTGGGGCAGGCATTGGCCGATCATCTTCCGCGCTCGGCGGGCAGGCAGGTGTTGGCGGTCAGTGCACTGGCCTGTGTGCTGATTGCCGGTTTGAGTGGTGTGCTGGCGGTGGTGTTGGCGGTTCTCGGGTTTGTCTGGTTGCGGCTGGTGATGCTGCGGCGGCTCGGTGGAACGACGGGCGATACGGCAGGGGCAATGCTGGAGTTGCTGGAAGTTGCAGTGCTGGTAGGCTTGGCGCTGTTCTGATGGGGTTGTGTTGAATGTTCTGGCCCCTTCGCGGGCAAGCCCGCTCCCACAGGGTTTCTGTTTTGTTGGCAAAATAGTGGGCACACCGACGATCTCTGTGGGAGCGGGCTTGCCCGCGATGGCTATCTGGCAGGCGCCACTTCCCATGTAACTTGATTTAACACGCTCGCGGGTATATACACGCACCATGCTCGATTCCCAATGTTTATGCATCAACCTGCGTCGCGCCGCCCGTGGCGTCAGCAGGCATTACGACGGCGCTCTCGACGGCTTCGGGATCAACGTTGCGCAGTATTCTTTGCTGTGCAATCTGCAGCGTCTGGATCAGCCGAGCATTTCAACCCTGGCCGAGGCCATGGGCCTGGATCGCAGCACCTTGGGGCGCAATTTGCGGGTGCTGGAGGGGGAGGGCCTGGTGACACTGGTCGAGGGCGAAGACATGCGCAACCGCATCGTCCTGCTGACCGAGGCCGGGGCGGAGCGTCTCAAGGCTGCCTTGCCGGCCTGGGAAGCCGCACAGCAGCGCTTGATCGATCGCCTGGGGGCCGAGAAGCGCGAAATCTTATTGAAGCTGCTGGACGAACTGGCGTGACGCCGGTTTTTCCGAACATAAGCGGGTATATACCCGCTACCGGAGAACAACAATGACATCGATGTGGCGTACGTGCGGTTGGGTTCTGTTGGGGAGTGCGCTGATTCTTGCGTTGTCTCTGGGGGTTCGACATGGCTTCGGGCTGTTTCTGGCGCCGATGAGTGCCGAGTTCGGCTGGGGTCGTGAAGTCTTTGCCTTCGCGATCGCCTTGCAGAACCTGATCTGGGGCCTCGCCCAGCCATTCACCGGTGCGCTGGCCGATCGCTTCGGCGCGGCGAAAGTGGTGCTGATCGGTGGCGTCCTGTACGCGGCCGGGCTGATTTGCATGGGGCTCTCCGACTCGGCGGTTACCCTTTCCCTGAGCGCCGGCCTGCTGATCGGTATCGGTCTGTCCGGCACGTCGTTCTCGGTGATTCTGGGTGTGGTCGGCCGCGCAGTACCGCCGGAAAAGCGCAGCATGGGCATGGGGATCGCCAGTGCTGCCGGCTCGTTCGGCCAGTTCGCGATGTTGCCCGGTACGCTTGGTTTGATCGGATGGCTTGGCTGGTCCGCGGCGTTGCTCGCGCTGGGCTTGCTGGTGGCGCTGATCGTACCGCTGGTGAGCATGCTCAAGGACAAGCCATTACCCGTCCTGGGCCACGAACAAACCCTTGGCGAAGCACTGCGCGAAGCCTGCTCGCATTCCGGATTCTGGCTGCTGGCGTTCGGCTTTTTTGTCTGCGGATTCCAGGTGGTGTTCATCGGTGTGCACTTGCCGGCCTATCTGGTGGATCAGCATCTACCGGCCACGGTCGGCACCACGGTGCTGGCGCTGATCGGCCTGTTCAACATTTTCGGCACCTATACCGCCGGGTGGCTCGGCGGGCGGATGTCCAAACCGCGTTTGCTCACCGGTCTGTACTTGTTGCGGGCGGTGGTCATTGCGTTGTTCCTGTGGGCACCGGTGACCACCACCACGGCCTACCTGTTCGGCATGGCCATGGGCTTCCTGTGGCTGTCGACGGTGCCATTGACCAACGGTACGGTAGCGACCTTGTTTGGCGTGCGAAACCTGTCCATGCTCGGCGGGATTGTTTTCCTGTTTCACCAGCTCGGTTCGTTCCTGGGCGGCTGGTTGGGCGGGGTGGTGTATGACCGAACCGGGAGTTATGACTTGATCTGGCAAGTGGCAATTCTCTTGAGCCTGTTGGCCGCTGCCCTCAACTGGCCGGTGCGTGAACGGCCGGTGGCGCGCCTGCAAACACAGATGAGTGCGACATGAACAGACTTTGGCCCCGGATCGCTGTAGCCGCCGTCTGCGCCTTGTTGCTGGCGTTGTCGTGGTGGGGCTGGCATCAGGGCGGGCTGGCGTTGATGCAGTTGGGCATGGGGGCTTGCTAGTGAGCGGCGAGGGCGAGTAACGTCGCTTTTGACGAATTATCAAGGAGGCTCGAGATGCTCAAGCGCTGGTGTGCTGTTCCCGCGTTGCTGATGGCGTTGTCCGGGCCGGCTTGGGCCGCTGACTGTCCGGAGGTGCTGCAGGGCTCGCTGCCGAAGTTGCGGGCCAAGGAGTCCATCGACCTGTGCCAGCGTTACGCCGACAAACCGCTGGTGGTGGTCAATACCGCCAGTTTCTGCGGCTTCGCACCGCAGTTTGAGGGCCTTGAGGCACTCAATCAGCGCTACAAGGGGCAAGGGCTGGAAATACTCGGCGTGCCGTCAAACGACTTCAAGCAGGAGTCCAAAGACAGCGCCGAGACTGCGAAAGTCTGCTATGCCAACTACGGCGTGACCTTCACCATGACTGAGCCACAGAAGGTTCGCGGCGAAGACGCAACGCACTTGTTCAAAGTCCTCGCCAGTCAAGCCAGTGCGCCGAAGTGGAATTTCTACAAGTATGTGGTCGATCGCCAGGGCAAGGTGATCGCCAGTTTCTCCAGCCTGACCAAGCCGGATGATCCCGAGTTCATCGCCGCGGTAGAAAAAGCCCTGGCTTCGCCACCGCTCGCTTCGACCCCCTGATCGACGCCCACTGAAAAGCCCCGCCTCTATAAAGAGAGCGGGGCTTTTTTTGATTCCGATGGCGAGCGGTTCAGGCTCGCCGGGAATCATCAGAAGCGGTAGGTTGCACCGAGACCGAAACCGTTCGCGTAGTTTTCATACTTGGCGTTGTATTTCTGATTACGGAAATCGTCGGTTTTGTTGTCGATCTTGACCGACTCTTCGCGCAGGTACGAATACGCCAGGTCGATGGTCAGGTCGTCGGTCGGGCTCCAGCCGGCGCCCACGCTGAAAATCTTGCGATCGCCAGTCGGGATGCGTGGGGAACGGTCAACGTTGTTGGTCGGTGCCTGGTCAACGGACAGACCGGTACGCAGTACCCATTGCTTGTTCAGCTGGTAAGACGCGCCGATGGCGTGAGCCCAGGTGTCGTGCCAGTTCTGTTCTTCGGTGATGGTGCCGAACTGGCCATTCAGAGCGGGTGGAACACCTGTGTTTTCAACGGTGATTTCTTTCAGGCGGCTCCAGCGGGTCCAGGTGCTGCCTGCGTACAGAGTCCACTTGTCGTCGAGCTGGTGAGTGACCGAGAAGTCCACCGATTCAGGTGTGGTCAGGTCCAGCGAAGCGTCGTACTTCTGGTTCGGATTCTGGCCGACCTGGCGCAGAAAGTCGTAGTTGACCTTGGTGTCACCTTCGAGCTTGTACTTCACTTTCGAGTGGTAGGTCAGGCCGACGCGAGTGCTGTCGGTGGCTTGAACCAGCACGCCGATGTTGTAGCCCAGCGCGGTGTCGTCACCTGTGATCTTGACCTTGCCATCTGGCTGGGACTGGGTGATCGACAGGTTCGATTCCAGGGTGCCGTCGATGCGGTTGATGGTCGGGCCAAAACCGATGGAGACCTTGTCGTTGAAGGCGTAGCTGACAGTCGGTTGCAGGGTGACGATTCTAACTTCGCTCTTGCTGCCGAAGTAGCGGCCGGCAAAGTTGTTTTCGTAGTCGGTGACCAGACCGAATGGTGCGTACACGCCGATACCGAAGGCCCACTGGTCATCGATTGGCTTGACGTAATAGCCCATCGGCACGCCCATGAAGGGGACCATGTCACCCTTGTTGGTGCCGCTGTTCGGACTGGAGCTGGCATCACTGATGTCGGTGTGCGCGTCGATAAATGCAACGCCGCCGGTCACTTGTTCGCGTTTGAGGCGAGACATGCCGGCAGGGTTGCCAAAAATGGTGGATGCGTCGTCGGCAGAGGAAGATCGCCCGGCAAAACCTGACCCCATCCCGCTGATGCTTTGTTCGTTGAGGGCAAAGCCACTTGCGAAAATCTGGGTGGATGCCATGGCAACGGCGAGACTAATGGTGGTTTTGAGCATTACTTTTTTCATTATTAGAACTCCTGGTGATCACCGGGGCGAAAATTACCAACATTTTCGTCCCGGCGCCATAGGCTGGATGCCTTGATTTAGAGCGGTTTTGTAGGACAATCCGACCAAAATCACCACATGTTGCGCGATGTTTGGATCCAGAAGTATCAGCAGGCTACCTGATTCAGGGGTGAAACACAGGTTTGCCAGGCACTGGTGAAATCACGCAGACGCCCCTGGGGGTGAAATGTCTGGCGCCAGATCCTGGCCATGCCCAACAGATCATCAGGGGAGGGGAGGGGGGTATTCTGTTCTTCCACCAGCAGCCAGGCGATGGCTGTGGCGTAACGCAGGTTGACGGTCAACTCGAGGTGCGGCCCGCTCAGAAATGCATGCTGGCTGGCCAGACCGCGGACCAGGCTTGCACGCTCCGGATCAAGGGCCAGGTAATGGTCCCAAAGTGCCTGGTGGCGGGGTTCGGCGATGCGGTACAGGCCGTGCCCACGGCGGTCATGCAGGGCGGAACCAAGGGCTGACTGGCTGGCGGCGATGCCCAGCAGCAGGGATTCGGCAGTAGCGCTATGGCGTCCGAGGTAGATCAATGTCGGACGAATCACATAGCGGCACAGTTCGCTGGCAGCGATACCCATAAAACCCTCGAAACCTGAATTGGACGGCGATACCTGAAGGGGGCTTGGCAGCTGTGAATCGGTTCAGGCTCGCCGCAAGCGGGTCAAGCCGCTTGAGTTGAAGTGTAGTGTCATATTCGCGCTGTAAAGGACTGTTTTTAAAATATTTCCAGCGACCAGTTATAGCCCTTATATCGGATCGTGCTTAGTCGTGGTTCGAGTGTGGGGAAACATCGGGCAATAAAAAGCCCTGCTTTTCGGGCAGGGCTTTCGGGTTTTTCAGCCTTTCTGGCGTTTCAGGCAACCAATGCCTGACGGGTACGCTCGATCACGGCCTGCAGCGGCTCGGCGCTGGAGTATTGATCGGGGTACAGGCGTTCGCTGTGACGAGCGATGCCGTGTTCGTTGACCAGGGTGAAGCTGAAGCAGCCTTTGCGAGCGGCCATGATCAGGCAGTTCATTGGTGCAAAAGCGTTGGTTAGGGTGCGAATGGCATCCTGAGTGTGGATTTGAGTAGACATTATTGGGTGTTCCTACAAATGACACGGATAAGAACCGTGCAACGTTAAAACGTTCCAGTAACGTCGATCACCATTGATCGAACGAAGAACCCGACTGGAACAAAGCAGCCAGTTTGAAGCGCTGATAAGTTGGCGCGCTTGGGCTGGCAGGTAGGTACTTAGGAGGGCAGGCAACACATCGAGGGCAAAGGTTCTGGGCCCGGGGTGAAGATCCTGATCAATTTGCAGGTTGGTTCGAGCAGAGTAGGCAGGCGGAGCAACACCCTTCGCTTTCGATTCAAAGGTTGTGTCGGCGCAAGATTTACCTGGAAACCATCGAGGTGGTCGATCCCGCTTGTTCGGTGGAGGCTTCCTTCGGGAAGGCTGACCGGGGGGATTTGTTCGACCAGAATTGACTTTCAGCTTGGTACTAACGCCGCGGATACTAACGGATTGAACTGGCCAAGGGAAGTGTGATAGCAAAAAGAATTTCCCTGCGGGTGCTGTTTTGCCTTGTAGATAAGCGCATGAAGCGGCGCTGCCTCCAATTGATACGCCCTGTAGCAGAGCAGAATCCGACCATCGGTCTTCGATGTTGGTAGCAACGCAGCTGTCTAAATACCGGGTTTGCCAGGGCTTATCCCCAGGCATGACCAAAAAACGCGCCGAAAAAGTGCATTGATATAACCGTCGCAGAGGCACTTGTGCACATTAGTTGCAGAGTCTGTCACCCCGCTGTCATCTCACGTTCAAGCGCAATCGCTGCCTGTAACCAAAATTTAAGTCAATGAAAAACATCGCTTTTTTTTACTGGTGAAAAAATCGTCAGTTTGACTGCGAACCCCATTCCACAGGGCTTTGAGCGGGTTCAGAGACGGTTGTCCACTGAGTTATCCACAGCTTCTGTGGATTGTCCCGAGCGCTTGCTCTAGGACGGGCGTGCCGGGACATTTTCAGCTTTACCTGTAAGAAAAAGAGAGTAAAGTTGCGCGCCTTCCGATCTGCCCCACAGTGCTTTATGAAGTTTCGCTCAGCTCCTGTTTCCTCTACCTCCACACCACCCTCTGTTGCCCCTACCAAGCGTTTTTCCATGCGCGTGGCAGAGTGGCTGTTGGACAGTCCGCACCTGGGCGAAAACCCTAACGTCAAACACATCGCCGGACGTCTGCTCAAGCAACCGGCCCGTGAGGGTGTGGTGGCTGCGCAAAGTCGCCTTGGCCAGCTGATGTGCCGCGAATGCGGGAATGCCCGGGACCGCCGTATCGGTCAGGACCTGCTGCGTCAGGCCGCTCGGGCTGGCGATCGCCGCGCTCAACAGGAACTGGGGCTGATCGAAGACTGAGCTGTCCAAGACCGGACGCCTTGGTTAACCTTCAGGCTTTATCCGAATGGCAGGAGTGGCTATGGCAATGGACTTGACCAGCGTATTGCTGGGTCTGGCAGCGGCAGGGTTGCCGTTGCTGGTATTGGCCTGGCAACTTCAGCGGCGGGCCAGCACCACGCAGGCAGACGTTGCACTGCTGCAGGAGCGCCTGGCCATGGCGCAACTGGCACAGGACGGCTTGAATGCACAACTCGAGTCCAGCCGCGATGAAATCGCTGATCTGACCCAGGCCAACTCCGCCAAGCAGGCTGATCTGGCTGCGCTGCGTCGTGAAGTCGAACTGCTGCAGATCGAGCGCGACGACGCCCGGGACGCCGCCCATGCGTGGAATATCGAACGCGCTGGCAAGGAAGCCGAACTGCGCCGTCTGGATGCCCAGGCCGCGTCGCTCAACGCCGAATTGCGCGAGCAACAGGACAGCCATCAGCAACGCCTTGACGACCTGCAAGGTTCGCGGGACGAATTGCGTGCGCAGTTTGCCGAGCTGGCGGGGAAGATTTTCGATGAGCGCGAGCAGCGTTTTGCCGAAACCAGCCAGCAGCGCCTGGGACAGTTGCTCGATCCGCTCAAGGAGCGCATCCAGTCCTTCGAAAAGCGCGTCGAGGAAAGCTATCAGAACGAAGCTCGTGAGCGTTTCTCCCTGGCCAAGGAACTGGAGCGCCTGCAACAGCTGAATTTGCGCTTGAGCGACGAAGCCACCAACCTGACCCGCGCCTTGAAAGGGCAGAAGACCCAAGGCAATTGGGGCGAACTGATCCTTGAGCGCGTGCTCGAGCATGCAGGGCTGGAGAAGGGCCGCGAGTACCAGACTCAGGTCAATCTCAAGGGACCGGACGGCGAACGCTTCCAGCCGGACGTGATCATTTACCTGCCGGGCGACAAGCAGGTGGTGGTCGACTCCAAGGTCAGCCTGACGGCCTATCAGCAATACGTGGCGGCTGAGGACGAGGCTATTGGCCAGATCGCCATCAAGCAGCACGTGCTTTCATTGCGCAATCACGTTAAAGGCCTGGCCGGCAAGGATTACAAGCGCCTCGATGGCTTGCACAGCCTGGATTTCGTGTTGCTCTTCGTGCCGATCGAGGCGGCGTTTTCTGCCGCGTTGCAGGCTGAGCCGACGCTGTTTCAGGAGGCATTCGACCGCAACATCGTGATCGTCAGTCCCACCACGTTGTTGGCGACCCTGCGTGTCATCGACAGCCTGTGGAAACAGGAGCGCCAGAGCCAGAACGCCCGGGAAATCGCCGAGCGGGCCGGGTGGCTGTACGACAAGTTCGTGCTGTTCATTCAGGATCTGGACGAGGTCGGCAATCGCCTGCAGCAACTGGACAAGGCTTACAGTTCGGCACGCAACAAGCTGACAGAGGGGCGTGGCAACCTGGTCAGTCGCAGTGAACAACTCAAGCTGCTGGGGGCACGGGCGAGCAAGAGCCTGCCGGCGGATTTGCTGGAGCGGGCGATGACCGATGTGGATGGGTTGGTCGAATTGCCGGAGTAGCCCTAGGTCGAGCGTGGACCCTGTGGCGAGGGGGCTTGCCCCCGTTGGGCCGCGCAGCGGCCCCCATACCATTTGGATTGTCTGACGACTGCTACGCAGCCGAACGGGGTGGTGCGGCATTCCGACAAGCCCCCTCGCCACAGGGTTTTGAGTCAGCCCGGGTTACAACGGCAAATACCGACTCAACAACGCCCGCAAAGCCGCCGGTTTCACCGGTTTGGCCAGGTAATCCAGCCCTGCTGCATGCACCTTGTCGACCGTCTCCGGCCGGCCATCGGCGCTGATCACCACACCAGGAACCGGCTCGCCCATTTGCGTGCGCAACCAGGCCATCAGATCGGTTCCGGTTTCGCCATGATCGAGGTGGTAATCCACCAGCGCCAATTGCGGGCGCATGCCTTCGCCCAGCAGTGTTGCGCATTCCTCGCGATTGCGTGCGGTCCAGACCTGGCAACCCCAGCGGCTGAGCAAGCTGTTCATGCCGATCAGGATGCTGTCCTCGTTATCGATGCACAGCACCTGTGCGCCATTGAGCAATTTGCCATTGAGCTCGGCGACTTTGACCGGCGCTACGGTTTGTGCCCGGGCCAGCGGTACGCTGACGCTGAACACGCTGCCACGTCCCGGCCAGGAGCGCACGCGCAAGGTATGACCGAGCACGCGACATAGCCCGTCGGCAATGGCTAGCCCAAGGCCGAGGCCTTTTTCGGCCCGTGTCTGGTGGCTGTCGAGGCGCTTGAACTCTTCGAAAATCACCTGTTGTTTATCTTCCGGAATACCCGGCCCGCGGTCCCAGACTTCCAGACTCAATGCTTCCTTGTGCCGACGAACGCCCAGTAGTACTGGCCCTTTGCCGTAGCGAAACGCATTGGTCAGGAAGTTCTGCAAAATTCGCCGCAGCAGTTTGATGTCGCTGTCGACTCGCAGCGTGCTGCCACGAACGCGGAACTCCAGGTCTTGTTCCTGCGCCAGCACCTTGAACTCTGCACCGAGGGTGTCGAACAGTTCGTTGAGCGCGAACGGCTGGCGATTCGGGTTGATTTTGCCGTTCTCCAGGCGGGAAATGTCCAGCAGGTCGCTGATCAGGTCCTCGGCCGAGCGCAGCGAGCTGTCCAGGTGTCCGACCAGTTTCTGCGCTTCGCCGGAGAGTCCATCGTGCTGATGGGAGAGGGCGGCGGAGAACAGGCGTGCCGCATTCAGCGGTTGCATCAAGTCATGGCTGACGGCCGCGAGAAAGCGGGTCTTGGACTGGTTGGCCGCCTCGGCGGTGCCCTTGGCTTCGGTCAGGGCGACGTTGAGCTGCGACAGTTCGTGGGTCCGTTCGGTGACCCGTTGCTCCAGGCCTTCGTTGGCTTCGGTCAGCGCCTGTTCGGCTTCGCGGAACGCAGTGATGTCGGTGAAACTCATGACGAAGCCGCCGCCCGGCATCGGGTTGCCGATCAACTCGATGACCCGGCCGTTGGGGAACAGGCGCTCGGAGGTATGCGCGCGGCCCTGGCGCATCCAGTGCAGGCGACGTGCGACGTGAACTTCGGCTTCGCCAGGGCCGCACAGGCCGCGCTCGGCATTGTGGCGAATGATGTCGGCGATCGGCCGACCGACACTGATCAGGCCGTCCGGGTAGTTGAACAACTCCAGGTAGCGACGGTTCCAGGCCACCAGTTTCAGCGACTGGTCGACCACGCTGATGCCCTGGGTGATGTTCTCGATGGCGCCTTGCAGCAAGGCGCGGTTGAATTGCAGCACCTCCGAGGCTTCGTCGGCGATGCGCACGACGTCTTCCAGTTGCATCTCCCGGCCCTCAATGGCGGCTTTTACCACCGCGCGGGTCGAAGAGGCACCCAGCACACCGGCCAGCAGGCGTTCGGTATGGGCGATCCATTCCCCGTCAGCGTTCTGGCTCGGGTTGAAGCCTTTGCCCTGGCGATAGGCAAAGCGGATGAAGCTTTGACGGGCGCGTTCTTCGCCGACGAAGCGCGCCGCCAGCTGCAGCAGGTCGTCGATCTGCACTGCCAGCATCGAGCGTGCGCTGGGGCGGGCACTGATTTCCTGGCCGATGAATCGGCCCGCCTGCCAGTGCTCGGAAACCCGGGTGCGCGACAGCACCGAGACCCAGGCGAACAGCGTGAAGTTGCCAGCCAGCGACAGCACTACGCCTTGGGTCAGCGGGGTGATCGGCAGGTTCAGTGGATTGCTGTGCAACCAGGCCAGCCCCGGGAATGAGCTCAAGGAAAGGCCGAGGCTGAGGGCGGCAATCGGCAGGATCAGGGTGTAGAACCACAGGAAGGTGCCTGCGGCGAGGCCGGCGAAAACGCCGCGGCGGTTGGCCTGTTTCCAGTACAGCGCACCGAGCATGGCAGGGGCCAGTTGGGTCACGGCAGCGAAGGCGATCTGGCCGATGGTCGCCAGGCTGGCGGTCGAGCCCAGCAGGCGGTAACTGACGTAGGCCAGCAACAGAATGACCACGATGCTGACGCGGCGCACCGACAACATCCACTGGCGGAACACTTCGAACGGGCGCTCGGCGTTGTTGCGACGCAGCAGCCAGGGCAGCAGCATGTCGTTGGACACCATGGTCGACAGCGCCACGCTGGCCACGATCACCATGCCGGTGGCCGCCGATGCGCCACCGATAAACGCCAGCAGGGCCAGCGCCGGATGCGCCTGCGCCAGGGGCAGGCTGATGACAAACGAGTCCGGCAACACCGAACTGGGCAGCAGCATCTGGCCGGCCAGGGCGATCGGCACGACAAACAATGCAGCCAGGGCGAGGTAGGCCGGGAATACCCACTTGGCCAGGCGCAGATCCTGGGGATCGATGTTCTCGACAACGGTCACGTGGAACTGCCGCGGCAAGCAAATGATCGCCATCATCGCCACACCGGTCTGCACCACCATCGACGGCCAGTTGATGGTTTCCTTCCAGTACTGTTCGAGACGCGGCGCCAGCATGGCCTGGTCGAACAGGTCGTCGAAACCGTCGTACAGGCCGTAGGTCACGAACGCGCCGACCGCGAGAAACGCGAACAGCTTGACCAGTGACTCGAAGGCAATGGCCAGCACCATGCCGCGGTGGTGCTCCGTGGCGTCGAGGTTGCGGGTACCGAAAACGATGGTGAACAGCGCCAGCACCAGCGATACGATCAGCGCCGTGTCCTGGGCCCGGGTGCCCATGGCGTCGGCGCCGGCACCGATCAGCAGGTTCACGCCGAGCACAATGCCTTTGAGCTGCAACGCGATATAGGGCAGCACGCCGACCAGGCAAATCAGCGCCACCACCACCGCCAGCGACTGGGATTTGCCATAGCGCGCGGCGATGAAGTCGGCGATCGAGGTGATGTTCTCCTGTTTGCTGATCATCACCATTTTCTGCAGGACCCACGGCGCGCCGACGAGCAACAGGATCGGCCCGAGGTAGATCGGCAGGAACGACCAGAGCTGTTCGGCGGCCTGGCCCACGGCGCCGAAGAACGTCCAGCTGGTGCAATAGACCGCCAGCGACAGGCTGTACACCCAGGCACGCACACGCGGCGGCAAGGGCGCGCTGCGACGGTCGCCATAGAAGGCGATGGCGAACATGATGGCCATATAGGCCAGGGCGACGACGGCAATCAGCCCGGTGGACAGCGGCATGGGGACTCCAGACAAAGACACCCGGGCCTCTCGCCCGGACAGACAGTCTCGCACGACCGCCAGCGTTAGTCAGTGTCGACCAAGGTCGCGGCGTGGCGGGGTGTCGCAGGTTGATTTTCAGTGTCTGGACTGGCCTTGCCACATTCCACCAGCGCTTGGATCCGGGTTAGCCTTGGCCTCCTCTGAGCTCACTCGAAGGATCGGACCATGAAGATCATCCGCAGCAAATCGTTCACTGGCGAGCGTGCCTGGGCCGCGCTGGACATCGCCAGCATGAACGGCATCACCACGCGGCTGCATTGGACCGATCAACCCTACAAATGGCACGTCAACGACGGCGAGGAAGTGTTCGTGGTGCTCGATGGCCAGGTGCGGATGCGTTATCGCGAAGAGGGGGTGGAGCGGGAAGCGTTGCTGGAAGTCGGTGACATTTTTCATGCCTCGGTTGGTACTGAGCATGTGGCGCATCCGGTAGGGCCGGCTCGGATATTGGTGGTCGAATCGGAGGGTAGTGTCTGACCATATATAAGTATTATCGATAAGATATAGAGATATTACCCGTTATATAGATATTCTATTCGGATCTAACATGGGCTCCACCTCACGAGAGGACAGGAGTTCGCCATGACATGCGCCAATAGCATCAAGCCCGGAATCAAACCTTTCAGTCACTTGCAGCATCCCCGCGAAGTGATCCGCCAGTTCACCCCCAACTGGTTCGCGGCCACCATGGGCACCGGTGTGCTGGCGTTGGCACTGGCGCAATTGCCGGTCGCCATGCCCGCCTTGCGCGCCTTTGCCGAAGCCCTGTGGCTGTTCAACATCGCGTTGTTCCTGCTGTTTACGGCGTTGTACGCCGCGCGTTGGCTGCTGTTTTTCGACGAAGCACGACGGATCTTCGGACACTCCACGGTCTCGATGTTTTTCGGCACTATCCCGATGGGCCTGGCGACCATCATCAACGGCTTTCTGGTGTTCGGCCTGCCGCGCTGGGGCGACGGTGTGATTCACCTCGCCGAGGTGCTGTGGTGGCTGGATGTGGCGATGTCGCTGGCCTGCGGTGTGCTGATTCCCTACATGATGTTCACGCGTCAGGAGCACAGCATCGACCAGATGACCGCCGTCTGGTTGTTGCCGGTGGTCGCTGCAGAAGTGGCGGCCGTCAGTGGTGGCCTGTTGGCGCCGCATTTGGCCGACGCTCACTCACAACTGGTGGTGCTGGTGACCAGCTACGTGCTCTGGGCATTTTCCTTGCCGGTGGCCTTCAGCATCCTGACCATTCTGTTGCTGCGCATGGCCCTGCATAAATTGCCCCATGAAAACATGGCCGCCTCGAGCTGGTTGGCCCTTGGCCCGATCGGCACCGGCGCGTTGGGCATGCTGGTACTGGGCGGCGATGCACCGCTGATTTTCGCGGCCAACGGTTTGCCGGGCGTCGGTGAGATTGCTGCGGGATTGGGCCTGGTGGCCGGTATCACCCTGTGGGGCTTGGGCCTGTGGTGGATGCTGATGGCGTTGCTGATCACTGTGCGCTACCTGCGGGCCGGCATCCCCTTCAATCTGGGCTGGTGGGGCTTCACCTTTCCGTTGGGCGTCTATTCTCTGGCGACGTTGAAGCTGGCCAGTACCTTGAACCTGACCTTTTTCAGTGTGTCTGGCTGTGTGCTGGTGGCGTTGCTGGCGGTGATGTGGCTGATCGTCGGCAAGCGCACGGTGCTGGGCGCCTGGCGTGGTGAACTGTTTGTCTCGCCATGCATTGCCGGTTTGAAGAAATAACCGACAAAGATTAGGTAAGGTGTGGCCTGGATCGAGTTTCGATACTCCAATTACAGTATCCAGGCCACTCTCTACATAATCAGGGACACATGGAAGATGAGTCACCCCTCACAGTTCACCTTGTTGCGTACCCGGCGCTTCCTGCCGTTCTTCATTACCCAGTCCCTTGGGGCATTCAACGACAATGTGTTCAAGCAGTCGTTGATCCTGGCGATTTTGTACAAGCTGACCATCGAGGGTGACCGCTCTGTCTGGGTCAACCTGTGTGCGCTGCTGTTTATCCTGCCGTTTTTCCTGTTCTCGGCCCTGGCCGGGCAATTCGGGGAAAAGTTCGCCAAGGACGCGTTGATCCGCCTGATCAAGCTTGGGGAAATTGCCATCATGGCGGTCGGCGCCGTCGGTTTTCTGTTCGATCACCTGTCGTTGATGCTGCTGGCGCTGTTCGCCATGGGCACCCATTCGGCGCTGTTCGGGCCGGTGAAGTACTCGATCCTGCCGCAGGCCCTGCGTGAGGAAGAACTGGTCGGCGGCAACGGCCTGGTGGAAATGGGCACCTTCCTGGCGATCCTCGCCGGCACCATTGGCGCCGGGGTCATGATGTCTTCGGCGCATTACGCACCGGTGGTGTCCGCGGCGATCATCGGCATTGCCGTGCTCGGCTACCTGGCCAGCCGCAGCATTCCCCGGGCGGCGGCCGCCACGCCGCAAATGCGCCTGAACTGGAACATTTTCAGCCAGTCCTGGGCCACATTGAAACTGGGCCTGGGGCAAACACCGGCGGTGTCACGCTCGATTGTCGGCAACTCATGGTTCTGGTTTGTCGGGGCGATCTATCTGACGCAGATCCCGGCTTATGCCAAGGAATGGATGCACGGCGACGAAACCGTGGTGACGCTGATTCTGACGGTGTTCTCGGTTGGTATCGCATTGGGTTCGATGCTGTGCGAGAAGCTTTCCGGGCGCAAAGTCGAGATTGGCCTGGTGCCGTTCGGATCGTTCGGCCTGACCGTCTTCGGTCTGCTGCTGTGGTGGCATTCCGGTGGAATTCCGGACAGCGCCGCCGGCCATGGCTGGATCGACATCCTCGGTTTCGGTCACACCTGGCTGGTGTTGCTCGACATCCTCGGCCTGGGCGTCTTCGGCGGTTTCTACATTGTGCCGCTGTACGCGCTGATCCAGTCGCGCACGGCGGAGAACGAGCGGGCGCGGGTGATTGCCGCCAACAACATC
Organism: Pseudomonas sp. QLc11A; assembly: GCF_052112305.1. NCBI lineage: Bacteria > Pseudomonadati > Pseudomonadota > Gammaproteobacteria > Pseudomonadales > Pseudomonadaceae > Pseudomonas > Pseudomonas sp. QLc11A. Next base: position 271,671 of record NZ_JAVAJJ010000003.1, read on the forward strand.
CTCAACGCGCTGTTCATGGTGGTGTCGGCGATTGTCTCGATCGTCCTGTTGAGCGTGGCCAAGCTGTCGATCCCGCAGTTGTTCCTGGTCGTGTCGTTGCTGAACATCGGTGTCAACGCCTACATCTTCAGGATTGTCCCCGAGTTCACCATGCGTTTCATGATCTGGCTGCTCAGCCATTCCATGTATCGCGTGGAGCACCGCAATCTGGACCTGATCCCCGACGAAGGCGCGGCGCTGCTGGTGTGCAACCACGTGTCGTTCGTCGACGCCTTGCTGATTGGCGGCGCGGTACGTCGGCCGATTCGCTTTGTGATGTATTACAAGATCTACAACCTGCCGGTACTGAACTTCATCTTCCGTACCGCGGGGACGATTCCGATTGCCGGGCGCCAGGAAGACATCCAGATATATGAACAAGCCTTCACGCGCATTGCCCGGTATCTGAAGGACGGGGAGCTGGTGTGCATCTTCCCCGAGGGCAAATTGACCGCCGATGGCGAGATCAACGAGTTCAAAGGCGGGCTGACGCGGATTCTCGAAGAGACGCCGGTGCCGGTGATTCCGCTGGCCTTGCAGGGGTTGTGGGGGAGTTTCTTCAGCCGCGATCCGGGTAAAGGGCTGTTTCGCCGGTTGTGGTCGCGGGTGACGTTGGTGGCCGGGCCGGCGGTGGCGGTTGAGGTGGCGCAGCCGGTGAAGTTGCAGGCGTTGGTGGGGGATTTGCGCGGGGCTGTTAGATAACAGTTGTATATGCAGGCCCCATCGCGGGCAAGCCCCACAATAATCGCAGGTGTACACAAAATGTGTGATTCACCTCCGGCCCTGTGGGAGCGGGCTTGCCCGCGATGCCGTCAGTGGCCTAAGCGCTGACCTTCAGGCCAACAAGCCCGGAAATGATCAACGCCACACTCGCCAACCTCACCAGCGCCATCGACTCGCCAAACAGAATGATCCCGGCGATCACTGTGCCAACGGCGCCGACACCGGTCCAGATCGCATAGGCCGTACCCAGCGGTAGTTCCTTCATTGCAAGGCCGAGCAGGCCAAGGCTGATAGCCATGGCCGCAACGGTCAATACAGTGGGGAGCGGGCGGGTGAAACCGTCGGTGTACTTGAGGCCGACGGCCCAGCCGACTTCGAAAAGGCCGGCGAAAAACAGAATGATCCAGGACATGAAGACCTCCATCGTCTGACGGGGTCGTCCCCTGATTAATGACTCGATCGAGCCGCGAGGTCGTCCTCGCGATGGGCAATATAGTGCCCAGCATTAACCCGGGGATCAAGTTTTCCAGTCAGTCGCTGACCTGTTGTGCCGGCATTTCCCGATCCTGTTTCTCGCTCATGCGACGGAAATACGTGGAGAGCAATGCCCCGGAAATGTTGTGCCAGACACTGAACAATGCACTGGGCACTGCCGCCAGCGGCGAGAAGTGTGCACTGGCCAACGCGGCGCCCAAGCCGGAGTTCTGCATGCCGACTTCCAGGGCCAGGGACTTGCGCTAGGCCAGTGGCAGCTTGAACAGGCGCCCTGTGAAGTAACCCAGCAGGTAGCCAAAGCTGTTGTGCAGCATGACCACGACCATGATCAACAGGCCCGACTCGGCAATCTTCGCCTGGCTGGCGGCCACCACTGCCGTGACAATGATCACGATGCTGACCACCGACACCAGAGGCAACACGTCCACGGCATGTCGAACCTTGTCGCCGAGTACCCGTTGGGCAACCACGCCCAGCACGATCGGCAACAGCACCACTTGCAGGATCGACCAGAACAACTCCATGAACGACACCGGCAACCAGGCCGAGGCCAGCAACCAGATCAGCGCCGGCGTCAGCAGGGGGGCGAGGAGGGTGGTGACGGCGGCGATGGCCACCGACAGCGCCAGGTCGCCACGGGCCAGCCAGGTCATCACGTTCGACGAGGTGCCGCTTGGGCAGCAGCCGACCAGAATCACACCGACGGCGATTTCCGGCGGCAAGTGGAACGCCTGGCAGAGCAACCACGCCACGCCCGGCATGATCACGAAATGGGCAACCACGCCCAGGGCCACTCGCCAGGGATGGCGAGCGACTTCGGCGAAGTCTTCGAGCTTGAGGGTCAGGCCCATGCCGAACATCACCAGCCCCAGCAGTGGCACGATGGCGCCTTTGAGGCCGAGGAACCATGCCGGTTCCAGGAACGCCACGACAGCGAAAATCAGTACCCAGTAGGCGAAGGTGTTGCCGACAAAACGACTCAATGCAGCCAGTGCACGCATGGCCTGATCCTTGTTTTAAGTGACGCTACAAAACCCCTGTAGGAGCGAGCTTGCTCGCGATGGTGTGTCAGACAAAGAGGGGCGACTGACACACCATCGCGAGCAAGCTCGCTCCTACAGAAGAGATCGCTAGCCTTTAGATCCCCTGCGGAGTCTCTTCACCACCCAGCGCTTCAACCAGCGCCGGCAGGAAGTCGCCGAAGGTCAGCATCATCAGGGTGAAGCTGGCGTCCAGTTGGCCCAGGGCTTCGTCGCCGCCGTCCTGTTCCGCCTGGTCCTGCAGCAGGTCTTCGAACTTCAGGCGCTTGACCACCATCTTGTCGTCGAGGACGAACGACAGCTTGTCCTGCCAGGCCAGGGACAGTTGAGTGACCACTTTGCCGGTGCTCAGGTGCAGCTGGATTTCTTCGCTGGTCAGGTCCTGGCGCTTGCAACGCACAATGCCGCCGTCTTCGTGGGTGTCGCGCAGTTCGCACTCGTCCAGCACAAAGAAATCGTCCGCGGCTTTCTGCGTGGTGACCCACTCGGTCATGGTCGCGGTCGGCGACATTTTCACGGTCAGCGGACGCACCGGCAGGGTGCCGATCACTTCACGCAAGGTCGACAGCAAGTCTTCGGCGCGTTTCGGGCTGGCCGAGTTGACCAGGATCAGGCCCTGTTTCGGCGCGATGGCGGCGAAGGTCGACGAGCGGCGGATAAAGGCGCGGGGCAGGAAGGCCTGGATGATTTCATCCTTGATCTGATCGCGTTCCTTCTTATAGACCTTGCGCATTTGCTCGGCTTCGATCTCTTCGACCTTTTCCTTGACCGCGTCACGCACGACGCTGCCTGGCAAAATACGTTCTTCCTTGCGCGCGGACACCAGCAGGAAGTCACCGCTGACGTGCACCAGTGGCGCATCTTCGCCTTTGCCGAACGGCGCGACGAAACCGTAGGTGGTCAACTCCTGGCTTGCACATGGGCGCGCCAGTTTGGTGGCCAGTGCAGTTTCCAACGCCTCGGCATCAACAGGCAGATCTTGGGTCAGGCGATAGATAAGCAGGTTTTTGAACCACATGGGGTGAGTCTCTCCTTTATACAAAGGGGGGCATTATTGTCTTCGCCGTGCCATAGGCCAACCTTTCTCTAAGCCTTTGGAAGGCCTGAGAAAATTATTTAAAAAAGTGCTTGCCAGAGGTTGGGTCGCTCCGTAGAATGCGCGCCACACCGAAGCGAAGGGTGATTAGCTCAGCTGGGAGAGCGTCTGCCTTACAAGCAGAATGTCGGCGGTTCGATCCCGTCATCACCCACCATTCGTTTTATGTGTTTAGCGCAGCGGTAGTTCAGTCGGTTAGAATACCGGCCTGTCACGCCGGGGGTCGCGGGTTCGAGTCCCGTCCGCTGCGCCATATTCGGTAACCTGGAACACTGAACGCCAGGTCACCACGGAAAAACCCGCGATAGCGGGTTTTTTTCTGCCTCAAGTTTGTACGTTGTACCCGCGGGATGTGTCGTTTTACCGGTTTTCGGATTTATTTGAAAAAAACTTCAAATAAATCAACACTTTACGAAAACTTGTGGCATAATGCGTCCCGTAACGAAGCGAAGGGTGATTAGCTCAGCTGGGAGAGCGTCTGCCTTACAAGCAGAATGTCGGCGGTTCGATCCCGTCATCACCCACCATTCGTTTCAAGCGTTTCGCGCAGCGGTAGTTCAGTCGGTTAGAATACCGGCCTGTCACGCCGGGGGTCGCGGGTTCGAGTCCCGTCCGCTGCGCCATATTCGGTAACCTGGAACACTGAACGCCAGGTCACCACAGAAAGCCCGCCTTGTGCGGGCTTTTTGCTGTCTGGCATTTGGCCGGCCTTCAAAGCGATCCCGGGATCGCTTTTTTTGTGTCTGCGCAGTTATTGCTCGGCGTTGCGGCTGTGTCGGTAGTCGCTGACAGCTTCATACACGGCTTTGCGCAGGCGATTGATCCCGCCGATGGGACGGTGTGCCTCGATACCGAACCAGGGATTGAATGACTGGTTGTCGCATTGCAGGTTCAGTGCCGGTGTATCGAAGTCCTGCGCCGGCACCCTGATCTGCGCCACCGTCTCGAAGGGCGCATCGCTTTCGCGCCATTCAATGCTGGTGTCTTCAATCGGCATGTACTTGTTGGCGTCCTGTCGCTGGATTTGCAAGACGAAACACGCGGGTACCCGGTCGGTCGACAACTGTTGATTGAGCGCATTGCGCAGGAAGTTCGGCAACTCGCGGTTTTGTTCCGGCAGGTTGTAGGCCGGGCAACTGCCCGGATCGGGCATGACCCGGAACTTCGCATTGGCTTCACCGAATTTGTAGGGTGAAACCGAAAAGTACGTTGTCCGGGTTGGGCTCGATGGAGCAGGGGACAACGTCGCCAGGGCAATAAACAGGTGGCGAACCTGCCACGAACGCGGATCCCACCCCGGAAAGAACGCCATCATTTTTTTACCCTCGGCCTGGGCAGCGACGTTCTGACGGTATTCGGCCACGTCACTTACAAAGAAGTTCGGATGGCTGAACATCACAAAGTCCTGTTCGCTTCGCCCCGGCTGATCGCTCAAGAGTTGTTTGCCCGGAACATCGAACAGCTTGATCGCCATGCCCCGGGCGTCGCGGATGCTGTCGAACTGCGGGTAGGCATTGCCATTGGACAGGCGCATCGTCGCTTGCCAGGTTTTGCCCGGTTCGCTGAACACCCCCTGGCGCAATTCGCTGGCCAGTTCCGGTAACACCTGGACTTCGGCTTTGACGCAACCGTGGGCCTTGGCGTGGGCATCGCGCAGGTAGCGGGTGCTTTCGCGGTGCTGATCGACGATGCGCACGGCGGTCTGGATGATATCCCGGGTCATTGCGGCTTCACCGTCCGCAATCGACTCTTGCGCCGAGACCGGTCCGCGCTGCTGCCAGGCAAACCAGGCGGTGGCCAATGCCCAGCCAAGCGCGCCGAGAACCAGCAGCCACAGCAACAGCTTGCCGATGAAGGCGCCCAGGCGCAGCCAGAGTGTAATCAGCATGAGAGCGTCCTTTTGGCCGAGTTCATGGTCATGGCAATTGCGCTTCCAGCGGGCCGCCCAGCACTTTCAGATACTCCAGCAGTGCCCAACGCTCCTGTGGCTGCAACCAGCGGCCGATCACGCCATTGCCGAGTTTGCCGGCACGGAATTCATGACCACTGTTGTGGTTGCCGGTGATTCGCGTGTCGAACAGAAAACCATTGGTAAAGGCTTCGGTGCGGTAACCCAGGTGTCTCGGGTCATATTCGAAAGTGCCTTTGTAGAACGTGGTTGCTCGCTCATTCTGAGGCGACAGCAATTGATAGATGCTCGGTACCGAGCCGTTGTGCAGAAACGGCGCTGTCGCCCATACACCCGCCAACGGCCTGGCCTTGTACGAACGCAATTCGCGTACGCCGATTGGCAGGCCGAAACCGTCCATTTCCGGGTGCTCGGCGGGGGTGACATTGGCGTCCCGATAGGCGCGGTCGCGGACAAATGCAGTGACATAGGCCAGCCCCTTGGCTACGGACATCTTGCTCAGGTCCAGTGGTTCGTCGGGTTTTGGCTCCACATCAAGTTTTTCCAGTTCCGCCTGCTTCCATTGCAGCGCCGTCAGGTCAAAGCGATGGTCGGCGATGTTGTTGGCCGCGCCCGGGTCTGTGCCGATGTCATCCACCGGGAGCATTTTCAGGTGCTGAACGTATCGTCCCTCGCCCTGGGTGGTACGCGGTACATGACAGCCCGCGCAGTTTTCCGCGAACAGGGTGCGCCCCTTGGCAGCCAGCGGCTTGTCGATGGTGCCCAGCAGGTCTTCAGGCCAGGCCGGAGGCGAGAGTCGTTGCAGGGTTTGTTCGATCAGGTGCAGGTCGCGCACACGGACACTGGAGGGATAGCGGGCATCGCCCATCAGCGGCTGGCCGTTCTGGTCGAAGAAGTTCAGCGTGGCACCGACGCCCAACGCCTCGCCGATGTTGCGGGCCATCGGTTGTTTCGCCGAGCCGTTCCACTGCACCCATTCGAACGTCCACATGTCCCACAGCTGCGGATAATCGACCGGAGCGTTGGCCACGCGATAGTTGTCGGGGGAAATCGCGTCACCGAAGCTGGCGTTGGCAATGCGCCCGAAGGCATCGGTGCGGCCCGGGCCTTCCTCGGTTGGATAGAGCCCGCGATGGGTGTCGTTCCAGGCCACTTTGAGGAATGTATCGAGTGAAGCCTTGAATTCTTTGCGCAGTTGCTTGTGGCGCGTCTCGTAGTCCTGGCCCAGTACGTTGCGTGCGAAACGTTCGAATTTCCACGGGTTGTAGTAGGTCGAGACCAGGCTGGCGACCAGTGCTTGTCCGAAACTGCCCCCTTTGAGCGTAGGAACGCTGGACGGCAGGACATGCTGCGCCGAACCGCCGTCGATACGCACGGCTTGCCCCTTGAAGCGCAGTTCACCGGTGTGGCAGGCCGCACAGGTGATATCCAGAAACACCTCCGGGCTGCCGGCATTCTGATGCCGGGTAAAGCCTGCGGGGAGATTGCCGGGGTTGTTCGGCGTCGGTTTCTGGCCGGGGTCCACCAGAAAACCGAAGCGCGCGAGGTACTCGGAGGCGGCAAAGCGTTGCTGCGAGAAGGGCAGTTCGAGGGCGGTGAACCAGTCATAGCGCAAGCCTTTGACCTGGGTGCCCTGGGGGGTGAAGTAATAAGTCTCTCGGTCGACGGCGCTCCATTGCTCCAGGTAATGCACCTGTCGGGCAGGCGACCAGGCCGGCAATTTCGGATTGGCGACGTAATAGAGAACCACGGCCAGGGCCAGCCCGAGCAGGACTGCGATGAGAACCAGCAAGCGTAGGAAGAGGCGCAAGATAAACATCCTTGTCGAATTATCATGCCGTTATGCCCGAGTGCCCAAGGTGCGGCAAGAGGCCATTACGCCAGATTGCAGGTTCAGCAATCAGCCCCTGTCGGAACAAGATGAAAGAAGCTTCATCACTCCAATTGTGAAAAGCGTTAAAACACCTGAACTTATCAATTGATTCCGGCTCTCATGCCGGTAGCCATTGGTCGTGGCGGCCTGATAAGCTCGCGGCTTTACTCGATTGCCCTTTAGGCGCATGAACAAGGAAATAGCATGAAACAGCATCGGTTGGCGGCGGCGGTGGCCCTGGTTGGCCTGGTACTCGCGGGTTGTGATTCGCAGACCAGCGTAGAGCTGAAAACTCCGGCGCAAAAAGCTTCCTACGGCATTGGCCTGAACATGGGCAAGAGCCTGGCTCAGGAAGGCATGGATGACCTGGATTCCAAAGCTGTAGCCCAGGGCATCGAAGACGCCGTCGGCAAGAAAGAGCAGAAGCTCAAGGACGAAGAACTGGTCGAGGCGTTCGCCGCACTGCAAAAACGTGCCGAAGAACGCATGGCCAAGATGAGCGAAGAGTCGGCCGCTGCCGGCAAGAAATTCCTCGAGGAAAACGGCAAGAAAGCCGGCGTGACGACCACCGCTTCGGGCTTGCAGTACGAAGTCGTGCAGAAAGCCGATGGCCCTCAGCCAAAGCCGACTGACGTAGTGACTGTTCACTACACCGGCAAGCTGACCAACGGCACCGTATTCGACAGCTCCGTCGAGCGCGGCAGCCCGATCGATCTGCCGGTCAGCGGTGTGATCCCGGGTTGGGTCGAAGGCCTGCAACTGATGCACGTTGGCGAGAAGTACAAGCTGTACATCCCTGCTGACCTGGCTTACGGCGCCCAGAGCCCGAGCCCGGCGATTCCGGCCAACTCGGTGCTGGTATTCGACCTGGAACTGATGGCCATCAAGGACCCGGCAAAAGAAGACGCCGCTGCCAAGTAAGCAGCGCCTGCTTCGATAACAACGCCTCGCTCATGCGGGGCGTTGTTGCATCTGGCGTTCGGCAGGGGTAAACAAAACGAACAGACGCTCTAGGCCGGAGTCTTAGGCATAGTAGTGTCGGCGGTAGACGCACAAGGCCGCCAAGTCAATGAAATTATGGGTTTTTTTTGATGAGTAAAAAACGCCCGATCTGAACGCAGGCCTTGTAAAACGGGGCTTGCAGCGATGAAAAGCAGCTCTGTTCACAAGGTTATCCACAATTTGTGTGGATAACATTTCAACGGGAGGAATGATGAAAGCACCCTGGAGTTTCGCTCGTTTCCTGCCACTGGCCGGACGTCTGCTGGCACGCGGTCGATTGCCGACCCTGTTGTTCGCAGTCGCCAGTAAAGGCGCAAGCCAGGGCAATCGACTGGGCAAGATCAAGGACGACCTGAAGCTGTTGCAGGCACTCTGCCTGGCCTACTGGCGTGGCGAGTATCGCGCCATCAGCCCCAAGGCGCTGGTTTCGGTTGTCGCGGGCCTGATGTATTTCCTCAGCCCGGTGGATGCGATCCCGGATTTCATTCCGCTGTTCGGCATGTTCGATGACATCGCAGTCCTGGCGTGGTTGATGAAAGTGCTCGATGACGAGCTCAATGCCTTCCGCGCCTGGCGCAAACGGCAGGTCCCGGAGAAGCTCGCGGTGGTTGAGCGCCTGCCCGATACCCCCGAGCAACTTCAACTGCAAGGCCCGAAAAAACGCTGAGTCGATTTCGACGAGTTCATAGATTGATGCCCCCCGCGACCTTGGCCGCTGTTAGGATTACACTTCTAGGGAAAAGTGCCGACTCGCTAAGTGTTGTTGTCCTACGGGGTAGTGATGGATATTCAGATAATTACACGCGAAGGCGAGCCCGAGTATGCGGTTCTGCCATGGGCTCAATATCAGGCGTTATTGAAAGCAGCGGGTATCAAGGAGCAAGCGTCGCCTCAAGCCACGAAGCCTCAGGCGGCGACACCAGACGCGATTCTTCCGGGTCTGGATCAACTACGCAGTTTGCGCGAGGGGAAGGGCATCGCCATCGAGGCGCTGGCCCGCACGGTAGGCATCAGCCCGTCTTACCTGGCCATGATCGAAAGTGGCGAGCGTCTGCCCGACGCCGCGATTCGCCGCAGCCTGGCTTGGGAATTGACGGTGCCAGGATGGAGGGACGAATCGTGAGTGTACGCATCAGCCGTCAACACTGGGACGGATTGCTGGGCGAACTGGATCAGGCGCGGCGCCAGCGCCATCTGTTGACGTATCGGGCATTGCTGGAACGTTTGCAGCTGCCGACCCCGGCCATGCAGACCCTGACGGCAGCCCTTGAGCATCTGGCGGCTCTGGACGCCAAGGCGGAGCAGCCATTGCGCAGTTCACTGGTGATCAGCCAGGGTGCCAGCCGTTTGCCGCGCACCGGATTCTTTGAGTGTGTCGAGCGCCTCGGGCGTTTTTCCGGGCCGTCGGACGGCGTTGCCGCCGCGTCCTGGCACGCTTCGGAAGTGGTGCGGGTGTTCGAGTACGAATACCCGGAATCGGCCGAAGCCTGAATGTTTTTGCAACTCAAGGCGCGAGCCGGATATTGGCTCGCGCGCCGGTTGTTTCACTGGTCGTGGTTTGTTCGCCAGCCGCAGGGCTGGCGCTGGCTCGAAGGCCAGTTTGCACGCATGGCCAACCTGGGCGACGTCGGCGCCCAGAGCTTCTATGGGCACATCCTGACGTTTCGCGGTGTCGGCCTCGGTGCTCGTGAAGAGGGCGCGCGTTTGTTGCGCCTGGCGGCATTGGCGGGCGATGGCAAGGCAGCGTATCAAGTGGGCGTGATCAGTCTGGCCGGGACGGCGAGCAAGGCGCCGGATCCCCTTGAAGCGGCTCGGTTTTGGGAGATCGCGGCGAAGGCCGGGCATCCGTTGGCGCCGATCAAGTTGCAAGAGTTGGCGTCTCGCGAGGCTGAGCTATAACCCTGGGCTGGCGGGGGGATGGCTATTTGGGGAGTTGTCCTGCGCCTGTCTGCAAGGCGGCCTGCTCGCGAAGGCTGCTTGTCTTTTGTTGACTGTGTACATATCCGTTTCTTCGGTAACGGCGGCTTATGGTTTCGCCCTTACGGCGACTCACTTTTTTACAAGCGCCTAAAAAAGTAAGCAAAAAACGCTCGCCCCTTACGTACGGCCCCTCGCTGAGGCTCGGGGTTCCTTCGCTGCGGTATTCATCCGGGGGCATTGCCCTCCGGTCGGCTTCGCTTCGACCTACATGCAATGAGTTCGACTGCGTCGAACGGCGCTGCGCGCCCATCCCCGGATGAACACCTGCGCTCAGCCTGCCGAGGGGGCGGGTGGATCAAGATCAAGAGCGGCAGGCGAGCTAACGCTCGGCCTGTTGAATGGTGAGGAGCGTGGGGGGACGCGGATCTGCTTTTGCTCTGCTCTTCTGTGGGAGCGGGCTTGCCCGCGAAGGCGTCCTGTCATTCACCGCTACCCCATCAGGCAAGCACCTTCACGTTCCTGCCCCACCAGGCTATCCATCACATGCACGCTATAGCCCTGCACATTCTTCGCGTGGTGCTTGGCTTGTGACGCCATTTCCGCCAGCTGGCTCGCATCGAGTTGTCCACAGGCCTGTGGATGAAGATGCACCACGCCGATCGACAGCGACAACAGCGCAAACTCCTGCCGCACGCCCTGGCGATTCGGTGCGATGAAGCAGCCGGCTTCCAGGTGCTCGCTGCGGTAGAAGCGCCGGCACTGGCTCTGGAAGTCGTCGAGCAACTGGTTCAATCGTTTGCGCCAGTCTTCCGGGCCGAGCACCAGCAGGAAATCATCACCGCCAATGTGGCCGACAAAGTCGCGGGACGGGTCGATGCGGTCGTTCAGGCATTGCGCCAGGCACAACAGGACTTCGTCGCCGCGGCCATAGCCGTAGATGTCGTTGAAGGGTTTGAAGCTATCGATGTCCACGTAGCAGATCAGCGACTCCCGTTGCTGTTGCAGCAGCCGCGTCAGGCATTGCTGGATCGGCACGTTGCCTGGGAGCAAGGTCAGCGGGTTGGCATAGCGGGCTTGCTGGATCTTCAGTTCGGTAATCAGTTTAAGTACGTCTATCACGCGGCCCAGCCCAAGATAGCCGCCATTGAGGGTGATGATGAAATCTTCTTCGATGCGCTGGCGGGCACGGCCTGTGATCAGGCGACTGACTTGTTGCAGCGACTGACTCAGCTCGACGGCGAGGAAGTCATCGTTCATCAGGCGACTGATGGGTTTGCGGGCGAACAGATCGGTGGCAAAGGGCTTGAGCAGGGCATCGGAGAGCGAATGCCGATGGACGATACCGCAAGGCTGACCCTGTGCATCCAGGACCGCCAGCGAGTTCAGGTTGGCCTGGCGGCGAAAGGCTTCGAGCACCGTGGCGGTCGGGGTGTCCCGGTTCACGGCGGGTTGCTCGTTGAGCAGTGCGCTGAGGTCGCTGCCGTCTTCGCTCAGTACAACGCTGGTGCTGTCCTGGCGGGGCATCAATGCCCGGGCATCCCGTGGCGGGTGTTCCTGAGGGCGGCAGAGCAGATAGCCCTGGACCAGATCGACGCCCATCTCGGTCAGTACCGTGAGCTCTTCCGGTAACTCGATACCTTCGGCTATGACTTGCGCCCGCGAGGCCTTGGCGATTTGCAGGATCGAGCCGACGAACTCGCGCTTGAGCGCATCCTGATGAATGCCATCAATGAAATGCCGGTCGATTTTGACGTAATCCGGCCGCAGTTCGGACCACAAACGCAAGCTCGAATAACCCGCTCCCAGATCGTCCAGCGCAATCGAAAATCCCATCGCCCGATAGTGATGCAGGGCGGTTTGCAGCAGCTGGAAATCATCCGTCGGCGTCTGTTCCGTGAGCTCGATGACCACCTGACTCGGCGCAATGCCGAAGTCCTGCAGCAATTGCAGGGTGCGTCCCGGTTGATGGGCCGCTTCGAGCAGGGATTCGGGGGATACGTTGAGGAACAACAGGCCGGGCAGTTGTTGTTCATTGAAGCGTCGGCAAGCGCTTTGGCGGCAGGCAATTTCCAGCTCGCTCAAACGACCGGCCAGACGGGCGACGGCGAACAGCGCAACAGGGGAGTGCAGAGGGCTGTTGGACGGCCCGCGACTGAGGGCTTCGTAGCCGAGAACGCGCCGCTCAGAGAGGCTGATGATCGGCTGGAACAAACTGTGCAAACCGCCTTGAGTCAGGATCGAGCTCAATGCACTCAGTTGTTCGGTTGTGGTCATGGCGATCTCTGGCGATAAAAAAAGGACTGGCGTGGTCCCTTTCGACAAGGAGCACGCCAGTCCCGTATTTCACGACAGAATGATGACTGTTTGATGACGCCCCGGAGGGCGTTAGCATTAAATTGCCATCACCTGTTTGTAAGCACTCAGTGCTTCGCCACTGCCGTATTGAGTTTCAGGTAGTCCAGCAGAATCCGCCCTGTTTCGCTGAGGTAGGCGTCGTCTTCCGGTTTGGTCTTGTCGTCCTCGGCCGCCAGGGCGTCCTCGTCTTCTTTCTTCAGCTCTTTGAGCGGTTCTTCGCCCTTGGCCTTGCGACGGATGTTCTCCATGGCCAGCTGTTTGGCTTCGATGTCGGCGTGCTGGGCACGACGCTCGACTTCATTGAGGCTGACGGTTTTTTCGGCCATCAGTTTCTGCGCCAGGGCCAGCTTGTCGCGGATGAATACGAACTCCGCATCTTTGGCCGTACGCACGTCATGCTCGGACTGGAGTTGCGTAATGTACGGCTTGAATGGGTCGACCGCCGGCTTGATCGCCGCCTTGATGGTGTCCCACGGCATGGCTTCGGGCAGGGCGCTTTCGCCGATTTCCTTGGTGTCGATGATCGACGGGTAATCGATGTCCGGCAAGACGCCCTGATGCTGGGTGCTCTGTCCGGAAACCCGGTAGAACTTGGCCAGGGTCAGCTTCAGCTCGCCATGGTTGAGTGGCTGAATGGTCTGCACGGTACCTTTGCCGAAGGTCTGGCCGCCGATGATCAGTGCACGGTGGTAGTCCTGCATGGCGCCGGCAAAAATCTCCGAAGCCGAAGCGGACAGGCGGTTGACCAGCAACGCCATCGGGCCTTTGTAGAACGCGCCCGGGTTTTCATCCTCCAGCACGTCAACACGGCCATCGGCGTTACGCACGAGCACGGTCGGGCCTTTGTCGATGAACAGGCTGGTCAGCTCGGTGGCTTCCTGCAAGGAGCCACCGCCGTTGTTGCGCAGGTCGATGACCACGCCGTCGACTTTCTCTTTCTGCAGTTCGGTCAGCAGTTTCTTGACGTCGCGGGTGGTGCTCTTGTAGTCCGGGTCGCCGGCACGGAAGGCCTTGAAGTCCAGATAGAACGCCGGGATCTCGATGACGCCGAGCTTGTAGTCCTTGCCGTCCTGCTTGAGGTTCAAGACCGATTTCTTCACGGCCTGGTCTTCGAGCTTCACCGCTTCGCGGGTGATCGGCACGATCTTGGTAGTCTGGTCGTTCGGCGCATTGCTGGCCGGGATCACTTCCAGGCGTACCACGGTGCCTTTCGGACCACGGATCAGCTTGACCACTTCGTCCAGGCGCCAGCCCACCACGTCGACCATTTCCTTGTTGCCCTGGGCAACGCCGATGATCTTGTCTGCCGGTGCCACCTGCTTGGTCTTGTCCGCCGGACCTGCCGGCACCAGACGCACGACTTTCACCTGGTCGTTATCGCTCTGCAACACGGCGCCGATGCCCTCGAGGGACAGGCTCATGTTGATGTCGAAGTTCTCCGCGTTATCCGGCGACAGATAGTTGGTATGCGGGTCGTAGGACATGGCGAAGGTATTGATGTACGCCTGGAAGATGTCTTCCGCGCGGGTCTGGTCCAGGCGCGCCAGCTGGTTCTTGTAGCGCTTGGTCAGGGTTTCCTGGATCTGCTTGGAATCCTTGCCGGCGATCTTCTGGCGCAGGACCTCGTCCTTGACGCGTTTGCGCCACAGGTCGTCGAGTTCCGCGGTGGATTTGAGCCAAGGGGCGTCCTTGCGGTCGATCAGCAAGGTTTCCTTGGCGGTGAAGTCGATCTTGTCGACGCCCTTGTTCAGCTCGGCAAGGGCAAAGTCCAGACGCGCCTTTACACGATCCAGGTAGCGCTTGTAGATGGTGAACCCGGCGTTCAGGTCGCCGCTCTTGAGGAAGTCGTCGAACTGCGTCTTCCACTTGTCGAATTCGGCAATGTCGCTGGCCATGAAATAGCTGCGCGATGGATCCAGCAGCTTGAGGTAGCTGTCGTAGATGATCACCGAGCGCGCGTCATCGAGTGGCGGCTTGCTGTAGTGGTGGCGTTTGAGCAATTCCACGACGTTCAGACTGGCGATCACTTCGTCACGATCGGGTTGAAGCTTGTCCCAGCTATTGGCTGCGAATGTATTGCTCGACAGCGGCAGCAAGCCGATACCGATGAATAAGGCGAGGGCAGTGCTGGGGAACAGATGCTTCATGCTGATTCGACGCGGGGACAATTGATAACGCATATTAGGCCGTCTTTGAAGTCGCCGGCTCTTTGGGAACCGGTCGCATAATGCAAAAAGCCCGGCGATATAGCTTCGGGCTCAGTCCAGACTCACTATGGAGGCACTGTGAAAGCATTGCAAGGCGTTGACGGTCAAGTGGTATGGGTTGATGAACCCGGTCCTGCATGCGATGTAGGGCAAGTTCGTATTCGAGTGGCGGCAGCGGGCCTCAATCGTGCCGATTTGTTGCAGAAAGCCGGTCTATATCCTCCACCGCCAGGGGCCAGCCAGGTGCTCGGTCTAGAGTGCTCGGGGGTCATCAGCGAGGTTGGCGCCGGCTCCTCCTGGCAGGTGGGCGATCGGGTTTGCGCCTTGCTGGCCGGGGGCGGGATGGCCGAAGAGGTGGTCGTCGACGGGCGGCATGTGCTGCCGGTTCCCGACGGAATGTCACTGGTCGAAGCGGCGGCATTGCCCGAAGTTTATGCAACAGTCTGGCTGAATTTGTTTCAACTGGCTGCGCTCAAGCCGGGACAGAAAGTTCTGCTGCACGCCGGAGCAAGTGGCATTGGTTCAGCGGCCATTCAGCTGTGCAAGGCCTTCGGTAACCCGTGCTGGGTCAGCGTCGGCTCTGCCGAGCGACTGGCGTACTGCGAAGGGCTGGGTGCCCAGGGTGGCGTGGTGCGTAACGGTGATCTGGAGGGCTTGCGGGATCTGGGGCCGTTCGACGTGATTCTCGACCCGGTGGGTGGCAATTACGCGGCATTGAACCTGAAGTTGCTGGCTCAGGATGGTCGCTGGGTGTTGATCGGTCTGATGGGCGGGCGCGAGGCCAAGCTGGATCTGGCCCAGGTACTGGCCAAGCGCGTGCAGTTGCTGGGCTCGACCCTGCGCAGCCGGGATGATCAGTTCAAGGCAGATCTGTTCAGCGATCTTGGCCTGCACGTGTGGCCGTTGTTCGCCGAGGGGCGCTTGAGTGCGCAACTGGCCAGGACATTCCCTATCAAGGATGCCGAGGCAGCGTTTGCCGAGCTGGCGAGTAATAACGTGGCGGGGAAGGTGGTGTTGGTGATTGATGAGAGTCTGAGCTGACAACGAGAAACCTGTGGGAGCGAGCTTGCTCGCGATTAGCGGAGTGTCAGTTGATATTAATGCAACTGACTCGCCGCCATCGCGAGCAAGCTCGCTCCCACAGGGGGGCCGGGTTATTTCCAGAGGTGGATCGGCCATCCGGCTTTTTCGGCGTGTTCCAGTAATACCGGGTCAGGATTGACCACATGCGGGTAGTCCACCTTCAGCAACAGCGGCAAATCATTACGTGAGTCGGAATAGAAACTCGCGCCTTCGAGGTTTTCCTCCTCCGCATCCAGCCACTCCAGCAAGCGGGTGATCTTGCCTTCGCGGTAGGTCAGGGTGCCCACGGTATGGCCGGTGTAAACGCCCTGAGCCACTTCCAGTTCGATGCCCAGAATCTCGTCGATGCCCAGGCGCTCGGCGATGGGACCGACCAGGTGGGTGCCCGAGGCCGAGATCACCAGAATCCGGTCGCCGGCCTTGCGATGCGCCGCGATGGCTTTGGTGGCGTCGCTGAAAATGATCGGCTCGATGTAGTCTTCCACCCAGGGGCCAACCAGATGCTCGACCTCTTGTGGCGTGCGGCCGATCATCGGCTCCAGGCTGAAGGTCATGAATTCTTCCATGCGCAATTTGCCGTGGCTGTAGGCGTCCATCAGCTCGTTGTTCTGTCGCATGAACGACTCGGGGTCGACCCAGCCCAGGCGACCCATCTGCTCGCTCCAAAGGGTGGCGCAGTCGCCGTGGATCAGCGTTTCGTCCAGATCAAAAATTGCCAGGGCCATCAGTGCAGTTCTCTCTTCAGCATAAGCAAAGGCATCAGGCTACCTCACACAGGGCCGTCGGATCGATGGAAAGCGCCAGGCGCTGACCATCGGGATGCAGGTCGGCCGCCGAGCGGTTCAGCACATCCACCACCAGTTCCACGCCCCGGGCTTCGACCCGATAGCGGATTACGTTGCCCAACAGGCTGTGGCTGCGTACCTGCGCGTCCAGTTCACCGTTGAGGCTCAGTTCGATGGCTTCCGGGCGAATGGCGATGCGCTTGTTGATTGGCCGCTGCAGCAGCTTCGAGGCGCTGTCGGCGTCCAGCAGGTTGTAGTTGCCGATGAAACCGGCAGCGAACACATCCACCGGCGCAGTGTAGAGGGTTTCGGCGTCGCCGCTTTGTACGATTTTTCCCTGATTCATCAGAAAAATCCGGTCAGACATGGTCAGGGCTTCTTCCTGATCGTGTGTGACGAAAATCGTGGTCAGGCCCAGTTCGCGCTGGATCTGACGGATCTGTTCGCGCAGGTGCTTGCGAATGCGCGCATCCAGCGCCGACAGCGGTTCGTCCAGCAGCAACAGGCGTGGCCGGGTCACCAGCGAGCGGGCGAGGGCGACGCGCTGGCATTGGCCACCGGACAGCTGATGTGGATAGCGCGCGGCGAAGTCCTGCAACTCCACCAGTTTCAGTACTTCGGCGACGCGTTTGTGGCTGTCATCGGCATTGACCTTTTGCATGCGCAAACCAAAGGCGACGTTTTGTTCCACGGTCATGTTGGGGAACAGCGCATAGCTCTGGAACACCATGCCGATCCCGCGTTTCTGCGGGCTCACCGGCACGATATCGGCACCATCGAGCAAGATTTTGCCGCCATCCACCGAAGTCAGGCCGGCGATGCAGCGCAGCAGGGTGGATTTGCCGCAGCCGGAGGGGCCAAGCAGGGTGACGAACTCACCTTTCTGGATTTCGCAATTGATGTCGCTGAACACCGTGGTGCCGGCGAAGCTTTTCTGAAGATGTTGGACGCTGACATAGCTCATTCGCTTTTGTCCCTGTTCAAGATATTGGCAATCCAGGTCAGAACCAGCACAAAGAAGAAGTAGGAAATCACCAGCGCACTGGTGAAATGACCGCTGCTGTTGCGCATGTTGTTGAGGTAGACCTGCAGGGTTTCGTAGCGGGTGCCGACGAGGATGTTGGCGAACACGAACTCACCGAACAGGAACGAGAACGACAGCAGCAGCGCCACCATAAGGCCCTTGCGCAGGTTCGGCAGCACCACCAGGAAGGCGGCTTGCCAGGTACTGGCGCCGAGCAACTGGGCGGCGTCCATCAGGTCGCGCAGGTTGATCGCTTGCAGGTTGTTGGTGATCGCCCGGTACATGAACGGCAGCGCCACGGTGAAGTAGCAACCGATCAGGATCCAGGGTGTACCGACCATGGCGAACGGTCCGGAACCATAGAGCTGCAGCAGCCCCACCGACGACACCACCGGTGGCACGGCGAAGGGCAGCAGGATCAGGATGTTCATCAGCGCATCGAGTTTCGGGAAGTGGTAATGCACCACGAACAGCAACGGCAGGATCAGCACCACGGAAAGAATCAGTGAGCCGACGCAGACCAGCAGCGATTGCCCGAACGCATGCAGGAAGCGCGGATCGCTCCACAGCTGGATGTACCACTTGAGGGTGAAACCGCTGGGCAGAATGGTCGCCGACCAACTGCTGGCGATCGAATAGATCAGCGTGCCGGCCAGCGGCAACAGCAGGATGGCAAACAACAGGTAAACCACGACGCGGTGGTAGACACCGGCGGGCCCCAGTTCAGCGCGAGACATGGTAGCTCCTCTTCAACAACAACTGATGCACGATGGTCACCAGGGTCATCAAGGCCACCAGCACCACGGCCAGGGCGCTGGCCAGGTTCGGGTCCAGGGAAATGTCACCGGACACCATCGCCGCGATACGGATCGGCAGCACGTTGAAGTTGCCGGTGGTCAGGGCGTACACCGTGGCGTAGGCACCGAGGGCGTTGGCCAGCAGGATCACGAAGGTGCCCAGCAGTGCCGGCGTCAACACCGGCAATCCGATGTGCCGCCAGTACTGCCAACTGTCGGCGCCGAGTAGCGCAGCGGACTCTCGCCAGTCTTCGCGCAGCGCATCGAAGGCCGGGTATAGCAGCAGCACGCCGAGGGGAATCTGGAAGTAGGTGTAGAGAATGATCAGCCCGGTTTTCGAGTACAGGTTGAAATCCTGAATGATGCCGGCCTGCTTGAGCATGATGGTGAAGCTGCCGTTGAAGCCGAGCAAAATGATGAACGCAAAGGCTAGTGGCACGCCGGCGAAGTTGCTGGTCATGTTGGCGAAGGCGTTGACGAAGTTGCGCAGTTTCGAATCGACCCGGCGCAGGGAGTAGGCGCCCAGTATCGCGATGATGATCCCGAACACGCTGGACCAGAAGCTGATCTCGAGGCTGTACTGGATCGCCTGCAGGTAAAACTTCGAACTGAAGATTTTGTTGAAGTTGGCCAGGCCCCAGCCGAATTCTTCCGATTGCAGGCTGTTGATCATCACCCAGGTCAGCGGTGCGATCTCGAACACGATGAAGAACAGTGCGAACGGAACCAGGCATAAGGCTGCCAGCCATTTACTGCGGGTCATGGCATTCACTTGAGCAGCTCCCGGCAGACCGGTTTGTCGTGAGGCACGCCCAGCAACTCGCAGATGGTGCCGCAGATCTCGGTCTGTTTTGGCGCTGCACCGGCGTCGAAGCTGAATGCGTCGCCGAGAACGAACAACGGCACCTCACGTTCTTCCGGCAGCAGGCCGTTGTGGGAGCGGTCGTTGTTCATGCCGTGGTCGGCAGTGACCAGCACCTGATAACCTGCATCGAGCCAGCCTTGCAGGTAGTCGGCCAGGATGATGTCGGCCGAGCGGGCGCTGTTGCGGTACTGCGGGGTGTCGAGGCCGTGCTTGTGCCCGGCGTCGTCGATGTTCATCGGGTGGATCAGCAGGAAGTGCGGCGCATGGCGCTGGCGCAGGTTTTCGGCGTCGGCGAACAGGTGCGAATCGGGGTAGTGATCGTTCCAGTAGAAATGCCCATGCTGAATCGGCAGATGCGGGTCATCGGTGTGACGGTCCCGTGCCGCCACGAAGGGCGAACGGTTGTACAGTTCGCTGACCCAGTGATAGGCCGCCGCGGCGGTGACAAGACCTGCGTCGGTGGCGTAGTGATAGATGCTGCGCTGGTTGGACAGGCGCGAAACGTTGTTGTGGACGATACCGCTGTCGATGGGCGCAACGCCGGTCAGGATGCATTCGTACAGCGGGCGGGACAGGGCCGGCAACTCGCACTCCAGTTTGTAGAGTGCCGCACGTCCTGCTCCGACGTACGCCTGCAGGTGCCCCATGGCGTGACGGGCGACCTCGTAGTTGAGGCCGTCGAGCACCACAAGGATGACGTTGTGCTTCATAGGGGGCAAAACTCCGTGTAACAGATGATTCAAGTACGCAACCAATCCTTTGTGGGAGCGAGCCTGCTCGCGATGGCGGAGGAACAGTCGCATCGTTGTCGACGGTCAGTCCGCTATCGCGAGCAGGCTCGCTCCCACAGGGATCTCCATCAGGTCTCCCGTCGGTTATTGCATATTGATAATGACTTCTTCCTGCCACTTCTGAGGAAGGGCCTTGGAGGTCTTTTCCCACGCATCCGCGTCTTTGATCGGCGTCACTTTCTTGTACTGCTCATTAGGCAGCAGCTTGGCCTTCACGTCGGCCGGCAGTGTGATGTGCTCGGCACGGATCGGACGGGCGTTGCCCTTGGCCAGGTTGATCTGGCCGGCGTCGCTGAAGATGTATTCGCGGGTCAGCTTGGCGGCGTTCGGGTTTTTCGCGTATTTGTTGATGATGGTGGTGTAACCGGAAATCACCGAGCCGTCGGACGGGATCAGCACCACGTAGTCATCCGGGTTGGCCATCTTGGCCTTGTAGCTCAGGCCGTTGAAGTCCCAGACCACGCCGACTTCGATTTCGCCTTTTTCCATGGTGGCAATCGTCGGGTTGGACATCGACAGGCGACCTTGCTTGGCGATGTCGGCGAACAGATCCAGGGCGGGCTTGAGGTTTTTCTCGTCGCCACCGTTGGCCAGTGCCGCGGCCAGTACGCCGTTGGCTGCCTGGGCCGCGGTGCTCACGTCACCGATGGACACCTTGTATTTGCCGTTCTTGAGGTCAGCCCATTTGGTCGGGGCTTCGGAGCCGTGCAGCAACTTCTTGTTGACGATGAAGGCGATGGTGCCGGTGTAGGCCAGTGCCCAGTTGCCGTCCTTGTCCTTGGCCCAGGCTGGCACCTGATCCCAGGTGGAAGGCTTGTAGGGCTGGACCACGCCTTGCTTGACCGCGATCGGGCCGAACGCTGCACCGACGTCGCCGATGTCGGCGCTGGCGTTGTCTTTCTCCGCGGCGAACTTGGCGATTTCCTGTGCCGAACTCATGTCGGTGTCGATGTGCTTGAGGCCGTATTTGTCGCTCAGGTCTTTCCAGGTGCCGGCCCAGTTGGCCCAGTCATCGGGCATGCCGACGCTGTTGACGGCGCCTTCCGCTTTCGCAGCGGCTTCCAGGGTTTTCAAATCATCGGCCGCCATGGCGGCAGTGCACATTGCGATGGTCGAGCCTAACAGTGATGCCAGGAAAAGCTTTTTCATTCCGAAGCTCCTTGGGTCGTGTTCAACGCTGCGATTGCGGTTTGTGTTGGTCTAGGTCAGCAATACCTGAGCCAATTTAAGGGGGCTGGATGACACTTTGATGTCGCTCGTCGCCATGGAGGACTTTTTGTTCAGCGGTATCGCGACTGGCCTGATAAGCGTAGACCATGGTCAAGGCCTCGGCTGGCAAGGGACTTGGCCGATGAATTGCAGGTTTTCGAGTTCACAGAATGGCGACCGTTGGGCAGCTTTGTCACATCTCGGTCATCTACGCTGCCTACGCTTGCAGACTATTGAATGAGCCGGTTTGCGTGGCGGTTCTGCCCTGAATTGGTGCTGGTCTAGTCCAGATAGGAAACATTGATGCGTGACGAGGCAACAAAAGCGGTAACAGCCATCGGTCAGGTGCTTCAGGAGCAGATCGACCACGGACTGTTGACCCCCGGCAGCAAATTGCCGGCCGAGCGCAAGCTCAGTGAATTGTTCGGCACCACGCGGATCACTTTGCGTGAGGCGTTGTTGCAGTTGGAGTCGCAGGGCCAAATCTACCGCGAGGAGCGTCGTGGCTGGTTCGTCTCGCCACCACGCCTGGCGTACAACCTGATGCAGCGCAGCCACTTTCACGCGATGGTCAGCGCCCAGGGGCGGGTGCCGTCCACTGAGGTGATTTCGGCGCGATTGCAACCGGCGTCGGCGGCCGTTTGTGCCTGGCTGCAATTGCCGGCGCTGTCGAGCGTGATCCAGATCTGCCGCTCACGGCGGATCGACGGGCGGCTGGTGCTGTATGTGGAGCACTATCTGAACCCGCAGTACTTTCCGGGAATCCTCGATTTCGATTTGAATCAGTCGATCACCGAGTTGTACGCACGGCATTACGATTTGCACTATGGGCGGGTGCGCTTCGAGATTGTGCCCACGGCGTTGTCGGTGGATGCGGCGGCGGCGTTGAAGGTGTCGGCGGGTAGCCCGGGCTTACGGATTGCCCGTGTCAACTATGACCAGCATGAACGCCTGATCGACTGTGACCTGGAGTTCTGGCGGCATGATGCGATTCATGTCGGTGTGGATGTTGTCTAGCGTCCGACCTTTCTGTAGGAGCGAGCTTGCTCGCGATGGTCGTTAACGATTACGCGTGTTTACTGGCTAAACGCGGTGTTCTTGAGTTCATCGTCGGTACGCCGCCCGGAGCAAGCTCGCTCCTGCACGGGTTATTCATTCTGCGGACCACCACCCGCGGTAATCACCTGAATGCTCATCCGCGGTGTCGCCAGGTCCAGTCCGGCTTCATCCATGTGCCGCTTGAGTGACAGGTTGAACGCTCGCGACACTTCCCACTGCTTGATGGGCGCGGTCTTGAATCGGGCGCGCAGGATCGCGTTGCCCGACTCGAAACTTTCCACCCCCTGGAACTCCAGCGGCGACCAGATATTGCGCCGCTGCAACGGATCGGTGCGCATTTTCTGGCCGACTTCGCGCATCAGTTTGATGGCGTTGTCGATGTCCATGTTGGCCGGCACCGCGACCCGGAAGATCGCGTAGCCGAATTCCCGGGAGTAGTTCTTGATGCTTTTGATTTCACTGAACGGAATGGTGTGGACGATGCCGTCGATGTCCCGCAGGCGCACGGTGCGGATGGTCAGGCCTTCGACCGTACCGAGGTGACCGCCGACATCCACGTAGTCGTCGATGGCCAGTGAGTCTTCGATGATGATGAACAGCCCGGTAATCAGGTCGGCTACCAGCGATTGCGCACCAAAGCCGATGGCCAGACCGATCACCCCGGCACCGGCCAGCAGGGGCGTGACGTTCATGCCCATGTTCGCCAGGGCAACGATCAGCGCGACAATGAAAATGGCCACGAACAGCACGTTGCGAATCAGCGGCATCATCGTCTGCGCGCGGGCATTGGCCAGGCCTTTGCGCGAGCGGGTCAGTGCGTGGTGCACGGCGGTGTCGCTGAGAATCCAGATCAACCAGGCGAACAGCAGCGTGCCGGCGAGGCTGAACAGCTTGACGCTGACTTCGTGGCCGTCGCCTTCGGTAAAGCGGATCAACGACATGCCCCAGACCCGCAGGCCGAGTTCGATAAAGGCCAGCCACACCAACAGGTGGAGGATTGTGTAGAAGAAGTTTTTCAGCCGTTCCGAATACACGGCGTAACGTCGGATGCCACGCTGGGGTTTGAGGGCGTGGCGGCGTACCAGGCCGTTGATGACCATGCACAACACCAGCAACACGGTGCAGATCAGTGACTGGCGCAGGGCCGTGCTGGTGTCGCCGGCGGAAATGAACGTCGCGAACAGGGAAATGGCCACCAGCACCAGCGCCGGCACGTACCAGAAGGTGCCGAGAATCGACAGGGTGTCGTTGAGGGCGCGGCGGGTCAGGCGTCGGGACAGCGGCTGGTTGCGGATCAGGTGGGCGATCGGGCGGCGGAAACGCAAGATGAACCGGGCGGTGGACAAGGCTGCCAGGACGTTGGCAATCGTGGCTGCCGTATGGGCCAGATGGCTGCCGAGGCTGTCGACCAGTTTTGGATCGCTCAGTGCTTCGCCAAACGCAGCGAAACTGCCGATCAGCCACAGCGGTCGAAACGCCTGGTGCCGCAGAATGTACAAGGCGCGGTGGCGGTGTGGGCCGTCGAGCAGGGAAAAGGCAATCACGCAGATGGCCGAGAAGCAGGTGCCGACGACCAACGCATAGGCCAGTACCATGGCCAGGCTTTTGCCCAGGGACGAGGGCAGGGCATAGCTCATGTAGATCGTGATCACCAGGGCGATCAGCCATGGCCCGAGCTTGCGCAACGCAAAGCGCAACATGTCCAGGGCACGGGGGTGCTGCGGCAGTTCTTCAGTCAGGCCGAAACGCATGCGCACGCGGTGGCTGATCCAGATCAGCGCGGCGGCCAGCAGGCTCCAGACCATCAGAATCATGGCGAACGCAAAGAGCATCGGCAGCCATTCATTGGCCGGTAGCGCCAGGGCCATCAACTCTTCCTGGGCCTGGTCGAACTCGCTGGACCAGCGCGTGAGCGGACTGTCGTCGCCGGAAAATTTCTTTTCGATCGTGGCCAGGGTTCCGCCAATCAGGCCCAGCACGCCTTCTTCAGTAATCGGCTGGGCCTGTTTGGTGGTGTCACGCAGCCTTTTCAGATCGGCCAGCAGCTGGGTGCGCTGCTGATCGTTTTCCAGTGACTTGATCACTTCGTCCAGGGACTGCCCCAGCGGTTCCTGTGCTTCGGGCTGTGCCTTGGCCTGGCCGCCGAGCAGGCTTGGCAGGCCGGCCGCCTGTGCAGGTGCCACTGGCAGCAGCATCAGGCAGGCAAGGAAAAAATACGGAAGGGCAAAAAGACGAGCGAACACTAGGCGGTCAACCTCGCAAGGAGCGGATCGACCGAGTGTACGAGCCCGTCAAAATCAATGCGAGCCAAGGGCGATGAATTATTCGTTGAGTTTGGCGAGGATCTTGATCACCACGGTCGCGAGGATGGTCAGCATGCCGATCCACATGGCGAACACACCGGCATTTTTGTCGCGAAAGTTGAAACCGACGGCCAGCAGGAGCATCCCGGCAAGAATCGGGATCAGCATGGCGTGAAAGGAGGACATCGAGATCATGGAGACAGCCTTGTCGAAGGGATACTTGAAGTCTAGGCCGCTTTTGACGCGGCCGGCGTGATGTGTGTGTAGGAGCGAGCTTGCTCGCGATGGATTTCAGGGCGCCGCGTTTATCCAGTAAGCACGCATGACCGTTCACGTCCATCGCGAGCAAGCTCGCTCCTACAGGGTTTACGGCAACTCGCGGCAGGCGTAGAACGCGCTCAGTACCTTGACCAGGTGCGCCAGGTCGTGGCTGCCGCACAGTTCGCGGATCGAGTGCATGGCGAACGTCGGTAGGCCGATGTCCACGGTGCGCACGCCCAGGTGGCTGGCGGTGATCGGGCCGATGGTCGAGCCGCAGCCCATGTCGCTGCGCACCACGAAGCTTTGCACCGGCACTTCTTCAGCCATGCACAGATGACGGAAGAACCCGGCGGTTTCGCTGTTGGTGGCGTAGCGCTGGTTGCTGTTGACCTTGATCACCGGGCCGGCGTTGAGTTTCGGGCCGTGGTTGGCATCGTGCTTGTCGGCGTAGTTGGGGTGCACGCCGTGGGCGTTGTCAGCCGAAACCAGCAGGGATTTCTGAATGGTGCGTACGAATTCATCACCTTCAGGCAGCAGGCGACGCAAGGTTTGCTCAAGCATCGGGCCGTCGGCACCGCAGGCCGAGCAGGAACCGACTTCTTCGTGGTCGTTGCAGACCAGCACGCAGGTTTCGTCGGTGTCGGCCTTCAGCAGCGCTTGCAGGCCGGCGTAGCACGACAGCAGGTTGTCCAGGCGCGCACCGGCGATGAAGTCGCCATGCAGGCCAATGACCGCAGCGCTTTGGGTGTCGTAGAAACTCAGCTCGTAATCGAGCACCACATCAGCGTTCAGGCCATGTTCGCGGGCGAGTTGGTCGGTGAGCACTGCGCGAAAGTCCACGCGTTCGTCACCGGCGAATTGCGCGAGGATCGGCGGCAGTTCGGTCTGTGCGTTGATGGCCCAGCCCATGTTGGCTTCGCGGTTGAGGTGAATCGCCAGGTTCGGAATGATCGCGACCGGGGCCTTGAAGTCGATCAACTGGCTCTCGACCTTGCCGTCACGCCGGAAGGTCACGCGGCCGGCCAGGGACAGGTCGCGGTCGAACCACGGTGCCAGCAGGGCGCCGCCATAGACTTCGACACCCAGCTGCCAGAAACCCTGGCGCTGCAGCTCCGGTTGCGGCTTGACGCGCAGGCACGGGCTGTCGGTGTGGGCGCCGACCAGGCGAATGCCGCCGTGCAGCGGCGAATGGCGGCCCATTTTGATCGCGACAATCGAAGAGTCATTGCGGGTGACGTAGTAGCGACCGTTGGCTTCGGTATTCCACGGCTCGCGCTCGTCGAGGCGTTGATAACCCGCCGCTTCCAGGCGCTGAACAAGGCTGGCGGTGGCATGGAACGGGGTAGGGGAGGCCTTGAGGAAATCGATCAGGCCTTGGTTCAACTCTTCGCGCATAAAGTAGCTCCAGACAGCAGTGGCGCCAGTTTAACGTATTGGTCAGGGAATTGGCGGTGGTGTGCGGGTGGAGTGGCGCCCCGCCCCGCCCTGTAGGAGCGGGCTTGCTCGCGATGGTCCCAAGAACACCGCAGGGCGCCAGGCTTCCCGCGTTATCGTTGACGACCATCGTCGGAACGCCGCCCGGAGCAAGCTCGCTCCTACAGGGGGGAGTGCGTTGCGTTCAGAACGGTGCCGGGCACTCGAAGCGCAGGCGCTCGCCACTTTGCGGATGGGTGAAGGTCAGCATGCTCGCGTGCAGACACAGGCGCGGCCAGGCCGCCAACGCCTGCTCGTGGGCATAGAGCCCGTCACCCAGCAGCGGATGACCGATCGAAAGCATGTGCACGCGCAACTGGTGGGAGCGGCCGGTAATCGGTGTCAGCTCAACGCGGCACCAGTCGCCGCAACGCTCCAGCACGCGCCAGAAGGTCAGCGCATGTTTGCCGAACTCATGATCGACCACATGCCGCGGCTTGGTCGGCGGGTCGTAGCGCAAGGGCAGGTCGATGCTGCCGCTGTCCAGTTCCGGCTGACCCCAGCACAGGGCGGTGTAGGCCTTTTCGGTTTCGCGGTCGTGAAATTGCCGGGACAGCTCGCGATGGGTATCCGGGTCGCGGGCCAGCAGGATGATGCCGGAGGTTTCCCAGTCCAGCCGATGGACGATTCGCGCTTCCGGGTAGCCGTTTTCCTGCAGGCGGGTAATCAGGCAGTCCTTGTTGTCATCGGCCCGGCCAGGGACAGAGAGCAACAGGGTCGGTTTGTTCACCACCAGTACGGCAGCGTCCTGATGGATGATGTGGATGTTGGACAACGGCATTAAAACAGCCTCGTAACAAACGCCAACGGCGGCTCAGGCCCCTTCCGGTTGCAGAAGGGGCCTGAGCCGCCGTGGCTCCTGGCGGATCGACTCAGCGATCAGGCAGGGTGATGTTGAGTTCCAGAATCGAGCAGCTGCCCTGGCTTTCCAGTGCGACGTGCACGTCATCGGACCCGATATTGACGTACTTGCGTATCACCTCGACCAGTTCCTTCTGCAAGGCCGGCAGGTAGTCCGGGGTGCTGCGTTGGCCGCGTTCGTGCGCCACGATGATCTGTAGACGCTCTTTCGCTACCGACGCGGTGCTTTGCTTTTTGTTGGCACGAAAGAAGTCAAAAAGGTTCATTGCTTAGTTGCCTCCAAACAGGCGCTCGAAGAATCCCTTCTTCTGTACATCAAGGAATCGATGATCCACGGTTTTGCCCAGCAGGCGGTCAACGGTATCGCTGTAGGCCTGGCCGGCATCGCTCTGGTCGTCGAGAATCACCGGAACACCCTGGTTGGATGCCTTGAGCACCGCCTGGGATTCAGGGATCACGCCGAGCAGGGTCACCGAAAGGATTTCCTTGACGTCTTCTACGCCGAGCATTTCGCCTTTGCTCACACGTTCCGGGTGATAACGGGTAATCAGCAGGTGTTCCTTGATCGGGTCTTCGCCGCGTTCGGCGCGACGGGACTTGCTGGCCAGCAGGCCGAGCATGCGGTCGGAGTCACGTACCGAGGAGACTTCCGGGTTGGTCACGACGATCGCTTCATCGGCGAAGTACATGGCCAGGTGGGCGCCTTTCTCGATGCCCGCCGGAGAATCGCAGACCACGAACTCAAAGTCTTCCTTGAGTTGCATCAGGACTTTTTCCACGCCTTCGACGGTCAGCGCGTCTTTGTCGCGGGTCTGGCTGGCGGCCAGCACGTAGAGGTTTTCCAGGCGCTTGTCTTTGATCAGGGCCTGTTGCAGGTTGGCTTCGCCGTTGACCACGTTGACGAAGTCGTACACCACGCGGCGCTCGCAACCCATGATCAGGTCGAGGTTACGCAAGCCCACGTCGAAGTCGACGATAACTGTTTTGTGGCCGCGCAGAGCGAGGCCGGTACCGATAGCGGCGCTGGTGGTGGTCTTACCCACACCACCCTTGCCGGATGTAACCACGAGAATCTTGGCCAAGGTGTTTCACCCCTAAGGAAAAAGGACTTTTCAGCCCCTGAAAAACATCTCCTGAAAAACTACTGCAGTCGGACAGCCTTGGCTGGAATCCGGTTTTGAGCGGCGCTTACCCCCGGTAAACACTGCTTTCGGCCTTTTTCCTACTTCGTTTGAGCCGTTTTCGCTACGTTTTAGAGATGCTTGGAAAATGCGGCAGTATCCGTTAAAGCCGAATGATGTTCAACACGTCGCCGGACAGGCTGACCTGCACACCCGAACCCCACAGAGGATCGCGGCGCAGATCTTCGGAAACCTTGTAATGTCCGGCAATGGAAATCAGTTCAGCGCTCATTTGCTGACAGAAAATCCGCGCCTTGGTGTCGCCCTTGACGCCGGCCAACACGCGACCACGCATCGGGCCGTATACATGGATGTTGCCATCGGCGAGAAGTTCCGCCCCCGGGCTGACCGAGGAGATCACCACCAGATCGCAGCCCTGGGCATAAATCTGCTGGCCACCGCGTACCGGCGAGGTGATGATTTTTGTCGGCTTGATGGTCGGTTCAGGCGGTTTTTCCGGTTTTTTCTTCGGTTCGCCTTCGGTCAGGTCCAGTGGACGCTCTCGGGCACCAGACGGTGGCAGCACCGGCAGGTCGACCGCAATGGCGGCGGCGATGTCTTCGATGCGGCTGGCGCGGATCGCCAGGGTGCGCAGGCCATGCTGGCGGCAAACGCGCATCAGACCTGGCAGATCGACCGCGCCTTCGTTGGCCGGGAGTTTGTCCAGGGCCAGTACCAGCGGCGCATTGCTGAAGAAGTTGGGCGCCTGGGCGACCTTGGCGGCCAGTTGCCGATCAAGGCTTTCGAGGTCGTTACGGGCCAGTTCCAGCACCGTAATGGCCAGCATGCTGCCCTTCAACTGGAACACGGGATCTTGGTCTAGCGGTTCGGTTTGGCTCATGGTCGGCATACAACGACTTGTCACTAAAAGTGCCGAGACTTATAACGAGAACGCCCGCAGGCCGCAAGCCGGGTCGAACGATGTAGAATGCGCGGCCATTGTCATTCCGGAAGCATTAATGGACCGCCCGCGTTTTCGAAAAGCATTTCTATCTCCACGTTTCTGGCCGCTGTGGTGTGGCCTGGGGCTGTTGTGGCTCATCGTCCAGTTGCCGTATCCGGCACTGCTGTGGATCGGCCGAGCATTGGGCGCATTGATGTATCGCGTGGCCGGCGACAGACGGCGCATTGCCAAGCGCAATCTGGAACTGTGTTTTCCGGAAAAAACCGCCGCCGAACGCAAACGCCTGCTCAAGGAAAACTTCGCCTCCACCGGTATCGCGTTTTTTGAAATGGCGATGAGCTGGTGGTGGTCGCGCAAGCGTCTGGCGAGTCTCGCTCACGTTGAAGGGCTGGAGTACTTGCAGCAGGCCCAGCGCGAAGGCAAGGGCGTGATCCTGATGGCGCTGCACTTCACCACGCTGGAAATCGGCGCGGCGTTGCTCGGTCAGCAGCACACCATCGACGGCATGTACCGCGAGCACAAGAATCCGCTGTTCGACTATATCCAGCGCCAGGGCCGCGAGCGGCACAACCTCGATTCGCTGGCGATAGAGCGTGAAGACGTGCGCGGCATGCTCAAATTGCTGCGCTCGGGCCGCGCGATCTGGTACGCGCCGGATCAGGACTACGGCGCCAAGCAAAGCATCTTCGTGCCGCTGTTCGGCATTCAGGCGGCGACCGTCACTGCCACGAGCAAGTTTGCGCGGCTGGGCAAGGCGCTGGTGGTGCCGTTCACCCAGGAGCGTCTGGCGGACGGCAGCGGTTATCGCCTGGTGATCCATGCGCCGCTCGAAGGCTTCCCCGGCGAAACCGAGGAAGAAGACTGCATTCGCATCAACCAATGGATTGAAGGCGTCCTGCGCCAATATCCCGAGCAATACCTGTGGGCCCACCGCCGCTTCAAGAGCCGTCCACCGGGCGAGCCGAAGCTGTACGCCAAACGCGGTTGAATCCCGATCCCCTGTAGGAGCGAGCCTGCTCGCGATGGACTGGAGAGCGCCACGGGGCGTCAGGTTACCCGCGTTATCGTTGACGTCCATCGCGAGCAGGCTCGCTCCTACAAGGCAGCGTCATCCCATCAAGCACCATGGAGAGTTGTGCATGAGTCCAGCTGAACCGGTTACAGGGCTGATTCTTTCCGGCGGCGGGGCTCGGGCGGCTTATCAGGTCGGGGTGCTGGCGGCGATTGCCGAATTGCTGCCGCCGGGGGCGAGCAATCCGTTTCCGGTGATCGTCGGCACTTCGGCGGGCGCGATCAACGCCGTCAGCCTCGCCAGCGGGGCAATGGATTTTCGTCATGCCATCCAGCGCCTGACGGCCTTCTGGCAGGGCTTTCGCAGCCCTCTGGTATTGCGCAGCGACTGGCCCGGGGTCATTCGCCAGGCCACTCGCTTTGTCAGCCATAGTTTGCTCGGCATCGGTTCCCAGGTTCCGGTGGCGCTGCTCAACAGTTCGCCGCTGCGGGATCTGCTCAACGACAAGCTGCATATGGGGGGCATCGCCGAAGCGATCGCACAGAAGCAATTGCATGCGGTGGCGGTCACGGCGTTCGGCTATGAGTCCGGCCAGGCCGTCACGTTCTATGAGGGCGGCGGCAAGATCGATGCCTGGTTGCGCCATCGACGCATCGGCGTTCCCACCCGACTGTCGGTTGAACACTTGCTCGCCAGTTCGGCGATTCCGCTGCTGTTCGCCCCGGTGAAAATCGGCGAAGAGTATTTCGGTGATGGCGCGGTGCGTCAGTCGGCGCCGATCAGCCCGGCGCTGCATCTGGGCGCCAGTCGGGTGCTGGTGGTGGGCGTCAGCGGCAACCCCCGCGGTTTCGACCCGCAACGACCCTTGCAGCGCAGCTACACCGGGCAGCAGCCGACCCTGGCGCAGATCGGCGGGCACATGCTCAACAGTACGTTCATTGACAGCCTGGAAAGTGACATCGAGTTGTTGCAGCGCCTGAACCAGTTCAGTCACCTGATGCCTGATGGCACACCGACCCGCGCATTGGGCGTGGCGCCGGTGGACGTGCTGGTGATTTCACCGAGCCAGCCGATCGATGAGATTGCCGCGCGACATCGTCAGGAATTACCGGCGGCGCTGCGTCTGTTCCTGCGGGGGCCGGGTGCGACCAAGACCAGCGGGGCAGGAGTACTGAGCTACCTGCTGTTCGAGGCGGGGTATTGCAGCGAGTTGATCGAGTTGGGGCGCAGCGATGCGTTGGCCAAGCGCGGGGAGTTATGCCGGTTTCTCGGCTTGGTGGAGCCTGCAGTCTCGGCTTGAGATAGGCGGTGCAGCCATTCGCGAGCAAGCCCGCTCCCACACTCGATTTTCAGCGAACACAATAATTGCGTACGGCGCAGATCAAATGTGGGAGCGGGCTTGCTCGCGAAGGCGCCCATACAGACGCCTACAGAATTAAATGATCAGAAGTGAACCTTAACCAGGAAACTGGTCACGCTCTGATCCGTCTTGAAGCCCTGGCTGTCTTCAATCCCGTACTTGTTTTTCCAGTAGTCATACTCGACACCGACGTACAACTGCTTGGCACCCAGGTTCAGCGCCTTGCCCAGGTCATATTTAACCTGTGGGTTGAAGTGCAGGTTGGCGTGGTACTCGCCTTTGCTGTTGACATCGTTGTCGACGACCCAGTCCATGAAGCCGTCGATCAGCACGTCCGAGTCACCCACCGGGATGGTGTAGGACCAGACCGGCGAGACCTGCCAGATGTTGTCGCCCGGGCGGTCGCCCTCGGTGTGACGGTTGTAGAAGTTCAACTGGAAGTAGTCGAAGCCCGGGATAGCCAGGTCGAAGCCAGGGCCGATCAGGTACGACTCGGTGTCGTCTTCGCCGAACTCATAGGTCATGGCCAGCAGGACGTCCTTGATCGGGCCAAACTCGAACTTCTGGTCGAAGATCTTGTTGAACGACAGGCGCGGGCTGAGCTCGCCGTAGTGGGTGTTTTCACCCGCGAAGTGGTCTTCCTTGCCGTTGTAGAAGATCTTGTCGATGAAGAAGAAGTTGTCGCCGTACTTCCAGCCATCGGCGTGTTCGAAGGTCACCGTCTGCTGGATGCGCGGGTTGACCTGGAAATCCTTGCCATACAGGTAGGTCAGGCTGTTGTTCTGCCACTGTAGCAAATCGCCAGCCATGGCCTGGCCCCCGGCCAGCATCGATCCCGCCAGCATCAGGCTAGTGCACGTACGTTTCATTCGGTTGCTCCCAAAAAGTAGGTGGTTCCACGTTATTTTTTTAAGGTCGACGCTCTGGTGTGGCGCCTTTTTCCGTAGCGGTAAAAAATCATCCAGTCGGTCAGCTTTGTGCTGATAGCAAAAGCTGAGCCAAGGCTTTCAAAAAGCAAAAAAACTCCCGCTCGACGGCTCAAAAGCGGTCGATTGAGAGGGGGGGTGGAGTGCCTTGGTGCCTGCCAGCGCCGGGATAAGTTGGCCTGCTGGTCAGGTTTTACATCCGGGCTTTTTTTTAAACCGGATTCGGGCGGCCGCGGAGAATACTGACTCCTCGGCCAGGTCTCAAGTGCTCCGCAACGGCGCACCGACGACAGGTTTGGCGCACGGTTGCGGGGCAGCATCAGAAATGCACCTTCACCAGCAGGCTGGTGGTGTTTTCATTGGTGTCGAATTTGCCGCTGTTTTCGATGCCGTACTTGTCTTTCCAGTAGCTGTATTCGGCGCCGACGTACACCTGTTTCTCCCGCCAGCCCAGGGCCTTGCCCAGGTCGTACTTGATCTGCGGGTTGAAGTGCAGGTTGGCGTGATAGGTGCCATGGGCGTTCTGGTCGTTATCCACTACCCAGTCCATGTAGCCGTCGATCAACAGGTTCGAGTTGCCCAATGGCAGGGTGAAGGACCAGGCCGGCGTGATCTGCCAGACATCGTCGCCGGGACGCGAGCCTTCGGTCTGGCGGTAGTAGAAGTTCAGGG
Source organism: Pseudomonas sp. QLc11A (assembly GCF_052112305.1). Lineage (NCBI taxonomy): Bacteria > Pseudomonadati > Pseudomonadota > Gammaproteobacteria > Pseudomonadales > Pseudomonadaceae > Pseudomonas > Pseudomonas sp. QLc11A. The sequence goes on from NZ_JAVAJJ010000003.1 coordinate 304,896, forward strand.
TGAAAAAATTGAAGCCCGGTACTGCCAGGTCGAATCCGGGGCCGATCAGGTAGGCCTCGGTATCGTCTTCGCCGTTCTCGTAGGTCATGGCCAGCAGCACGTCCTTGATCGGGCCGAATTCGAAGCGACGGTCGAGGATCTTGCCCAGGGAGAGGCGCGGGCTGAACTCGCCGTAGTAAGCGTGGACGCCTTTGTTCCGGTCTTTCTCGCCGTTGTAGTAGGTGCTGTCGATGAACATGAAGTTGTCGCCGTACTTCCAGCGGTCGGCGTGCTCGAAGGTTATCGTCTGCTGGATCGACGGGTTGACCGCGAAATCCTTGCCGTACAGATAGCTCAGGCTGTTGGTTTGCCACAGCAGTAAATCGCCGGCCATGGCCTGACTCGCGGCCAGCAGGCCAGCACCCAACAGCAGGTTGGTTTGTGTCCGAATCATCTGTTGCTCCCTCTTGTTTTTATTTTTGAGGCGCAGGAAACCCCTACCCCTGTAGGAGCGAGCTTGCTCGCGATGGTCGTCAACGATTACGCGTGTTATCTGGATAAACACGGTGTTCTCGGGTTCATCGCGAGCAGGCTCGCTCCTACAGGGGGTGTGTATTTCTGTCTTAGTGGGCGTGGCAATCCTTGATGGCCGCGCGTTCGGCGCCACCGAGGATGTTGAACAGCAGGTTCAGCGTCAGCGCGCTGAGGGTGGCCATGGCGATGCCGCTGTGGGTGATCGGGCTCATCCACACCGGCAGGTGGGCGAAAAACTCCGGGCGCACCACCGGGATCAGGCCCATGCCGATGCTCACCGCCACCAGCAATTGGTTGCGACGATCACCGATATCGGCTTCCTGGAGAATCTTGATCCCGGTGGCGGCGACCATGCCGAACATCGCAATCGCTGCGCCGCCCAGGACTGCCGGAGGGATCGAGGCCACCAGGAACGCGGCCTTGGGGAGCAGGCTCAGGACGATCAGCAAACCGCCGGCGACGATGGTTACGGAGCGGCAGCGCACACCGGTCATCTGCACCAGGCCGATGTTCTGGGCAAAGGAGGAGTGGGTGAAGGTGTTGAAGAATCCGGCGAAGAACGAGGCGCCGGCATCGCACAGCAAGCCGCGCCGCAGCATGCGTGGGCAGACTTCCTGGCCGGTGATCTTGCCCAGCGCAAGAAACATCCCGGTGGACTCGACGAAAATGATCACCACCACCAGGCACATCGACAGGATCGGTGCGAGTTCGAATTTCGGCATGCCGAAGTGCAGCGGCGTAACGAATTGCAGCCATGGCGCCTGCGCCATGCCGCTGAGGTCGACCATGCCGAGCAGGCCGCAGAGCACGTAGCCCAGGCACATGCCGATCAGCACGGAAATATTGACCCAGAAGCCGCGCATGAAACGGTGGACCAACAGGATGGTGCCCAGCACCAAAGCGGCGATGGCCAGGTAGATCGGCGAGCCGAATTGAGCGGCGCTGGCACCGCCGCCAGCCCAGTTCACGGCCACGGGGAACAGCGACAAACCGATCGAGGTGATGACCGTGCCGGTCACGAGCGGCGGGAAGAAGCGCACGACCTTGGACATGAACGGGGCGATGAGCATGCCGAAGAAACCGGCGGCGATGGTCGCGCCGAAGATCCCCTGCAGGCCGATACCAGGCATGCCGGCCATGGCGACCATGCTGCCGACGGCAGCGAAACTGGCGCCCATCATCACCGGCATGCGAATGCCCATGGGGCCGATGCCGAGGGACTGGACGATGGTGGCAATACCGGCCACCAGCAGGTCGGCATTGATCAGAAAGGCGATTTCTTCACGACTCAGGCCAGCGGCCTGTCCGATGATCAGCGGCACCGCGATGGCGCCACCGTACATCAGCAGAACATGTTGCAAACCGACCAGGATCAGTTGCAAGAGGGGCAAGCGCTGAATGGCGGGTGCGTCGGGGATGCGCGCTGCGGATAGCTCGGACATGCAACACCTCGGATCTTTTTTATTCTTGTGATTTACAGCCGCAATGCTGCCGGCAACTGTATTCGAATCAGGTAGGCCGCTTTGCGGCCATTCGCGGGCAAGCCCGCTCCCACAGGTTTTGTGTTGCCTGTGTGAGAGCGAGCCTGCTCGTGAAGCGTTCAGCGATTAATTGGTCTGGGCTCCCTGCACAATCCAGGCACCGATCAGGTCACGTTCCTGCTGGGTCATCTGGGTGATGTTGCCCAGTGGCATGATCTGGCTGGTGACGGCTTGCGCCTGGATCCGCGGTGCGTTCTGGCGGATTTGCTCGGGAGTGTCCAGCATCACACCTGCCGGTGCTGCACTGAACAGCGGACTGGTTGGCTTGGCCGAGTGGCAGACCGTGCAGCGTTCCTGAATCACGCTGTGCACCTTGTCGAAACCCGGGCCGGCATTGGAGGCCTGAGCCGCAGCGGCAGCAGGCGCTTGTGCAGGTTTGGCTTCAGCAGGTTTCAATCCACCGCCCACTGCGGTTTCCGGTAGCGGCTGGTATTCGATTGTCGCTGGAGCGTTGGCCACTTCAGGGGCGCTGGACATCGGCTTCGGACCGGACACATAGGCCAGGCAGATCATGCCCACCGCTGCCACCGGCAGGGTCCAGGCAAACTTGTGGCTGTCATGACGGGTGTTGAAGTAGTGACGCACCAACACCGCCAGTACCGCGATCCCGGCCAGGATCAACCAGTTGTACTGGCTGCCGTAGGTGCTCGGGAAGTGGTTGCTGATCATGATGAACAGCACCGGCAAGGTGAAGTAGTTGTTGTGACGCGAACGCAGCAGGCCTTTGGCCGGCAGGGCCGGATCCGGCGTGCGGTTCTCGGCGATCGCCGCCACCAGTGCGCGCTGTGCCGGCATGATGATGCGGAACACGTTGCCGACCATGATGGTGCCGATGATCGCGCCGACGTGCAGGTACGCACCCCGACCGCTGAACACCTTGCTGAAGCCATAGGCCGCGCCGATGATCAGGACGAACAGGATGAAACCTAGCAGGGCAGGGCGTTTGCCCAGGGCCGAGTCGCACAGGAAGGAGTAGATGAACCAGCCGATGAACAGCGAGCCGAGACCGATGGCCACGCCTTCAGGACCGCTCAGGGTGCTGCCCGGAGCCAGCAGGTAGAGCGTCGGGTTGGAGTAGAACACCACGCACAGCAGCGCGATCCCCGACATCCAGGTGAAGTAGGCTTCCCATTTGAACCAGTGCAGGTTGTCCGGCATGGTCGGTGGAGCCAGTTTGTATTTTTCCAGGTGGTAGATACCGCCGCCGTGGATCGCCCACAAATCGCCGGCCAGGCCGGTTCTCGGGTTGACCCGGTTGAGGTTGTTTTCCAGCCAGACGAAATAGAACGACGCACCGATCCAGGCCACGCCAGTAATCATGTGAACCCAGCGCACGCTCAGGTTCAGCCATTCCAACAGATGTGCTTCCACAGTCTTTACCTCTCGCCTGTCACTCTGTTGTCGAGTGATCAGACCTTCTCTTATTGGTGGGGGGCGAGGATCAAACGCTCATCCTCTTTGAAAAAATGCTCATCGCAGTTATTGCCTGTGCCACTGCGATCAACCACCAGGAAGTCATCCCGCTTTTCGATCGTCAGCACCGGGTGGTGCCAGACGCCGCGATGGTAATTAATGCCCTGCCTGCCGTTGGTAACGAAGGCGCGGACCAAGCCTGATACAGGTTCATCGCCAAGTGGCGCGACCACGATCAGAAAGGGGTTGCCGAGCAGCGGAATGAAAGCCTGGCTGCCCAGCGGATGGCGCTCCAGCATGCTGACGGTCAGCGGCATGTCCTGCGCGTCGGCGCGGAAGATGCTGATGATCGCGTTGTCCTCTGGCTTGGCGGTTTCGACCGTCGCCAGTTTATGGAAGCGCATGGTCGAACCGTTGTTGATCATGAAGTGATCGCTGCCGTCGGTTTCGATCACGTCACCGAAAGGGGCGAAGGCTTCTTTGGTCAGCGGTTCAATCGTCAGTGTGCGCATGCTGTTCTTTTCCGAATTCTGTGTTGTTTGTTTTGACGCCATCGCGAGCAAGCTCGCTCCCACAGTGGACTGTGGCGTTCACAAAACCTGTGGGAGCGAGCTTGCTCGCGATTGGGTTCAGCGCTTATTTAGCGACCTTGCCCAGTACACGCAGGCGGCTCACACCACCATCCGGGAACACGTTCAGGCGGATGTGGGTGATCGGGCCCAGTGCCTTGATCTGCTCGGCGAAGGTGTGTTCGGCGTGCATTTCCAGCTTCTGGCTTGGCAACAGTTCGCGCCAGAACAGCGATTGGGTTTCGATCTGGCTGTCGGTGCCGCCCTTCACGAAGGCGCCCTGGATCGAGCAGCTGTCCGGGTAGTTGCCCTTGAAGTGCAGGGTGTCGACGATGACTTTCTCGACTTCACCGGCATGACCCAGCGCGACGATGACCCAGTCATTGCCCGGGGTACGGCGACGCGCGGTTTCCCAGCCGTCGCCCATGTTGATGCCACGGCCCGGGTTGAGGATGTTGCTCATGCGGCCGAAGTGTTCATCGGAGCAGGCGAGGGCGCGGCCGCCGTTGAGGGCGGCGGCCAGGTCGACTTGCTCGTTGTCGCCGATGGCCGACCAGTCGCGGAACGGCACGCCGTACACACGCAGACGGGCCACGCCGCCATCCGGGTAGATGTTGAAGCGCAGGTGGCTGAAGGCCTGGTCGTTGTTGATTTCGTGGTAGTGGTGGCTGTTGCCTTGCAGCTCGACAGCGGACAGCACTTCAGTCCACTGGGTGTTTTCATCAGGCTCGCCCGACGCCAGGAAGCAGGCTTCCAGGGACGCCGATGGCGGGAAGTTGCCGGTGAAGAATGAAGTGTCGATGTCGACGCCCTTGATCGAACCCGGTACGCCGAGGCGGATCACGGCGCTGTCGAAGCCTTCGAAACGCTTGCGGCGCGATTCCCAGCCGTCCATCCACTTGCCGTTGTCATCGAACACGCCCTCCTTCCATACGGCCGGGGTCGGTTGGAACAGACGGTTGGCGTCTGCGAACCAGTCATCGGTGACCGAGATGATTTTGGTGCCCAGGCGGGCGTCGGCCAGGTTGACGAACTTCTCGAAAGGTACGGCGTAAGCTTTCATTCTTCTTGTCTGCCTTTAAATAAGTGGCTTGGGATGCTTGCGAGGCCCTGTGCGGATTCGGCGTTCTTGAATTCGCGAGGGCCAGGCTTGCTATAGGGTCAGTAATCGGAACAGGGCGATCTTGTTGATCTGCGCCAGCGCGCACTTGAACTCGGTGTCGACCGGGTTGTGGATGCGCGTTTCGAACGCTGCGAGGATCTGATGCCGGTTGCTGCCTTTTACCGCCATGATGAAGGGAAACTTGAACTTGGCTTTGTAGGCGTCGTTCAGCTCGGTGAAGCGCTGGAACTCTTCGGCCGTGCATTGGTGAATACCGGCGCCAGCCTGTTCATGGGTGCTGGCTTCGGTCAACTGGCCCTGGACGGCGGCTTTGCCGGCCAGGTCCGGGTGAGCGTTGATCAGAGCCAATTGGCTGGCGTGATCGGCGCTCAACAGGATGTCGCTCATGCGCTGGTGCAGGGTTTCGATCTCGTCGATCGAGGCATCCTGGCCCAGGTCGAAGGCCTTTTCGGCCACCCATGGCGAATGTTCGTAGATGTCGGCGAAGGCTTTGACGAAGGCGTCGCGGCTCAATGTCGAGGGTTTCAATGTTTGAAAGGCGCTCATTTCGCGGCCCCTTGGTACGGGTGGGTTTGCTGCCAGTGGCGTGCTATGTCGACGCGACGGCTGAACCACACCTGTTCATGACTTTTAGCGTATTCGATAAAGCGCTTGAGCGAAGCCAGACGCGCCGGACGGCCGATCAGGCGGCAGTGCAGGCCGATCGACAGCATCTTCGGTGCTTCGGCGCCTTCGGCGTAAAGCACGTCGAACGCATCCTTGAGGTATTCGAAGAAGTCGTCGCCCTTGTTGAAACCCTGGACCTGGGTGAAGCGCATGTCGTTGGTGTCCAGGGTGTACGGGATCACCAGGTGCGGCTTGCCGGTCGGGTTGTTCGGTTCCCAGTAGGGCAGGTCGTCGTCGTAGGTGTCGCAGTCGTAGAGGAAACCGCCTTCCTCCATTACCAGGCGACGGGTGTTCGGGCCGGTGCGGCCGGTGTACCAGCCCAGCGGGCGTTCGCCGGTGATTTCGGTGAGGATGCGGATCGCTTCGAGCATGTGCTCGCGTTCCTGGGCTTCGTCCATGTACTGGTAGTCGATCCAGCGGTAGCCGTGGCTGCAGATCTCGTGGCCGGCATCGACCATGGCGCGGATCACGTCCGGGTGACGCTGGGCGGCCATGGCCACGGCGAAAATGGTCAGTGGAATGTCGAATTCCTTGAACAGCTTCAGGATCCGCCACACGCCGGCACGGCTGCCATACTCGTAAAGCGATTCCATGCTCATGTTGCGCGCGCCTTGCAGCGGCTGGGCAGACACCATTTCCGAGAGGAAGGCTTCGGACTCTTTGTCGCCGTGCAGGATGTTGCGCTCGCCGCCTTCTTCGTAATTGAGTACGAACGACAGGGCTATGCGGGCATTGCCCGGCCAGTGTGGATGAGGAGGGTTACTGCCGTAACCGACCAGGTCGCGTGGGTAGTCAGCGCTCACTGCAGGCTTCCTTCTTGTTCGATGATGACGGTTGGTGTGACGCAGCTGGAGATTGGTGGCAGGCTGGCGTCACAGCGATGGGCTGATTGTATACAACTTTATATTCACTTTGTAAGCCTGAATTTTCGCATTTTTAACCGACTGTCATCTTTTACTGCTATTGGCGTGAGCCTGCAAGAAATCTGCCTGACTGGTCAGTAATTTGATGACGGGTCTATGGAGTGTGCAGTTCGGCGGGAAATCGCCGGTAAATGTGCAAGTGCCGGGTATAACGCGAAAAATGTCGTTTTTATTGTGTACAATTTTTTTTAAAAGTGTCTTAATCAGTCGCTCGCCGCAACTTTTCGTGCTCCGAATCGGTGCGGTCTCCTTTTCAACTGACTTCGGGAGGCGCGAAGTCTGACTGCTCCACGCAGGCAGGCGCGCAGAATCAATGGGACGTTTGACTACACACGTTTTGGACGCAGCACACGGTTGCCCGGGCAGCTCGATCAAGGTCGAGTTGTACCGCGTTGAAGGATCGCAACTGGAATTGGTCGCCAGCGCGATAACCAACAGCGATGGCCGTGTCGATGCACCGCTGCTGCAAGGTGATGACTACCGCACCGGGGTCTATCAGGTTCAGTTTCATGCCGGCGATTACTACCGCGCCCGCGGCGTCAAGCTGCCGGAGCCGGCTTTCCTGGATGTGGTGGTGCTGCGTTTCGGCATCTCTGCCGAGCAGGATCACTACCACGTGCCGTTGTTGATTTCGCCTTACAGCTACTCCACCTATCGCGGCAGCTGATCCCCCAAGCAGCTGCTGCACCCTGGAAGCGACTGCGCATATAGCTTCTTTGGTCTTTCGCCCGCTCACACTGCGGGCTTTTTTTCGTCTGTAGGAGCGAGCTTGCTCGCGATGGAGGCCCAGACAACGAGGGCATTCAGATGGCCCGCGTCATCGTTAACGTCCATCGCGAGCAAGCTCGCTCCTACAGCTGTTAGCGGCTCAGCAGAGACGCAGCCCCCGCACCACTGAACAACCCCGCACTGATCCGGTTGAACCAACTCTGGCCCTTGCCACTGCGCAGATACCGCGCCGCGCCATGGGCGCCGAGGCCATAAGCCAACTTGCAGGCCAGATCCAGCAGTGTCCAGGTGACAATCATCACCAGCAGCTGCGGCAGGAACGGCTGTTCGGCACTCAAGAACTGCGGCAGGAAAGCGGCGAAGAACAGGATGTCCTTCGGGTTGCTGGCGCCCAGCATGAACGCACGCCCGAACAGCGCACGAAAACGTGGCACCGGCGCGGCTTGTGGCACTTCAGCGCCATGGGAGGGCAGGCGCGACTGTTGCCAGCTCTGCCAGGCGAGGTAGAACAGGTAAAGGGCACCCAGAATCTTCAGGGCGCTGAACAGCTGTTCCGACGCCAGCAACAACGCACCCAGGCCCAGCGCCGAAGCACTCAGCAGGCAGATCGATGCAGACACGCCGCCGAGAAAGGCCGGGTAAGAGCGGCGCAGGCCGTAATTCAGACTGTTGCTGATCATCAGCAACGACAGTGGCCCCGGGATCAGGATCACTATCAGCGCAGCGCCGCTGAACAGCAGCCAGGTTTCCAGACTCATCACTTTCCTCCATTTGCACAAAAGCCCCACCCGACGGGGTGAGGCTGTTTTCAAGCGTGTACCGCGTGTGGCTTACAAGAAGATGAACTTGGCGATGAAGATCGCGCAGAGCACCCACAGGCTCACCGAAATTTCCTTGTGCTTGCCGGTACCGGCCTTCATCGCCACGTAGGTGATGAAGCCCAGCGCGATGCCGTCGGCGACCGAGAAGGTCAGTGGCATCATGATTGCGGTAACGATCGCCGGAATGCTGTCGGTCGCTTCATCCCATTCGATGTGGGCCATGCCGCCCATCATCAGCATCGCTACGTAGATCAGTGCACCCGCGGTTGCATAGGCAGGGATCATCCCGGCCAGCGGCGCGAAGAACATGGCTGCAATAAATAGCACACCTACGGTCACTGCGGTAAGACCAGTCCGACCACCCGCTGCAACACCGGCTGCACTTTCCACGTAGCTGGTGACCGGCGGAACGCCGACTACTGCACCGAATACGCTGGAAGCACTGTCGGCTTTCATGGCTCGAGAGAGGTTTTCGATCTTGCCGTCAGCGCCTACCAGGTTGGCGCGTTGGGCAACACCCATCAGGGTGCCGGCGGTGTCGAACATGTGCACGAAGAGGAAGGCCAGGACCACGCTGACCATGCTGATGTTGAACACACCGGCGACGTTCATGGCCATCCAGGTCGGAGCCAGGCTCGGCGGGGCGGACATGATGCCCTCGTAGTGCACCAAGCCCAGACCCCAGCCAGCGAGGGTCACGGTGATGATGCTGATGAGGATCGCGCCGAATACCTTGTGATAGCTGAGGATGGCGATCATCAGGAAGCATACGGCGGCGAGCAGCGGGCCGGGTTCGCGCAGGGAGCCGAGCTTGATCAGCGTGGCCGGGCTATCGACGACGATGCCCGCGGTTTTCAGGCCGATCAGCCCCAGGAACAGACCCACGCCGGCGCCCATGGCGAAGCGCAGGCTGACCGGGATGCTATTGAGCAGCCATTCGCGGATCCGGGAGAAGGTCAGGATCATGAACAACACACCGGACACAAACACCGCGCCGAGGGCGGTTTCCCAGTTGTAGCCCATGGTGCCGACCACGGTGTAAGTGAAGAAGGCGTTGAGCCCCATGCCTGGCGCCAGACCGACTGGCCAGTTGGCGTACAGACCCATCAACAGGCAACCCAGGGCCGCAGCGATACAGGTGGCGACGAATGCTGCACCGTGATCGATCCCGGCGTCAGCCATGATGTTGGGGTTGACGAAAATGATGTAAGCCATGGTGATGAAGGTTGTCAGACCGGCAATCAGCTCGGTCTTCACCGTGGTGCCGTGCAAGCTGAGTTTGAACAGACGCTCCAGCAAGCCATTGCGTAATGGCGGCGAGAGATCCAGCGTCGATGCTTCGGATTTGCGGCTTTCCACAGCGAATACTCCTCAAGAGTTTTATTTTTATTTCCAGGGCCGGACCCATGAGGGTGGCAGCGGCCCTTTGAGGCACTTGCGAATTTGTTGACCGCTTGGTCAGGAACTCGCACGAAGTGGATTATGCTTTTGTATACAAAGAATGCAAATAATGTTTTTGATTTTGTCGACGAAAAGTTTGGCAATAGGGATATATCGCCTGTACCGGCCCCTTCGCGGGCAAGCCCGCTCCCACAGGAAACCCGGTCAGGCACAAGATTTGTGGACACCATCCATCACTGTGGGAGCGGGCTTGCCCGCGAAGAGGCCGGAACAGCCAGCATAAAAATCAGCAGGCAGACTGATTCAGTCGGTAAGCGCCTGACTTTTCCCCAACGCCAGATTCACCGCCAGCCACCCATTCACCGCCGTCTCCCCAGCCTCGGCAAACACCCGCTCCAGCAATTTCACCTGCTCACGCCTCAACGCCTGCTCAAACCGCGCGCCTTCCGCAGTCAACTCCAGCAACCGCTTACGCTTGTCCGACTCGGACGCGACGCTGTCGACCAGATGCATCTCCAGCAATTGCCGCAACGGCATGTTCAGCGCCTGCTTGCTCACGCCAAGCAAGGCCAGCAATTCCTTGACGCTCAGGTTCGGATAACGAGCGATGAAAAACACAATGCGTTGATGCACCCGGCTCAGGCCGCGGCGTTCGAGCATTTCATCGGCCTTGGCGGTGAAAGCCTGGTAGCCGAAGAAAAACGCTTCCATGGCTTGCTGTTGGGAAAGCGGGTTTTTAAGGTCAAGCATGTTGACGTATCCATTCGAAGAAGCGTAATTTCGGTCAACAAGTTTGACTCATTTTCCTCATGCCTCGCTACCGGTGATCCCCATGGCTTTTTCCGAACGTGTCTCACGCCTTAAAAGTTCTTTGATCCGTGAAATCCTCGCCGCGGCCCAGCGTCCGCAAGTGATGTCGTTCGCCGGAGGTCTGCCGGCTGAAGTCATGCTGCCGAAGGTCGATTGGGCCGACATGCCGCTTTCCATAGGCCAATACGGCATGAGCGAGGGCGAACCGGCGTTGCGTGAGGCGTTGGCCGCCGAGGCGAGAGCGTTGGGAGTGGCATGTGCGGCAAGTCAGGTGCTGGTGGTCAGTGGTTCACAGCAAACCCTGGATCTGGCCGCCAAGCTCTACATCGACAAGGGCACCGAAATCCTGCTCGAAGCGCCGACTTATCTGGCGGCATTGCAGATTTTCCAGCTGTTCGGCGCCGATTGCCTGACCGTGCCGCTGGAGGCTGACGGGCCGAACCTGGCAGAGCTGCGCGCTCGCCTGGAACACCACCACCCGGCCTTCATCTACCTGATCCCGACCTTCCAGAATCCTTCGGCGGTGCGTTACAGCGAAGCCAAACGCGACGCGGTGGCAGCGCTGCTCGATGAGTTCGGCGTCACCCTGATCGAAGACGAGCCTTATCGCGAACTGACTTTCGATGGTGGTAGCGCCACGCCGATTGCCGGTCGCTTGAAGAAGGCCAGCTGGATCTATACCGGTACGGTGTCGAAAACCCTGTTGCCAGGTTTGCGCGTTGGCTATCTGATCGCCAGCCCGGACCTGTTTCCCCATCTGTTGAAACTCAAGCAGTCGGCGGACCTGCACACCAACCGGGTTGGCCAGTGGCAGGCACTGCAATGGATCGGAACCGAGAAGTATCAGCAGCATCGCAGTGAACTACGGGATTTTTACCGGGAACGCCGGGATGCGTTCCAGCTGGCGCTGCAAACTCACTTCTGTGATCTGGCGGACTGGAACGAGCCACAGGGCGGGCTGTTTTTCTGGTTGAAACTCAAGCAGCCGCTGGACACTCGAACCTTGCTCAACGCGGCGTTGGCCAAGGATGTGGCGTTCATGCCGGGCGAGCCGTTCTTCCCCGATCCGGACAAGCATCACGGGTATTTGCGGTTGAACTTCAGCCACATTGACCCGGCGCGGCTGGAGGAGGGGCTCAAGCGGCTGGCGGCGGTGGTGCGTCAGGCGCAGGCGGCGCAAGCGGCCTGAAAACAAATAAACCGGCGCAAGGGCCGGTTTATTTTTGTCTGAGTCATGTGCCGTTTTAGCGGGCCTCATCGCTGGCAAGCCAGCTCCCACAGCTACCGAGGTGTACTCAAATTTTGTGGGGCGGACCTGATCCCTGTGGGAGCTGGCTTGCCAGCGATGGGGCCATCAGCAACACCACATCAACATCAGGCAGCCGCAAATCGCTTGTCCAGATAATCAATGATCACCTTGGACTCATACATCCAGGTGGTCTGGCCATTTTCTTCGATACGCAGGCACGGCACCTTGATCTTGCCGCCTTGCTCGAGCAAGGTCTGGCGATCCTGTTCGTTGTTCTTCGCATCGCGAAGGGCCACCGGCACGTTCAGGCGGCGCAGGGTGCGGCGAGTCTTCACGCAGAACGGGCAGGCGTGGAATTGATACAGGGTCAGGCCTTTGGCGGCCGCTTCGACCTGGGCCTGAGCCGCGGCGGGGCGCTTTTTCTTGCCTGGGCGCGTGATGAAGTCGATGAAGATGATCAGTTGGCCAAGGCCGACACGAAGCGCTTTTACGAACACGTTGAAAGCCTCACGGTGCTAACGAAGAAGGGCGCGCAGCTTACCTGATTTTTCACGGACGAAAAAAAACCGGCGATGAATGCCGGTTTTCTTCGTGCCGCGAATTACTTGATGAGGCTGAGGAATTCGCTGCGGGTCGCGGCGTTCTCGCGGAATTCACCGAGCATCACCGAAGTGATCATCGTCGAATTCTGCTTCTCCACACCGCGCATCATCATGCACATATGCTTGGCCTCGATCACCACCGCAACGCCCAGGGCGCCGGTGACCTGCTGGACCGCGTCGGCGATCTGGCGGCTGAGGTTTTCCTGGATCTGCAGGCGACGGGCGTACATATCAACGATCCGCGCCACCTTCGACAGGCCCAGGACCTTGCCGCTCGGAATGTAGGCAACGTGCGCCTTGCCGATGAACGGCAGCAGGTGGTGTTCGCACAACGAGTACAACTCGATGTCCTTGACCAGCACCATTTCGCTGTTGTCGGAGCTGAACAGGGCACCGTTGGTGACCTCTTCCAGTGTCTGTTCATAGCCGCGGCAGAGGTACTGCATGGCTTTGGCGGCACGTTTTGGCGTGTCGAGCAGGCCTTCGCGGGAAACGTCCTCGCCGAGCTGGCCGAGGATCGCCGTGTAATTCTGTTCCAGGGACATGAAACTACCTGTGGGATTTTACGCAAAGGGCAAGGGTACGGTGACGGACACGACGCTGCAAGCGTGGCGCATCAGCTTTACTCGTCGCGACCTTCCATCATGGTGCGTTTGAGCATCACATAGACCGCCCCGGCACCGCCGTGTTTGGCCTGGCACGAGGTGAAGCCGAGCACCTGTGGATGCTGGCGCAGCCAGGTGTTGACGTGGCTTTTGATCATCGGCCGCTTGCCGTCCAGGCGTACCGCCTTGCCATGGGTGACGCGCACGCAGCGGATTTCGAATCTGGTTGCTTCGGCGAGGAACGCCCAGAGGGTTTCCCGGGCCTTTTCCACGCTCATGCCGTGCAGGTCGAGGCTGCCTTCGAATGGAATCTGACCGATCTTGAGCTTGCGCATCTGGCTTTCTTGCACGCCATCGCGGGCCCACATCAGCTCGTCTTCAGGGCCGACGTCGATGACGAACTGATCGGACAGACCGTCAACGGTGGTGGCATCGGTGCGCACGGTGGCCGCTTGACGCAGCTTGGCAATCTGCGCACGGTCACTCTTGGGTTTGCCGGTTTCGGCGCGATCGTGCTTGATCGGCTTGACGCCTTGGATCGCGCTTTTGAACAGGGAAAAATCGTCGTCTTGCATGTCAGCCTCCGCGAAGGGCGGCCAGTTTACCCAACTCGAAGCGAATCGGGCGCGACAAAAACGCGCGCGGCGCTTGGCTCAGTCGTGTTTTTTCATCAGGTGCGGGGACATGGCCAGTTCCCGCGACTGCCGCGAGCGACGGCGGCAACGGCGCCACAGCCATACACCGAGGTACAGCACGAACAGGCCAATGGCCAGGATCACGGCAGCACCGGTGCGGCTGGTGTTCAGTTCACCCAGGGCAGGTACGTGGCCGAACAGGCTGGCGGCACCGGCCATGGCGAGCAACACGCCGCACATCGCCAGCAATGCCGCGAACGTCGCGCCAATTCGAAAACGCCAGTTGCGTTGGCCTTTGGGCCGCAAGCGGCGAGCGTCAAAACCATCGGATAACTTCATTCCGACCTTCCTCAATGGGTATCGGCCCTTCGACCGGGAGTTGACCGGGATGTTCCTGAGGCTAAGACAATTACGGCAAATGAGAGGTTTTTGCGGATGAGCGGCGCTCCAGGCCGCTCATTGAGCGTCGATCAGATCAGTTCACAGGTCAGCGCGAGGGTGGCGAAGTTGTCGCCCATGATCGCCATTTCGGTCTGATGAACATGCGCTGCGCTCAGGACACCGCCCTTGTAGGGCAGGTCGCGTGTGGCGCAGGCGTCTTCGATAAGTGTGCAGCGGAAGCCCAGGTTCTTCGCGGCGCGCACCGTGGTGCTGACGCTCGAGTGACTCATGAAGCCGCAGACGATCAGGTCGAGGGCGCCGAGGTCCTCCAGGCGTTTGGCCAGTTCGGTACCGTGGAACGCGCTCGGCAGCAATTTGCCGATGATGGTTTCGTCGCTCTGTGGCTCAAGACCCGGAATGAATTCACCACCGACGCCTTGCGGGTTGAACATGCCACCGAGCGTGCCGAGGTGGCGCACATGCACGATCGGCCGGCCGGCGGCACGGGCCGCGGCGAGTAACTGCTTGATGTTCGCGACGGCCTCATCCATGCCGCTGAGGGCCAGCGGCCCGCTCAAATACTCTTTCTGGGCATCGATGATGATAAGGGTCGCATGACTCAGTTTGGCTGCCGGATAACCGCGACCGCTGAGTTGAAACATCGTTTTTGGAACGGACATTCTGGGGCTCCTTGGAGTGGGGCTTTTGCGCCATTGTCCTCTGGCTGAGCGGTTCTGTGAATCGCTACGATCGTAGGTGCCGTGGTTGCTGGCCTCTAGCCTTGTCAATAGTCACGTTTTGTTCAATAGCCTGGCGAAAAAACGGATAACTCCTACATTTGAGTCGGTCGTTTTCCTGCGTCGTCGTGGCGCCGTTTGACTGGTAGAATCGCCCGTCGATTTTTCTGGAGTTTGCCGTCGTGATCACTTCCCGCCTTCGCACCCTGCGTGACCATATCCGTTGGGCCGTCAGCCGCTTCCATGGGGAGGATCTGTTTTTCGGCCATGGCACCGACAATGCCTGGGACGAAGCCCGTCAACTGGTGCTGGGCGCGCTGCACCTGCCGTGGGAAATCGCCGACAGCTACCTCGACTGCAATCTGGAAGAAGACGAAGTGGTTCACCTGCAGCTGCTGCTCAAGCGCCGCATCGAAGAGCGCGTGCCAACGGCCTACCTGCTGGGCGAGGCCTGGTTCTGCGGCATGTCGTTCATCGTCGATCAGCGTGTGTTGATCCCGCGTTCGCCGATTGGCGAGCTGATCGAAAACCGTTTTACCCCGTGGCTGGCCAACGAGCCGGCGCGGATTCTCGATTTGTGCACCGGCTCCGGTTGCATCGGCATTGCTTGCGCCTACGAGTTCCAGCATGCCGAAGTGGTGTTGGCGGACCTGTCGTTCGAAGCGCTGGAAGTGGCCAACCAGAACATCGAGCGCCATGGTCTCGATGAGCGCGTGTACACGGTGCAGGGCGACGGTTTCGAGGGCTTGCCGGGACAACGCTTCGACCTGATCGTGTCGAACCCGCCCTACGTCGATTCGGAAGATTTCGCCGACATGCCGGACGAATACCAGCACGAGCCGGAACTGGGCCTGGCGTGCGGCGATGACGGTTTGAACCTGGTGCGTCGCATGCTTGCCGAAGCGGCGGATCATCTGACCGAGAAAGGCTTGCTGATTGTCGAAGTGGGCAACAGCCAGGTGCACGTCGAGGCGTTGTACCCGGAAGTCGACTTCGCCTGGCTGGAGTTCGAGCGCGGTGGTCACGGTGTGTTCATGCTGAGCGCGCAGCAGTGCCGAGAGCATCAGGCGTTGTTCGCTTCCCGCGTCTGATTGGTTGAAATCCTATCGCTGGCAAGCCAGCTCCCACAGGTTCAGCGTGTGCCGCATCATTTGAGTACGGCGCGAATCCTGTGGGAGCGTGGCTTGCCCGCGATAGCCGCGCCGCGGTCTCAAGCCTTCAGCGGTGCGTGGCAATCCAGATCAACAACCCCGCCTGAAACACCGCAAACGCCACCAGGCACGTAATGGTGAAACGCAGTCCGGCGTCTTCGCGTTTGTATTTGCTGACCTTCTCTTCGTGTTTCTTGAGTTTGACTTCCTGCTCGGCCAGGTTCTGCTCGGCTTGCTGGAGCATCTGTGCCGCCTCGAGAATCTCCACGACCTGCAGTTTTTCGCTGTTCCAGTCCCCCGCGAGGTCGCCGACCTTGACTGCTTTGACACTGCCTTTCAAATGCTGGGCATCGGCATACACCACGTCGAAACCGTGCACGCGCAAAAAATGATCGCGGCGCAGGCGGGTGTCTTCGTTGAGCGCTTCCTTGTTGTTCAGGTCAAAGCCGTCGACGGTGTAGGTGGGCCAGCGCTTCTTCGCCCAGTTGATGCCCTGGGCGATCATGAATCGGCCGATGCCGCGGTTCAGCGGTTCGACCTGCAAACCGCTTTCCGGTCCGAAATGCATGCGCTTTTCGGCGTGATCGACCCACACATCCAGATGATTCTGTTCCTTGCGCACGCGTTGGGCGGGCAGGGTGATGCTCATGCGCATCAGGCTGCGCGCCTTGTCGTTGCGCTCGGCATAGCCGAACTCGATAAAGCGCAATGGGCGCCCGCCTGTATTGCGATCAGTCTTCAGCGGTGCCAGACGGAGCATCTTGTGGTGCTCGACGTGGACGTCCGCCCAGGGCAGCTCGACCGCTGGCGGTGCTTCTGTTTCAGCGGGGGTGTCGGGTGAAGTCTGGGTGTCAGTCATAACGGCGAGATCCTGTCCAAGCTCAGCTTGTCGCCAACCAATGTGTTGGCGACAAAGGCTTATCGGCCGTTTTTCCCAGGACTGGAGGGTAAGTCTTAACTGGAGCGAAGTCCGTCAATAAACCCGAGGATTCGCGCGCCCAGTTCCGCTGCCAGAGGCAATTGCGGGTCTTTATAGGAAGCCAGCTGGCGTTTGACGTCGTTGGGCACGATGCGCATGACGTGGTTCATGCCCTCGATCAGGGCCAGTTCGGCGTCCGGTTTGGCGGCCTTGAGCAGCCTGGCGTCATTGACGC
The DNA here is from genome assembly GCF_052112305.1 of Pseudomonas sp. QLc11A. Classification (NCBI taxonomy): domain Bacteria; kingdom Pseudomonadati; phylum Pseudomonadota; class Gammaproteobacteria; order Pseudomonadales; family Pseudomonadaceae; genus Pseudomonas; species Pseudomonas sp. QLc11A. The sequence continues at coordinate 321,919 of NZ_JAVAJJ010000003.1, forward strand.
CGACCTGGATGTCGTTGCTGCCCTGGATGATCAGCGCTGGCATCTTCAATCTGGCAAACGCTGCAGCCGGGTCCTGGCGGAACAGGGAAATCAGGTACGGCTGCACGCTCGGACGGAAAATGGCCTGCAAGGGTGGCGGCACATTGTCGTCGGGTTTCCCGGCCTTGAGGCTGTCGAGCAACTCATTACTGCGCAGCAGCAACGGCGGTGGCAGGCGATTGCCCAGTTGCTGGCGGATCACCTGATCGACCGGTCGCGCGCTACCCGAGACGGAAATCACCGCATCGGCGTCGATGGTTGGCGCGGCCAGGCTGGCGATCAAGGCGCCTTCGCTGTGTCCGAGCACGATCAGTTTGCCGAAGCGCGGATCAGTCTTGAGCTTCTGGCCCCAGGCCTCGGCGTCGGAAACGTACGCGTCGACCGTCAGATTGCGTTCGTCCGGCGTCGCGGCCAGGCTTGCTGCAACACCGCGTTTGTCGTAACGCACACTGGCGATGTTGTGTTTGGCCAGCACCCAGGCCAGGCGCTTGAGGCTGTCGTTACGTCCGCCGTCAGGGTTGTTGCCGTCGCGATCCGTAGGGCCGGAGCCGGAAATGATCAGGACAACGGGTACCGGGTTGTCGGACTTGGGCAGCAGCAAAGAGCCGAAAAGCTCGCCGGTGCCGGTGTCCAACGTGATCGGCCGTTGCAGGACAGTCGCCTGGGCGAAGCCGGAAATCAGGGTAAGGCTCAAGGCTAGAACTCGCAGCATCATCACGCCATCATCAAGAAGATGCCGGTTGGACTCACAGGCACCCATAAGGTTCGAGGATGAACTACTTGGGTAGCCTGCGTATACTGGCGCGCATTACGTATTCAGGTTCATTTCACGGAGCGTCCTGCATGTCCGGCAATACCTACGGCAAGCTGTTCACTGTCACCACCGCGGGCGAAAGCCATGGCCCGGCGTTGGTCGCCATTGTCGATGGCTGCCCGCCGGGCCTGGAGATATCCCTGGAGGATCTGCAGCGGGACCTGGACCGCCGCAAGCCCGGCACCAGCCGCCACACCACCCAGCGCCAGGAAGCCGACGAAGTCGAAATCCTCTCTGGCGTGTTCGAAGGCCGCACCACGGGGTGCGCCATCGGTTTGTTGATCCGCAACACCGACCAGAAGTCCAAGGACTACTCGGCGATCAAGGATCTGTTCCGCCCGGCCCACGCCGACTACACCTACCACCACAAATACGGCGAGCGCGACTACCGCGGTGGCGGTCGCAGCTCGGCCCGTGAAACCGCGATGCGCGTCGCGGCCGGTGCGATTGCGAAAAAATACCTGGCCAGCCAGGGCATCGTGATTCGCGGCTACATGAGCCAGCTCGGACCGATTGAAATCCCGTTCAAGACCTGGGAGTCGGTCGAGCAGAACGCTTTCTTCAGCCCGGATCCGGACAAAGTGCCGGAACTGGAAGCCTACATGGACCAATTGCGCCGCGACCAGGATTCGGTCGGCGCGAAAATTACCGTGGTGGCCGAGGGTGTGATGCCAGGCCTGGGGGAACCGATCTTCGACCGTCTCGATGCCGAACTGGCCCATGCACTGATGAGCATCAATGCGGTCAAGGGCGTGGAAATCGGCGCCGGTTTCGCCAGCGTCGCCCAGCGCGGCACCGAACATCGCGATGAAATGACCCCGCAAGGTTTCCTCAGCAACAACGCCGGCGGCATTCTCGGCGGTATTTCCTCCGGTCAGCCTATCGTTGCGCACCTGGCGCTGAAGCCGACGTCGAGCATCACCACGCCGGGCCGTTCCATCGATATCCATGGCAACCCGGTGGAGGTGATCACCAAGGGCCGTCACGACCCGTGCGTCGGTATCCGTGCCACGCCGATCGCCGAGGCGATGATGGCCATCGTGCTGATGGATCATCTGCTGCGTCACCGTGGGCAGAACGCCGATGTGCGTGTGAGCACGCCGGTGCTGGGTCAGCTGTAAATGGCTGACCTCCTGGTCGCAGCCGTCTGATGGCGACTGCGGCGCTCCCGTACTGGCGGCTCTCCAGTTTCTATCTGTTCTATTTCGCCTTGCTCGGTTCGACAGCGCCGTTTCTGGCGCTGTATTTCGATCACCTGGGATTCAGTGCCGCACGCATCGGCGAGCTGGTGGCGATCCCTATGTTGATGCGCTGCGTAGCGCCGAACATCTGGGGCTGGCTGGGCGACTTCACGGGGCAGCGGCTGGCCATCGTGCGTTTTGGCGCGGTGTGCACACTGCTGACCTTCTCGCTGATTTTCGTCAGCAAGACCTACGCCTGGCTGGCGATGGTCATGGCCTTGCATGCGTTCTTCTGGCACGCGGTGTTGCCGCAGTTCGAAGTCATCACCCTGGCGCATTTGCAGGGGCAGACCGCGCGTTACAGCCAGATTCGCCTGTGGGGATCGATCGGTTTCATCATCACCGTGGTCGCACTGGGCCGGCTGTTCGAATGGCTGAGCCTCGACATCTACCCCGCGGCGCTGGTGCTGATCCTGGCCGGCATCGTGCTCAGCAGCCTGTGGGTGCCCAATGCCCAACCGACACCGGGCAATCGGGTGGCGGGGGAAGGATTTCTCAAGCAACTGCGCAGCCCTGGGGTATTGGCGTTTTACGCCTGCGTGGCGCTGATGCAGATGAGCCATGGGCCGTACTACACGTTTCTGACCCTGCACCTCGAGCGGCTGGGCTACAGCCGCGGCGTGATCGGCATGCTCTGGGCGGTCGGCGTGGTCGCCGAAGTGCTGATGTTTCTGGCCATGAGCCGGATACTCGCGCGCGTCTCGTTGCGCCGGGTGCTGATGGCCAGCTTTCTGCTGGCGGCGTTGCGCTGGCTGTTGCTGGGCTCGCTGGCGGAGTTTCTCTGGGTACTGTTGTTTGCCCAGGTGTTGCACGCGGCGACATTCGGCAGCTTTCACGCCGCTGCCATTCAATTCGTGCAACGTAGCTTCGGTGCGCGCCAGCAAGGTCAGGGTCAGGCCCTGTACGCCGCGCTGGCCGGCACTGGTGGCGCAATGGGCGCCTTGTATTCCGGTTACAGCTGGAACGCCCTTGGCGCCGCATTGACCTTTAGTATTGCCAGCCTCGCAGCGCTCGCGGCTGCCGTTATCATTGCCACATGTATGCAAGAGGACAGGCCATGAGCCTTACCCGTGAACACCTCGCCCAGGAAATCATCGACGCCGGGCGTTTTCTCTATGGCCGCGGTTGGTCGCCGGCCACCAGCAGCAATTACTCGACCCGTCTGTCGCCGACCGAAGCCTTGCTGACCGTCTCCGGCAAGCACAAGGGCCAGTTGGGCATGGACGATGTACTGGCCACCGACCTGTCAGGCAATAGCCTGGAGCCGGGCAAGAAACCGTCCGCCGAAACCCTGCTGCACACTCAGCTTTACAGCTGGCGGCCCGAGATCGGCGCGGTGCTGCACACCCACTCGGTGAATGCCACCGTACTGTCACGCCTGACGCCGCAAGACTTCATCGAATTCGAAGACTACGAACTGCAAAAAGCCTTCAGCGGTGTGACGACCCACGAGTCCCGGGTGCGTGTGCCGATTTTCGACAACGATCAGGACATTGCGCGCCTGGCCGCCAAGGTGCAGCCTTGGCTGGACGCCCATCCCGATTGCGTCGGCTACCTGATTCGCGGCCATGGCCTGTACACCTGGGGTGCGCGCATGAGCGATGCCCTGCGGCAGATCGAGGCCTTTGAATTTTTGTTCGAGTGCGAGTTGAAGATGCGCTCGCTCTCGAACGTTAAAGCATGAACCGTTAAGGAGTTGCCCTGATGAGCAGCCTGTCCGTTTATCACGTCTCCAGCCCTGAAATCCCCAACAAGGTGCTGACCCATTTCGAAGACATCGCCTCGACCCTGGCTGAACAAGGCGTGCGCTTCGACCGTTGGCAAGCCGCCACCAGGCTTCAGCCGGGCGCCACTCAGGAAGAAGTGATTGGCGCCTATCAAGCGCAAATCGACCAGTTGATGACCGAGCGCGGTTACATCACAGTCGATGTGATCAGCCTCAACAGCGATCACCCGCAAAAAGCCGAACTGCGCGCCAAGTTCCTCAACGAACACCGCCATGGCGAAGACGAAGTGCGATTTTTCGTTGCCGGCCGTGGCCTGTTTACCCTGCACATCGACGATTACGTCTACGCCGTGCTGTGCGAGAAAAACGATCTGATCTCGGTGCCGGCCGGTACCAAACACTGGTTCGACATGGGCGAGCACCCGCATTTCATTGCGATCCGCCTGTTCAACAACCCGGAAGGCTGGGTGGCCAATTTCACCGGTGAAGACATCGCCAACCAATTCCCGCGTCTGGAGGACTGAGTCGATGCCGATCAAAGCGATTCTCACCGACATCGAAGGCACCACCAGCGCGGTGAGTTTTGTCTTCGACGTGCTGTTTCCCTATGCCGCCAAACACCTGCCGGCGTTTGTTCGTCAGCAGGCCGGGCGTGCTGACGTGGCCGAACAACTGGCCGCCGTACGCCGCGACAGCAATGAGCCGGACGCCGACGTCGAACGGGTCGTCGAGATCCTGTTGGGCTGGATTGCCGAAGACCGCAAGGCTACGCCGTTGAAAGCGTTGCAGGGCATGGTCTGGGAGCAGGGTTATCAGGCCGGGCAGTTGCAGGGCCACGTGTACCCGGACGCCGTTGAAGCGCTCAAGCGCTGGCATCAGGATGACTTTCAACTGTTTGTTTATTCGTCCGGTTCTATCCAGGCCCAGCGGTTGATCTTCGGCTGTTCGGTGGCGGGGGACCTGACGCCGCTGTTCAGCGGCTATTTCGATACCACTTCGGGGCCAAAGCGCGAGGCGCAGTCCTACGCCAACATCACCCGGGCGATCAACCTCGAGGCGGGGCAGATTCTGTTTCTGTCGGACATAGTCGAAGAACTCGACGCGGCGCGCGCGGCAGGAATGGCCACTTGCGGCCTGGCTCGTGAAGGCGGGGAGCTGGTGGGGCACGTCACTGTGGACAGCTTTGCGCGGATAAACCCCGCTAATTTCTAAACGCCAAAAACCCCTGTGGGAGCGGGCTTGCTCGCGAAAGCGGTATGTCAGTCAACATCAACGTTGAATGACACACCGCTTTCGCGAGCAAGTCGGATCGCCGCACCGCCGCTCCCACATTTTTTTACAGCGAGTGATAAGTCGGCAAGGCAAACCGTTGCTGGCTTTGCAGCAAGGAAATCTGCGGCAGTTCACTGGCTTGTTCGGCGAGGTCGCGGCGAATCGCACTGATGACCCACGTCAGTTGGTCGCCGTTGTGCAATTGCTGGTAGGAAATCGAGCGTTTGAACACTTTGCCTTCGCCGCCGCTCAGGGTCAGCAGGATCCCGCCGTCAGGACGGGCCTGGGTGGCAACTGTGTAGTTGGAGAACAGGGACGAAAACTTTTCCTGGATCAGGCTCATGTCGTTCAGCTCCGTGATGACTTGAATGGCGTGGAGAGACCGTTGCAGCCTTTGTGCCAGTGTTTTTAGTTGATCAATATCAATAAAAATCAATGGCTTACTGTTTTTGGCGATTTTTGCATTCGTGCAATCTGCATGAATGGCCATCGTGCATCCTGCATTTTGCGAGGTCGCTCGGCGATTCGATGGAACCATTGTTCATGGCAGGGTTCACGCGGGGCATCGTATCGACCGTGGATCAGATCGCGGATCAAGATCGCAGATACAAAACATTTCAAAAACCGCGTGTACAGCTCAAGAACCGTTGACGTATTTTCGGCCTCAGACATCGCCGCCCGACAATAAAAAAACAGCGAACGGGAGCATCATGAGCCGCACGTCGAACGACACGATTACCTGGGGCATGATGCTCCGCAAGCTGCCTTCCATCGCCAAAGCCATCCCCCGGGTGGTCAAGGGCATGAAGGCCGCCAACGTCAAGGACCCGACCCAGGCGTGTGGTTTGGGCTGGAGTTTCGAACAAGCCACATCGCGCAACCCGGATGGCCCGGCGCTGCTGCAGGACGACGTCACGCTCAGTTACTCCGAGGTCAATCAGTGGGCCAACCGCATTGCCCATCACCTGATCGGCCAAGGTATCGGCAAGGGTGACGTGGTGGCGGTCTTCATCGAGAACCGTCCGGAACTGCTGGTGACGATTCTGGCGGTGGCCAAGGTCGGCGCGATCAGTGCCTTGCTCAATACCTCGCAGACCCGCGATACCCTGGTGCACAGTGTGAATCTGGTGGCGCCGGTGGCGATCATTGTCGGTGAGGAGCTGGTCCCGGCGTATCTGGCGATACGAGATCGGGTGGCGATCCAGTCTGCCCGAACCTGGTTCGTCGCCGATCGGGACACCTCTCGCCAACCGGGTATCGCGCCTGAAGGGTTCATCAACCTGATGACCGTCAGCCTCGACGACGCCTGCGACAACCCGGCCAGCAGCCGGCAGATTTTCTTCGACGATCCCTGCTTTTATATCTACACCTCGGGCACCACGGGGCTGCCCAAGGCTGGTGTGTTCAAGCATGGCCGCTGGATGCGCAGCTGCGCGAGCTTCGGCATGATCGCGCTGGACATGCGCCCGGAGGATGTCGTCTATTGCACCTTGCCGCTGTACCACGCCACCGGCCTTTGCGTGTGCTGGGGCTCGGCCGTCAGTGGTGCCAGCGGGTTCGCCATCCGCCGCAAATTCAGCGCCAGTCAATTCTGGAGCGACGTACGCAAATACCAGGCAACCACCATCGGTTATGTCGGCGAACTGTGCCGCTACCTGGTCGATCAACCACCGAGCGTCAACGACAGCCGGCACGATGTGAAGAAGATGATCGGCAACGGCCTGCGTCCCGGCGCCTGGAACGAGTTCAAGACCCGCTTTGCGGTGAATCACATCTGCGAACTCTATGCCGCCAGCGACGGCAATATCGGGTTCACCAACATTCTCAATTTCGACAACACCATAGGTTTTTCCCTGATGTCCTGGGAACTGGTCGCCTATGACCACGACAGCGGCGCGCCGATTCGTGAAGCCAACGGTTTGATGCGCAAGGTCGCCAAGGGCGAGCAAGGGCTGTTGCTGGCAAAAATCGACGACAAGGCTCCGCTGGACGGCTACACCGATCCGCAGAAAACCGCCAGGGTCGTGCTTGAGGATGTGTTCGAAAAGGGTGACCGCTACTTCAACACCGGCGACCTGTTGCGCAACATCGGCTTTGGTCATGCGCAGTTTGTCGACCGCCTGGGCGACACCTACCGCTGGAAGGGCGAAAACGTGTCGACCACGGAGGTCGAGAACATCCTCCTGCAACACCCGCATATTTCCGAAGCCGTGGCCTACGGCGTGGAAATCCGCAACACCAATGGCCGGGCCGGGATGGCCGCGATCACGCCCGCCGAATCCCTGGCCACCCTGGACTTCAGCGAACTGCTGGCCTTTGCCCGTGAGCAAATGCCGGCCTATGCGGTGCCGTTGTTCCTGCGGGTGAAAGTGAAAATGGAAACCACCGGGACTTTCAAGTATCAGAAGACCCGGCTCAAGGACGAAGCCTTCGACCCGGGTAGGACCGGTGATGATCCGATCTATGCCTGGCTGCCGGGAACCCAGACTTACGTGCAGGTCACGGAGCAATTGTTGTCCGACATTCACGGCGGCAAGTACCGCTATTGAATCTGGCTATGGCCGCCCATGAGAAAAAACAAGTGACAGTGCCAGGACCGCTCGGGAAACTGTCGGCTTTTACGAATGACAGAAAAGGGAGTGCCCAATGTCAGACAAAAGCCGCCAGATGACCCCCGAAGAAGCCGCCGAATTTGCCGAACAGGTATTCAACAAGGCACGGGAGGGCGATGCGGCGATGATGGCCGCGCTGCTGACCAAGGGTTTGCCGCCGAACCTGCGTAACCACAAGGGCGATACCTTGCTGATGCTGGCCGCGTACCACGGTCATGTGGACACGGTAAAAGTCCTGCTGGAGCACAAGGCCGACCCGGAGATCCGCAACGACAACGGCCAGAGCCCGATTGCCGGCGCCGCCTTCAAGGGCGACCTGGCGGTGATAAAGGCCTTGGTCGAGGGCGGCGCGCAGGTTGAAGGCTCGTCCTTCGATGGCCGCACGGCGCTGATGATGGCGGCGATGTTCAACCGCGTCGAAGTGGTCGACTACCTGATCAGCAAGGGCGCCGACCCGCAGGCCAAGGACGCCAATGGCATCACTGCGCTGGAGGCTGCCAGGACCATGGGGGCTTCCGATACGGTTGCTCAACTGGAAAAACTGCTGGGCTGACGTTGAACCCTTTGGCGAGGGAGCTTTTGTGGCGAGGGGGCTTGCCCCCGTTCGGCTGCGAAGCAGTCGTAAAGTCAGCATATGCGGTCTTTCTGATGTACCCCAATTGAATGTTTCGGGGCCGCTTCGCGACCCAACGGGGGCAAGCCCCCTCGCCACAGGTCCGCATTTCCCTCATTAATGCGCTATCCTTCGCGCCCTCAAAATCCCCCTCGCTACAGGATCCTCCCCATGAAAACCGCACTCGTCGAACTCATCAGCAAAATCAGCTCCGGGTGCATGGGCGAAGACGAAATCCTCAAGGTCGCAGACGAAGCGGCCCAGGCCTACGCCGATCCGCAGGCTTTTCTGAGCGCCAATCCGGACATCAACTACGACGAAACCTTCCCGATCCCGTTGGGTGAATGGGTGGTGGTCGGCAGCCTGCCGGAAACGGTGCTGTTCCAGGCTGACACCTACATGGACCTGTTCGCGCAGATCGTCGCCTCGTTCGGCCCGGGTGTGGAATTCAATCTCAAGCCCAAGCAACTGGCCAAGACCGAAGCCTTGACCGCGCTCAACCGCATCCAGGTGCAAATGAGCAGCCTGAACAAGGAAAACGGCGGCTACACGCTGATGAACTTCAGCCAGTTGCTCGATGACGAATTGCAGGTGGTGCTGGTGTACGGCAATGACGTGCCCCGCGTGCTGCAATTGTGCGCAGAAGCCGGCATCGCAGCCGCGCCCGCCCTGGAAGCCCTGAAAGTGGCGATTCACGTCTGATAGCCAAATACTGTCAAATCAAAGGGAACCCTCACGACGACCGTCTATCCTAAGAGGGCAAATCACTCTTCAGGAGCGTCACCATGGGTTCCACGTTCAACAGCCTGGTTGCCTTGATCATTTTTGTCTTGGACATCTGGGCCATCATCAACGTATTCAAAAGTAGTGCCGGGACCGGGATGAAAGTCCTCTGGGTACTGTTGATCGCACTGTTACCGGTGCTGGGGCTGATCATCTGGGCTATCGCCGGGCCGCGGGGCAACGTCAAACTCTGACCGAATTCCCACAAACTACACCGACCCTGTGGGAGCGGGCTTGCCCGCGATGATATCGCCGCGGTGTCTCTGACATACCGCAGCGTCTGCATCGCGGGCAAGCCCGCTCCCACAGGATTGTGGCAAGTCGAACAAGTGAGGTTCGACCTGTCATGTTCCGCAACGTAGAATGCGCGCCTTTCCCGGTCATTCGAGACAAACGAATGGCCATCATGGGCGGGTAACCGTCCGTTGCCACCCGCATTCATCGGAGCACTTCCCATGAGCATCACCCCGACCAGCGACTACCTGGAAACCCTCTACGAAGGCTACGGCCAGCGTTTTCGCATGGAAAAACTGCTGCACGAAGTGCGCACCGAACACCAGCACCTGGTGATCTTCGAGAACCCGCGCATGGGCCGCGTGATGGCGCTGGACGGCGTGATCCAGACCACCGAAGCCGACGAGTTCATCTATCACGAAATGCTGACCCACGTACCGATCCTCGCCCATGGCAGCGCCAAGCGCGTGCTGATCATCGGCGGCGGCGACGGCGGCATGTTGCGTGAAGTAGCCAAGCACCGCAGTGTCGAGCACATCACCATGGTCGAGATCGACGGCACCGTGGTCGACATGTGCAAGGAATTCCTGCCGAATCACTCCAAGGGTGCATTCGACGATCCACGCCTGAACCTGGTGATCGACGACGGCATGCGTTTCGTCGCTACCACCACTGAAAAGTTCGACGTGATCATTTCCGACTCCACTGACCCGATCGGGCCGGGCGAAGTGCTGTTCTCGGAAAACTTTTACCAGGCTTGCCACCGCTGCCTGAACGAAGGCGGCATCCTGGTGACCCAGAACGGCACGCCGTTCATGCAGATCGAAGAAGTGAAGACGACCGCCGGTCGCCTGCGCAGCCTATTCCCGGACTGGCACTTCTACCAGGCTGCTGTGCCGACCTACATCGGCGGCTCGATGACCTTCGCCTGGGGCGCGACCGATACCGCTTATCGCAAGTTGTCCCGCGAAACCCTGCAACAGCGTTTCACGGGCAGCGGCATCGTCACCCGCTACTACAATCCGGAGATCCACATCGGCGCTTTCGCCCTGCCGCAATACGTGTTGCAGGCAGTGAGCAAGCCAAGCAACGACTGATTTCCATAGGTTGGTTCGCAAACCTGTGGGAGCGTGGCTTGCCCGCGAATACGGTGTGTCAGTTGACATTAATGTGTCTGAAACACCGCCTTCGCGGGCAAGCCACGCTCCCACAGGTCCTTATCTGACCCCGATGGAACAATTAGCCAGCTAACAAGGTCCAGATATGTGTAAGCCCATCCATGGGTTTTATCGAGGAGGCATCAATGCAAAAGTGGAAAATCACTTTCGTGGATGATCATGGCGAAACCGTTAACGAGGTCTTTGAGTGCGATGAGCGCCCGGACAACGAGTGCGCCGCCAAGCTCATCAAGTCCCGGCTTCTTCCCGTCGCTGCCGAACTGGATCTGAACGATCTGGAAGGGCGGACCGCCGATGCGAGCGTCAAAGAGCTCAAGTCCCAGAACAGCATTGAAATCCTCGGCATTACTGCAATCTGAACGACACCTGTCGCATTCACATCCGGGCCTTGGCAGAGGCTCTATCTTGAGGCTACTCTGCAAGCGAGATCAGCGAATGAATCGCTAAGGTCTGGTCTTGTCAGCTCCATGCTTGTTTCCCGCCGGCACATCGGTTGCCGTCGCTCGCGCTGTTCGGTTGCGGGTGAGGGAGTACGGAAAGTCTATCCATCGTTTTGAGGAGGACGTTTCATGAGCACAGCCTATCAAGAAGACATCAGCAGCAGCGTGTTGCGCCGCATGAAAGAAGGCGGTTTTGACTTTTCGCGGTTTCATCCCATCGAGTTCTACGCCATTTTCCCGGATGAGGAGCGGGCACGCAGGGCGGCAGGTCATTTCCACCGTGGTGAATCCCTGGATGCGCAAGTCAGTGTGCGCGACGATGGCGCCTGGGCGCTGGAGTTGTGCAAAGTCATGTATGCCACCTACGACGACATCGGCGACTTCGAACAGGGTTTCGAAGCGGTTGTCGAGCCGTTGGGCGGCATCATCGAAGGCTGGGGTGTGAAACAGGAGGTACGAGGGCGACTCGCATAGGCTTATGAACAGTGACAACCGGCATTGACGGCTGACCTTCGGGTTGGCCGTTTTCATTTATGGCCTGTAGGAGCTGCCGCAGGCTGCGATCTTTTGATTTTGATTCTCAACATTTCAACAAGGCAAAAAAAGCCGCCTGAGCAGGCGGCTAAAAGGGAAGTTCAGTGTGCTTTTCAGCGAATGCCTGGATTATCCGCACCTGTTACCGGGCAGTGAAATCAACTCTGGCTATGCTGGTGATAGGCGATAACCACGCCTTGCAATGAAGCGGGGGCGATCAGATTGGAGCATTTGCCGCACAGGAATGGTGCGGTACTTGCGCATTGATTATCCAACTGATTGATATCAAAGCGTTTATGCCGCTGGCACGGGCCTTGCGAAGGTCTGGACGTCCGAGTGACAAGGAGTACGGCATGATCCGCACCTATTTTGATGAGATGTACGATGCCGGCGGCCAGGTCCGCCCGCATTATCGGGAGTTTGCCCGTTGGCTGGCCGAGACGCCTGACGAGCTTCTGGCACAACGGCGACGCGAGGCCGATCTGTTGTTTCATCGCGCCGGGATTACCTTCACGCTCTATGGGGACGAGCAGGGCACAGAGCGCCTGATTCCCTTCGACACCATCCCCCGCAGTATTCCCGCCAGTGAATGGCGGGTCGTCGAGCGCGGGTGCATCCAGCGGGTCAAGGCGTTGAACATGTTCCTCGCCGACCTGTATCACGAGCAACGCATCATCAAGGCCGGCATCATTCCGGCCGAGCAGGTGCTGGCCAACGAGCAGTACCAGTTGGCGATGCAGGGGCTGGACCTGCACCGCGATATCTACTCGCACATCTCCGGCGTCGACCTGGTGCGCGACGGCGACGGCACCTACTACGTGCTCGAAGACAATCTGCGCACACCGAGCGGCGTCAGCTACATGCTCGAAGACCGCAAGATGATGATGCGCCTGTTCCCCGAACTGTTCGCGGCGCAACGCATCGCGCCCATCGACCATTACCCGAACCTGTTGCTCGATACCCTGAAAAGCTCAAGCCCCATCGATAACCCCAGCGTGGTGGTGCTGACGCCGGGGCGCTTCAACAGTGCGTTCTTCGAGCATGCGTTTCTGGCGCGGGAAATGGGTGTGGAACTGGTGGAAGGCGCGGACCTGTTCGTGCGTGACGACAAGGTCTTCATGCGCACCACCGACGGGCCGAAAGCGGTCGACGTGATCTATCGTCGCCTCGACGACGCCTTCCTCGATCCACTGGCCTTCAACCCGGAATCGATGCTCGGCGTGCCGGGGCTGTTGTCGTCCTACCGTTCCGGCAACGTGGTATTGGCCAATGCCATCGGCACGGGGGTGGCAGACGACAAATCGGTGTATCCGTTCGTGACCGACATGATCCGTTTCTACCTCGATGAAGAACCGATCCTGAAGAACGTGCCGACCTGGCAGTGCCGAAATCCGTCTGAGCTTTCCCATGTGCTGGCCAATCTTCCAGAACTGGTGGTCAAGGAAACCCAGGGCTCCGGCGGTTACGGAATGCTGGTGGGGCCGGCCGCGACGGCGGCGGAAATCGAAGCCTTCCGCGCGCGCATCATCGCCAAGTCCCATGCCTATATCGCACAACCCACGCTGTCGCTGTCGACCTGTCCGACCTTTGTCGAAAACGGTATTGCGCCACGCCACATCGACTTGCGGCCGTTTGTCCTGTCGGGTCGCGAGACCCGGGTGGTGCCCGGCGGCTTGACCCGTGTCGCCCTGCGCGAAGGCTCCCTGGTGGTCAACTCCTCCCAGGGTGGCGGAACCAAGGACACCTGGGTGGTCGAGGATTAAAGGAAGCCTGCCATGTTAAGTAGAACTGCCTCGGATTTGTATTGGATGTCGCGTTACCTGGAGCGGGCGGAAAACCTCGCACGGATGCTCGACATCAGCTATTCGCTGTCGCTGATGCCGCAAGACGGCCGTGGCGACGGTTTGCACGAATTGGCCATGCCGTTGTTGATCACCGGCACCCTGGACGATTATCTGGAGCGCCATGGCGAACTGCATGCCGAACGGCTGCTGCATTTCTTCGCCCTGGATGCGGCCAACCCGGCGAGCATCTACAGCTGTCTCGGTGCCGCACGGGCCAGCGCCCATGCGGTGCGCGGGCGCATCACCGCCGACATGTGGGAAAACATCAATGCCACCTGGCTGGAAATTCGCGGCATCGCCGAGCAGGGCCTCAGTCGCTACGGCATGAGCCGTTTCTGCGAGTGGATCAAGGAGCGTTCCCACCTGTTCCGGGGCGCGTCCTACGGCACCATCATGCGTAACGATGCGTTTCGCTTCATTCGTCTGGGGACCTTCATCGAGCGTGCGGACAACACCTTGCGCCTGCTCGATGCCCGCTACGAAATGGCCGGCGACCAGGCCGAAGCGGTCAGCGATGGCACCGCTCACGCGTATTACCAGTGGAGCGCGTTGTTGCGGGCGTTGTCATCGTTCGAGGCCTACACGGAAATCTACCGCGACGCCCCTGGCGCCCGGCATGTTGCCGAATTGCTGTTGCTGCGCGCCGATGTACCGCGTTCCCTGCGCGCATGCACCGAAGAAATCGACCAGATCCTCGCACAATTGCCGGGGGCCAACGGTCGTCCTGCACAGCGCCTGGCGGCAGAAATGGATGCACGCCTGCGCTACACCGGCATCCATGAAATTCTCGAAGAAGGCCTGCACGCCTGGCTGACCGAGTTCATCCCGCTGGTGCGCCAGTTGGGTAACGCGATTCACAGTTCTTATCTGGAGGCGGCATGAGACTTTCCATTAGCCACGAGACCACCTATCACTACGAAGACAAGGTGCGGGCGAGCATCCAGTATCTGCGGCTGACGCCCCACGACAGCGAGCGCCAGCACGTGCTCAGCTGGGAGCTCGACCTGCCGCGTCCGGTGCGGGCGCAACTCGATCCGTTCGGCAATATTCTGCATGTGCTGACCATGGATGAGCCTCACGAGGCGATCATCATCGGTGCCCGCGGCCAGGTCGATATCGATGAGTGGCGTGAGGCCGAACAGGAAAGCCAGTCGGCACTGCCGTTTCTGCGATTCACCCGTTTGACTGAAGCTGATGCCGCCCTGCGAGCGTTCGCGGAGAAGGCGTGCAAGCAACGCCGCGACCGCACGGCGTTGATCGATCTGATGCATGGACTCAACCAGCATATGACCTACACGCCCGGTTCCACGGAAGTGGACACCAGCGCGGCCCAGGCCTTTGCCGGACGCTCTGGCGTCTGTCAGGACCATACCCATGCGTTTCTTGCCTGCACCCGCAGCCTGGGCATTCCTGCACGTTATGTGTCGGGCTATCTGTACAGCGAAAGCAGCGAACACCTGGCCAGCCACGCCTGGGCCGAAGCCTGGCTGGATGACGCCTGGTACAGCTTCGACGTGACCAACGAACTGGCCCGGCCGGAGCGTCACCTGAAACTGGCCGTGGGCCTGGATTACCTGGATGCCTGCCCGGTACGCGGGATGCGCCGGGGCGGCGGGTGTGAGCAGATGCATGCGAAGGTGCTGGTCTCACCGACGCCCGCGCCGGTGATTTCAGTGCAGCAGCAATAACTAGAGGTCTGCAAAATCCTGTGGGAGCGAGCTTGCTCGCGATGGCGATCTTTCAGTCGATACTACCGTGACTGACACACCGCTATCGCGAGCAAGCTCGCTCCCACAGGGATCATGTCAGTGCTAGTGCTGAATCTTGCGCCCGACCATATGCTGCAAATACCCCACCAGCATCCCCAGGTCCCCATCCGGTAACACCTCGGCCGAGAACCCGGGCATCTTCGCCTGCGGCCATTGGCGCAAACTCTGTGGATCGCGAATGTAGCGCTTGAGGAAGTCCGCGCCGAAATACTCGGTCGGGCTGTATGGAATATTCAGGTCCGGCCCGAACTGCGCATCCCCGGCACCATTGAGTCGATGGCATGCCAGGCAGTTCTTCTGGAACAATGCAAACCCCTTGTTCACCGGATCATCCGCCTTCAAGGACGGATCGGGCAGCAGGGCGGGAAAACGCTCGGCCACGGGCGCCAGGCGCTTGATGCTCGCCACCTGGAACGGCCATTGCTCGGGGCTGATGTTGCCGGCCTGCGGATCGGTCCAGACCAGGTAGAACGGCCCGGCACCCGGCTTGCCTTCCAATAGCGCTGGCCACGGTTTGGCCGGGTCTTCAATCGCCAGCCAGGCCCGCGCCCCTTGGGTATTGAGCAGCGGCGCCGCGGCCATTTCGGCGGCAAAGCCATCCAGGGCCACGGCTTGCAGGTGGTCGTCAGGCCTGATGCCGGTCAGCAGGGCGGACAGAGGTACGGCGCGGTAGCTCATGTCCCGTTTGTAGGAAACGTCGTTGCTGATGTTGATGGTTTGCACTTGGGGATGCTTGAGCAATTCCTCCGTCTGCCAGGTGCGACTGTTCGCGCCCAGCTCCAGATTCAGCTGTGCGGCATAAAGGGGCGAGCCGAACAGCAGGGCCCCGAGCAGAATGAGCATTTTCAAAGTGATTGCCGTCCATGTCGTGGAAGTGCCATGAAGGGTGGCACAGCCACGCTGGCCCGGGTAGCGGGCCAGTCACATTTTGATAGTGGCAATTCAAAAACTGTGACGCCGTATCTTTCAGACGCGACTAGCCGATGACCTTGGTCAGGTTCGGCACTATCAACAACAGCGTGGTGGCAAAAAGGATGAGCCCGGCTTGACGTACTTTCGATTGTTTGAACATGGCTTGACCGCCTTTATTGTTATTTCCTGATGCCTGCCTGCATATCTCCATGTTGGCAGCGCGTTGCACTTCCTGTAGTGACGAGCGCCTCGGCAAAACCCGACGACAACTTCGTACAAGTTCACCTTAGAGCCCGCGCAGCGCTTGGTTTAGATCCATTTCGTATGGTGTTGTCACGATTTGCTTTAAAAAAGGTATGAGGCCTATTGCCAGCTTCTTTGCCGCCCGTTGGCTAGACAGCTTGGTGTCCTGAATCGGTTAATCCGGTCGTTCATGACCGTCCGTCTGAGCGTGTGCGTCAACAACTGTGAGCGCTGCGGTCATTGAATCAAACGCGGCTCGGGCCAAGAGTGGGCACTCTGCCTTTACTCTCCTGCACTGCGGTTCGAGGACGTCATGACCCAAGCATTGATTTTCGACGCATTACGCACGCCCCGTGGCAAAGGCAAGGCCGACGGCGCCTTGCACAGTGTCAAGCCGGTTAACCTGGTGGCCGGTTTGCTCACTGCGCTGCAGCAGCGCACGGCGCTGGACACCAGCCAGGTCGATGACGTTGTGCTCGGCTGCGTGACGCCGATTGGCGATCAAGGTTCTGACATCGCCAAAACCGCCGCCCAGGTGGCCAATTGGGATGTCAGTGTGGCGGGGGTACAAATCAATCGTTTCTGCGCTTCGGGGCTGGAGGCGGTCAACCTCGGCGCAATGAAAGTGCGTTCCGGCTTCGAGGATCTGGTGGTGGTCGGTGGTGTCGAGTCGATGTCACGGGTGCCGATGGGCAGCGATGGCGGCGCCTGGGCGCTGGACCCGGCGACCAATTTACACAGCCATTTCACTCCCCAAGGGGTCGGTGCCGACCTGATCGCCACCCTTGAAGGCTTCAGCCGTCAGGACGTCGATGCCTACGCCCTGCATTCCCAGCAGAAGGCAGCGCGGGCGCGGGCCGACGGTTCGTTCAACAAGTCGCTGGTGCCGGTGCAGGACCAGAACGGCATCATCCTGCTCGATCATGATGAGTTCATTCGCGCCGAATCGACCCTGGAAGGCCTGGGCAAGCTCAAGCCGAGTTTCGAGATGATGGGGCAGATGGGGTTCGATGCCACCGCGCTGCGGGTCTACAGCCATGTCGAACGGATCAATCATGTTCACACCCCCGGCAACAGCTCCGGGATTGTCGATGGCGCGGCGCTGATGCTCATCGGCTCCGAAGCCAAGGGCCGGGAGTTGGGGCTGCAGCCCCGGGCGCGGATTGTCGCCACGGCGGTCACCAGTACCGACCCGACCATCATGCTCACCGGCCCCGCGCCGGCGACCCGCAAGGCGTTGGCCAAGGCCGGGCTGCGGGTCGAAGACATCGACCTGTTCGAGGTCAACGAGGCGTTTGCTTCGGTGGTGTTGAAATTCATCAAGGACATGGCGGTCGACCCGGACAAGGTCAATGTCAACGGCGGTTCCATCGCCATGGGCCACCCGCTGGGCGCCACCGGTTGCGCCATTCTCGGCACGCTGCTGGACGAACTGGAAGCCCGACGCCTGCGTTATGGCCTCGCGACCCTGTGTGTCGGCGGCGGCATGGGCATTGCCACCATCATCGAACGCCTCTGAGCCCGGACTTCAAGGAATCCCGTTATGAGCGAAGCCATTCGTTACGAAAAAGACCAGGACCGCATTGTCGTCTTGACCATCGACCTGCCGGACCAGAGCGCCAACACCATGAACGCGGTGTACCGCGAGGCCATGGCCGACTGCGTCGCGCGCCTGGTGGGCGACAAGGACAACATCGCCGGTGTGATCATCACTTCGGCCAAGAAAACCTTCTTTGCCGGTGGCGACCTTAATGAATTGATCAAGGTCGGCAAGCCCGAAGCCAAAGCCTTCTACGACATGGTGCTGACCCTCAAGGGGCAGTTGCGCACCCTGGAAACCCTCGGCAAACCGGTGGTTGCGGCGATCAACGGCGCGGCACTCGGCGGCGGCTGGGAAATCTGCCTGGCCTGCCATCATCGGGTGGCGCTGGATAATCCTGCGGTGCAACTCGGCCTGCCGGAAGTCACCCTCGGCCTGTTGCCGGGCGGTGGTGGCGTGGTGCGCATGGTGCGCATGCTCGGGATCGAAAAAGCCCTGCCGTACCTGCTGGAAGGCAAGAAGGTGCGGCCGCAACAGGCATTGCAGGCAGGCCTGATCGACGCCTTGGCGACCGACCGCGAAGATCTGTTGGTCAAGGCGCGGGCGTGGATTCTCGCCAACCCGGTGGCGGTACAACGCTGGGATGTGAAGGGCTATCAGATTCCGGGCGGCACCCCGTCGAATCCGAAAGTTGCCCAGATGCTGGCGATTGCCCCGTCTATCCTGCGCAGCAAAACCCAGGGCACGATGCCCGCGCCGGAGAAAATCCTCTGCGCAGCGGTCGAGGGTGCGCAGGTGGATTTCGACACCGCGCACCTGATCGAAACCCGCTACTTCACCGAGCTGACCACCGGCCAGGTCTCGAAAAACCTGATCGGTACATTCTGGTTCCAGCTCAACGAAATCAATGCTGGCGGCTCGCGACCTCAAGGTTTTGCGCCTTATGCCACCCGCAAGGTTGGCGTGCTCGGCGCCGGGATGATGGGCGCCGGTATTGCGTTTGTCAGCGCGTCGGCGGGTATCGATGTGGTACTCAAGGACATCAATCTCGCCGCAGCCGAGAAGGGCAAGGCGCATTCGGCAGCGCTGCTGGACAAGAAAGTCGGCCGCGGACAAATGAGCATCGAGCAGCGTGATGCGGTGCTGGCGCGTATTCAAGCCACCGAAAACGATGCTGACCTGGCCGGTTGCGACCTGATCATCGAGGCGGTGTTCGAGGATCGTGACCTGAAGGCCAAAGTCTCGTTGGCCGCGCAGAAGGTCGTCGGCGCGGACGCGGTGATCGCGTCCAACACCTCGACCTTGCCGATCAGCGGCCTGGCGTGCGCCGTGCCCGATCAGAGCAAGTTCATCGGCCTGCATTTTTTCAGCCCCGTGGAAAAAATGCCGCTGGTGGAAATCATCAAGGGTGCCAATACCAGCGACGAAACCCTGGCCCGCGGATTCGATTACGTCCTGCAAATCAAGAAGACTCCGATTGTGGTCAACGACAGCCGCGGTTTCTTCACGTCGCGGGTGTTTGGCACCTTCACCAACGAAGGCATTGCCATGCTGGGCGAAGGTGTGAACGCGGCGATGATCGAGACTGAAGCACGCAAGGCCGGCATGCCTGTAGGACCGCTGGCGATCTCTGATGAAGTTTCCCTCAGCCTGATGAACCATATCCGCCTGCAAACGGCCAAGGATCTGCAAGCAGAAGGCAAGTTGCTGACAGAGCATTCTGCGTTTGCCGTCATCGACTTGCTGCTCAATGAGTTCAAGCGTCCGGGCAAGGCTGCCGGTGGAGGTTTCTACGAGTATCCGGCGGGCGGCCAGAAACACCTGTGGCCGGAGTTGAAAAAACGCTTCGAGAAAGCCGACGGGCAGATTTCGCCAGTGGATGTGCGTGATCGCCTGCTGTTCGTGCAAGCCATCGAAACCGTGCGTTGTGTGGAGGAGGGCGTGTTGACCTCGACGGCCGACGCCAACGTCGGCTCGATCTTCGGCATCGGTTTCGCCCCCTGGACCGGCGGTGCACTGCAGTTCATCAATCAGTACGGCGTACAGGACTTTGTCGCCCGCGCCCAGTACCTGGCCAAGCAATATGGCGAACGGTTCGCGCCGCCTGCGCTGCTCCTGGAAAAAGCGGCGAAAGGGGAGGTCTTCTAAGGGTGTGATGACACATTTCGGGGCTTGCCTTGTCACCGTGTTTCGAGGCAGGCTCTGGGGTGTGCATTATTCCCATCACGTGTCAGGTATTTTTTATGTCGTTACGCATCTGCATTCTGGAAACCGACCACCTGCGTCCGGAATTGGTTGACCAATATCAGGGCTACGGGCAGATGTTCAAACACCTGTTTTCGCAGCAGCCGATTGCCGCCGAGTTCACCGTCTACAACGTGGTGCAGGGTGAATACCCAAGCGACGACCTGACATTCGACGCCTACCTGGTGACGGGCAGCAAGGCCGATTCCTTCGGCACCGACCCGTGGATCGAAACCCTCAAGAAGTACCTGTTGACCCGCTACGAGCGTGGCGACAAGTTGCTCGGCGTCTGCTTCGGTCATCAGTTGCTGGCATTGCTGCTCGGTGGCAAGAGCGAGCGTGCGACCCAGGGCTGGGGCGTCGGCACCCATAACTACAAACTGGCCGCCAAGGCGCCGTGGATGAGTCCTGTACGCGAGGAGTTGACACTGCTGATCAGCCACCAGGATCAGGTCACGTCGCTGCCGGAGAACGCCACGGTCATCGCCTCCAGCGATTTCTGCCCCTATGCCGCCTATCACATCAACGATCAGGTGCTGTGCTTCCAGGGGCATCCGGAATTCATCCACGACTACTCCCGCGCCTTGCTGGAGATTCGTCAGGATGCGCTGGGCCAGCAGATTTACTCCAAAGGCATTGCGAGCCTGGAGCAGGAGCACCACGGCACAACGGTTGCCGAATGGATGATGCGGTTTGTCGCGCACAAGCCGGCCGCTGTTTAAAACCTGTAGGAGCGAGCCCTGCTCGCGATGGTCGTGAACGATAACGCGCCAAACCTGACAGCCCAGGGTGCTCTCAGGTTTTTCGCGAGCGAGCTCGCTCCTACAACCAGCCGGACCTCTTGAAACTGGCCCACAACCCCAGGCAGCCCACCGTAATAAACCCCAGCACCCCGAAATAGCCGTAGTGCCAGCTCAACTCCGGCATGTTCTGGAAGTTCATCCCGTAAATCCCCGCCACCGCCGTCGGAAAGGCCAGAATCGCCGCCCAGGCCGCAAACTTGCGTTGCACCACGCTCTGGCGAGAGGCCTCCAGCAGCACCCCGACCTCAATCGTCTGGCTGGCAATATCCGCCAGGGTCGTGAGGTCTTCCATCTGCCGCGTTACATGGATCTGCACATCGCGAAAGTACGGACGCATGTTCTTGTCGATGAACGGGAAGCTCAGCTTTTGCAGTTCCTCGCCAATCTCCACCATCGGCGCCGCGTAACGACGCAGGCGCAAGACATCCCGGCGCAAGCCATGAAGTTTCTGAATGTCATGCTCATTCAGCGCACTGCAAAGTACGTTGTGTTCCAGCTCATCGATTTCAGCATGGATGGCTTCACCCATTGGCTGGTAGTTTTCGATGACGAAGTCGAGGATGGCGTAAAGTACGAAATCTTCTCCGTGCTCCAGCAGAATCGGACGTGCCTCACAGCGCTGTCGGACATAGGCGTAGGAAGCCGAATGGCCGTTGCGTGCGGTAATGATGTAACCCTTGCCCGCAAAGATATGTGTTTCGATGAACTCGAGTTTGCCTTCATTACGAATCGGCGAGTAGGTAACGATGAACAGCGCATCGCCGAAGGTTTCCAGCTTCGGCCGGCTGTGCTTTTCCAGGGCGTCTTCAATGGCCAGCTCGTGCAGGTTGAACTGGCGTTGCAGGTTGTAGAGTTCCTCGGCATTCGGCTCTTCCAGGCCGATCCAGACAAAGTGCCCGGGCTTTGCCGCCCAGGCTGCGCCTTCGTCGAGGGTGATATTGGTGACTTTCTTACCGGCGCTATAAACCGCAGCAGCAACAACTCTACCCATGATGGTGATTCACTTCTTCTTGGCCGCTTTCAATTGGCAACAAATGCAATGGCAGTGTCGATCAGCTTAGCCTCGCGAGGGTTTGAGAGTCAGTTAAATCTGCCGAGTTCGCCGGTAAAGTCTCGCAGGCAAAAGAAAACCCGCACCAGGCGGGTTTTCTTGTTCAGGCGGCTTGCAGTTGCCGGTCCATCGACTCGATGCATTCACGCATCTGCTCGCGGCACTGGG
This sequence comes from Pseudomonas sp. QLc11A, assembly GCF_052112305.1. Taxonomy (NCBI): domain Bacteria; kingdom Pseudomonadati; phylum Pseudomonadota; class Gammaproteobacteria; order Pseudomonadales; family Pseudomonadaceae; genus Pseudomonas; species Pseudomonas sp. QLc11A. Next base: position 343,979 of record NZ_JAVAJJ010000003.1, read on the forward strand.
CAATCAGCAGGGGCATGTCGTCCAGGCTCAATCCGGCGGTAGGAATCGCCGGCAACGAGCGAATCAGGATTTTCCCGCTGCGCCAGCGGTTCAATTGCATGTGTTTGACGTAACTGCTGACACACACCGGCACGATGGGTACCCCGGCGGCAATGGCCATTTGGAATGCGCCTTTCTTGAAGGGGAGCAACTCCTCACCCAGGTTGCGCGTGCCTTCCGGGAATACCCAGATCGAAGTGTCTTTGTTTTGCAGGGTGTGGGTGGTGGTCAACATCGACTTGCGCGCCTTTTGCGCATTGCCGCGGTCGATCAGCACATTGCCGGCCAGCCAGAACAACTGCCCGAACAGTGGCACCCATTTCAGGCTCTTTTTGCCGATGCACACGGTACGGCGGGGTACCACGTTGCCAAACACAAACAAGTCATAGTTGGACTGATGATTGGCGATGATCACGCAGCTGTCAGGTTTATCCATCAACGGCCCGACTTCGGCCTTCACCCGCAAACGCAAAATGCACATGGCCGGCCACGCATACAGGCGTGCGCACAGGCGGCTGTTGTCCGGGTTGAAAGGCCGGCACAGGCCGAGGATTACACCCAGCACACCCGCCACGATAAAATGCAGGCCCATCAATGACATACGGAACAAAAACAGCATTTACAGGCACCACCGGGACAAAAGGTGGCGCAGTGTACGGATGTGCACTGTTTTCGGCAATTGCTGCCAGAGTAGTGAGAGATAGCCGATGTTTGTGTTGATGTTTCCGACCAATTGGTCAGATGCGGTCTAGAGCGGTCACAGAAGTTTTACCAGGACAGGTACGAAAAAGCCCGACACGACGGTCGGGCTCTTCGTTGCAGCAGATCCGGGCTTACCCCAAATGCTCCTGGTCCTGGATGATCGCGTTGTCCAGGGCCTCCAGCAGTGCTTTGCGCACTTTCAATTTGGTGTTCTTGTGCGCGGTCATGTTGATCTTCTTCAACTGACGAGCCGCCGCCAGTGCCGTGCCTTGCAGTTCTTCCGCCGACACCACGACATCCAGGAAACCGGCAGCCACGGCGCCTTGTGGATTGAACATCTCACCGTTGACCACCGAGCGCTGAAGCGCCACTTTGTTCAGGCGGTCACGGGCAATCTCGATGCCCGCGTGGTGCATGGTCATGCCGATCTGCACTTCGTTCAGGCCAATGCTGAACGGACCGTCTACGCCGATGCGATAGTCGGCCGACAACAGCAGGAACGCACCCTTGGCCACCGCATGCCCCGGGCACGCCACGATCACCGGGAAGGGGTGCGACAGCAAGCGGCGGGCCAGGGTGGAGCCGGAGGTCACCAGTGCCACGGCTTCTCTAGGGCCGGCCGTCATCACCTTCAAGTCATAACCGCCAGAGAGAATGCCCGGCTGGCCGGTAATGATCACCACCGCACGATCAGTCACTGCCCGATCCAGCGCAGCGTTGAACTCGGCAATCACATCCGGGGAGATGGCATTGACCTTGCCATTGCTCAAGGTCAGGGTCGCGATACCGTCTTCGAGATGGTAGGAAATCAACTCACTCATGACGCTATTCCTTTCAATAAAGTTGGGCAGACGTTACCCACCGCCGCAGGCCAGGTAAAGCGCCGTGACTGACCCGCCAGTCACCCTTTGCCTACCCGCCAGGCGCAGCCCGCCGCGCCTGCTGCACATTCCCCTCTATATAGAGGAGGGCACGAAGCCGGAGATTGGCCGGTTTGCCATGGTCCACAGGGCGCGCAAACGCTGAATCGCGTTAACCGCATGAAAATTCTGAAAAAAATGTTTGCCATCGGAAAAGCTTTCGACTACATTAGCGCGCCTCGACAGACAGAACATGTTTGAAGAGATACGGTGAAGTGTCCGAGTGGCTTAAGGAGCACGCCTGGAAAGTGTGTATACAGGAAACTGTATCGAGAGTTCGAATCTCTCCTTCACCGCCACATTTAGTAATCACAAACCCCTGATTTTCCTAGAGAGAGTCAGGGGTTTGTGGTTTTTTGCGTCTGAAAAAAGGCGATATAGGAACAATAAGCAGCGTACCTCCTTACGCAACTCTCAGATTTTGCCTACAACTTCAGCGAGACCCACCGGATATTCTTGTAACCGCCCCAAACAAAATCTGAACCTCAGACACGAAAACGCCGCTTTCCTATTGCTGGGTAAGCGGCGTTTTCTTCGCACGTGTTGAAGGGCTTCATGCATCAGCGATGTCATTCGCGGTTGCTAAACTCGGCGCGGTATCATGATATAATACCATGAATAATAAACAGCTCAGTACGCTCAAAGCTGTGTTCTCAAGGCCAGCCCCGGCCACGCTGGAGTGGGCGCGTATCGAGTCCTTGCTCGGCGCAGCAGGCGCCAGAACCATTGAAGGCAATGGATCGCGAGTACGTTTTGAACTCAATGGCGTGGTGGCCACCTTTCACCGTCCCCACCCCGACAAAGAAGCCAAGCCCTACTAGGTGCGTGACGCTCGGGCTTTCCTTGAACAAGCAGGAGTTACGCCGTGAACGTGATGAATTACAACGGCTATGCAGCCAGAATTGAGTACAGCGACGAAGATGGCCTGTTTGTCGGCCACATCGCAGGCATCAAGGATGTCGTTGGGTTTCACGGCGAGTCAGTCCAGGAGCTCCGAGCGGCGTTCGAAGAGGCCGTCACTGACTATCTGGAAACGTGCGCCAAGCTCGGACGTGCACCGCAGAAACCCTATTCGGGCAATCTGAGTCTGCGTCTGGCCCCCGCACTGCATGCAACGGTCGCGGTAAAAGCGCAGTTAGCTCACAAGAGTATCAATCAGTGGGTCGCCGACGTGCTTGATCGCGAAGCGCATGCCTAAGGTTGTGTTATTTGTTCACTGCGGTACCTGGTCAGGTGTGACTGCGGAATCGGACTGCTGCAATGGCATCAGTGCTTTTGCAAAGAAATGGCCAAGCTCACTGGCCTGCACCGCATTCAGTTTTTACATGTGTAAAGTCGTGGCAGAAAAACCCACTAAGTCAGCTCAAACCGCTCTTGCGCATAGTCCTTACCTGCCAGGGTAAGTTCAAAAATGGTGGCGCCGAACGTACCCCGTGTCACTTTTTGATTCACAAGACGTTTAGCCTGGAGTTGCTTCAGACCCTCTTCCACTTCAAGCTTGCTGAGTGAGACCAGTTTGCAAATCGAGTCCAGGTTTGCAACTTTTCTGAAGTTTGCGTGATAGGCCAAAACTTCCATCAGCAGCGTTTGGTTATCTGTCAACTGTGGAAACTGTGGGTTGTTCTTTTTGTAAATTTTTCGCTCTATCTCATGTAGCTCGCTGTAGGCTCCATCATTGCTGCGGTAGTAGATCACTAAAGTCAGGGTGCTGACGAAAGCCACGATAATCGTCAGTAGTGACCAATTCGGCATTGGCGTTTCCAGCTGAAGCCAACTCCATGTACGTAGCAGCCATCCCTTGGTCTCAGCCAACAACGTCAGCTCGAAGTAAGTGTCGAGTAGCTTTGTGGCAATGATCAAGGCGATAAGGAAGCCTGCAGCCGAGTAGGCCATAGCCTTGCAAGTGAACGAGGAATGATTGCCTTCTGCCGCCATGCTGATGGTCTCAAGTGCAGGGAACCGATCTTTTCAGCATAGCAGCAGGGCGCTCTGGCATTGGCCATGCAAGAAGTGAACAGGGTGAGCCGGCTGTTAGACTGTCCGGATTCTACGAATGGAATCGACATCATGCTCCATCCTCCGCAAGTTTTCGTGGCACAGCCAGGTTCATAGCGACTGTGCCGATGGTCATCGTCCGTTACGCATCACACCCGGTGACCAGCAACTCGCCAATGATCCCGTGACTTTGCCGGCGTTTGATGCGCCGGCTGAATATCTGAACAGGAATAAACAGCAATGATCACCACCACAACCCACTCCATTGAAGGCCGGCAAATTACCGCCTACCTGGACATCGTCAGCGCCGAGTCAGTGCAAGGGATCAACGTTGTTCGTGACGTATTTGCCGGGATGCGCGACATTTTCGGCGGGCGCTCCCAGACGCTGGAGCGAGCGTTGAAGGAAGCACGCATTCAGGCCACTGATGAGATCAAGGAGCGGGCGCGGGCGCTTCAGGCGGACGCGGTGGTGGGGCTTGACTATGAGATCAGCATGCCGGCCGGCAAGGGCGGGATGGTCGTCGTGTTTGTGACCGGGACAGCGGTCAAGTTGCGATGAGGGATCGCAGCCATTCGTCGGTCACATGGAGATTCGAACGGACAGTCCATTAGTGACCGGCTAGTCTCAAAAGCCTTGGCGATCGATATTTTTCAGGCAAAGGGCTTGCCGGTGTCGATCCCGCTCTTTGAAAGGGGTGAAGAGATGGCTGATCCGTATATCGAGGACGATGGCGCAGAGTTTCCGATCAACAATTGCGTGCAGTGTGGCCAGACTCAGTATGTGGCCAGTTTCGGCGAAGACCAGACAGAGGTCGACAAGATCAAGACCAGGGCGTGCCGAGTCCTGAAGGGCAAGTTCCTGCCCAAGGTGACAGCACCGGTCAGGAAGTAGGCGAACCCAGGCAGACCCCGTCATTGAGCGGGGTTTTTCATGTCTGAAAGGTTTTCATGACTAATTTTTTAAAGTGGCGATCTTTCACAAACTTTTCACAACAGCTGCCGTAGTCTCGACTTATCCGTTAGAAAGCAACACCTGGCCCGTTTCCCCAGCGGGCTTTTTTTTGCCCGTCGTAAAACCTTTTCCAAAATAGCTGTCCAACCGTCGCCAATCGCGAAGTTGGACCGGCGTGCTGGACTCTATCCGCGCCAAAGCATTCAATCTCGCCCCCTTGTGTGTACCCCTATTTTTTGAGGTTTTTGTCATGCGTTTAACACTGCCTGCTCTGGTTCTGGGGCTTCTGGTTGCTCAAGGTGCAATGGCCGGTGACGGTACTGCCGCGTTGGGTGGTGGCTTGGGCGGCGCATTGGGTAACGTGGTCGGCCAGAAGATGGGCGGCAGCACTGGCGCAGTGATCGGTGCGGGCGTTGCTGGCGCGGCGGGCAGCGCAGTTGCCGCCAAAAAAGGTCATCGCACCAGCGCTGCCATCGGTGGCGGTGTCGGCGCAGCCGGTGGTTCGGTGATCGGTAAAAGCCTGGGTGGAAAGTCCGGTGCCACCATTGGCGCAGGCCTGGGCGGTGCTTTGGGCGGCGGTGTAGGCAGCAACCTGGCCAACGGTCACAAGCGTCACTGATGCTGATCCAGATGTGAAAAAGCCCGGCTTGATGCCGGGCTTTTTCATATATGAACGATTTACGCCGCAACGGCTCAAATCTTCCATACCCCTGAAGAATGCGAGGCGTGCCATGAACCCCAAAACCGACGGCAAACAAAACGCAAGCCCGATGACTCGACGATTGATGTTGCCTGCAATTGTTTTTGGATTGCTGCTCTCCCAGGTGGCGCTGGCAGGCGGTAACGGAGATGCCGCGGTGGGCGGTGGTCTTGGAGGGGTGCTGGGTAACGTGGTTGGTGGCCAGGTGGGTGGCAGTACTGGCGCAGCGATTGGTGCGGGTGTCGGTGGAGCAGCCGGCAGTGCCGTTGCCGCGCCCAAGCGCAATCGCACCGAAGCGGCGGTAGGCGGTGGTTTGGGCGCGGCGGGCGGATCGGTGGTCGGCAACAGTCTTGGCGGTTCGACCGGATCGGCCATCGGTGCCGGCCTTGGCGGTGCAGCCGGCGGCGCGATCGGCAATGATCTGGGGGATGACAGTGGTCATTCCCATTCCGGTGGCGGCCATAAACACTCGAACAAGCACCACAAAAAGCATCACTGATTGAGTGAGGCATACCATGACTCTGGAATCCGAAGGCACGGAAGACAAAGACCCAAGTGGACAACCATCCATCAACGATCCCGGCAATGAAGATCCGGGATCGCTGATGGATGATGCCACGGTGCCACTTAACGATGCCGATGACGCAGGCGATGTGGGAAATATCGAGTTTGATGATGAGGAAGAGGACGAGGACTGATTGAACCCTGTTGCCGAATCAACCGATCGTCTATCTGGTCGAACGCGTCCATCGCGCAGTCCTCGATATGTCATGACCTGCTCTTGAGGTCAGATGAGAGGTGCGATATGAACACTGATCCAAAGGCCTTCGACGTTGATGAAACTCCGGAATATCCGCTGCCGTCACCTACCGACTCCTTGAGCCGCGACCAACGACCGCCGGACGATGATGCCGGCGTGGAGCAAGTGCCGAGCGACGAGAGCGACGAGAATGTCGAGGCAGATCCGCACGATCAGCGCGATGCAGATACCGACGGCTCGGGAGAGCCGGCTACTTCGAAGCGGCGGCGAGGGCATCCGGGTCCTTAATGCTTCCTGAGCGAATCGAGCCGAGGGGGTCGCCCGATCCCAGCGGGTCCACCCACCCCGTCGGGTTGCGGGTGTACCGATACGGGTTCAACCCACCGCCCGACTTGCGCGGATCCGGTGTCAGAAAACGACCGAAGTCCGGATGGTAATAGCGATGCCGGTTGTAGTGCAGGCCACTCTCAGCGTCGAAGTATTGCCCCTGAAACCGTAAGGGTTGTTCGAGCCATTCGCGACTCGATTTGCGGAGTTTGCCGTGGGCGGTGTATTTGGCCGACCAGACGATCGCACCGCCGTGGCCGGTCAGTTCCTGCGGGGTGCCGAGGTGGTCGAGTTGAAAGTAGTAGGCGCAGGCTTGTGCCCGGCCTTTGCCGTCGAGCAGCGCCAGTGGGCGGAAGCTGCCGGGTTCACTGCGTTCGTAGATGTAGCTGCGGTAGTGCCGGGGGCCGCTTTCGGCGATCAGCCGGTCGTCTTGCCAGAAGTATTGCGTGGTGTAGCCTTCAACCGTTTTCTGGATACGCCGGCCGAAAGCGTCGTAGCGATAGCTGACACCTTTACCGTCCGGGGGGCTGACGCTGATCAGGCGGTGCTGGCTGTCGTAGGTGTATTCGGTGACCTGGGGCGGCAGGCCGCGGCGTTCGCGGATCAGATTGCCGAAGGCGTCGTAGTCGTAGTAGCTGCCGTCATTGCCACTGCCACTGCCACTGCGCTGCAGGCGGTTGCCCTGGAAAACACACGGGCCGGGATGTTCGTGGATCAGCAGGTTACCGGCCGGGTCGTGGGTGAAGTGCTCTGCGCACTGGTCGCGGGCGTGATGTACGCCGGTCAGGCGGTCGAGTGCATCGTATTGATAGCGGCGTGAACCGTGGCGGCTGTCGGTAACCTTCAAGAGGTTGCCCTTGGCGCTGTAGGCATACTCACGGCGGTACAGCGGTCGTTGTTTTTGGCTGATGACATGGGCCTGCAAACGGCCTTGCTCGTCGTAGGTGTAATCGCTGAGCAGAAGGCCCTGTTGGCGCTGCTGTTCGCGCCCGCCGACAAAGCGATGGCGGGTCAGGGGTGTGCCGTTGAGGTCGATGGCCGTGAGGGCGCCTCCCTTGGCGTGGTGGTAGACGAGGATACAGGCGTCGGGCAGGTGCAGGCACTTGAGCCGACCGCAGACGTCGTAGTCGTAACGCAGGGTGCCCCAGCCCTGATGCTCGCTGATCAGTCGGTCCTGAAGGTCGTATTCGAACTGCAACGGTGGGTCCCGGCCGTCATCGACGCTGACCAGTCGCCCGAGCGTGTCGTGGTGGTACTCGACCCTGACTCCGTCGGGCAAGGTTTTGACCCGTAACCGCCCGGCGCTGTCACGCTGATAGCCGGTAACCAGCTGTGAACCTTCGTCGCCAAACTCGGTTTTCTTCAGCAATTGGCCATTGAGGTCGTAGTTGTAGGTGGTACGACGTCCATCGAAGGCGGTTTCCTGTCGGATCAATCCTCCCGGGGTGTAGTCCAGACGGTAAGTGTCGCCCACCTCGTTTTCGATCTCGGTCAGCAACAATTGCGCATGGTCGTAGCGGTACTTCAGCGCGCTGCCGTCGGGGTTGATCCGACGGCTGATCAAATGCAGGTCGTCGGCGTATTCGTAACGGGTTACCCGTCCCAGTTCGTCGGTCTCGGCGGTGATCCGACCGTAGGCGTTGTAGCGCCAGGCACGGCAGGCGCCCGTGGGCAACGTGGTCCGGCTCAGTCGACCCACGGAGTCCCACTCATAACGGGTGATGGCACCGTGTTCGTCCTGCCCGGTAATCCTTCGCCCCAACGCATCGTAGGAAAAAATGCGCTGAGAACCATCGGGCAAGGTTTCTTCCAGCAATTGCCCCAGGACGCTCCAGACAAACCGGTGAATGCTCTGGTCTGGAAAGCGGATCGTCAGCAAGCGCCCCAGCGAGTCGTAGGAATAGTGGGTGATCTGTCCGTCGGGATCGGTGACGGCAGTGATGTCTCCCTGGGCATTGCGCTGGTAGCTCCACGTCGCCTGAGCGCGGGTGCGGGCGTGCAGGAAACCGTGGCGATACTTGTAGGACGTGGGCGCCTCATCCGGCGCAAGCAGCGCGCTCAGTCGACCGGCTTCGTCATAATGGTATTGGGTGACGGCGCCGAGGGCGTCCTGCTCGAAGATCAATCGGCCCAGATTGTCGTAGGCCTTGTGCTGTTCGCCGCCGTCCAGCCCGATGTGGTGCACCAAGCGCGCGAATGGGTCATGAACGTAAACCTCTTGGCTGCCGTCGGCGTTGTTCACCGTCACGGTGCCTTGATCGTTCCAGACGTAACGCGTCTCCATCTGCGCAAACGAAGCCCAATGATGGACGCAACGGGCGGTTTTGCCGGAGCGTTCCCACGCCCAGAAGAAACTCGCGCCGCCCGCCATTTGCCGTTGCAGGATCACGTGCTGCTCGTCGTAGTCATAACGCTCGCTTTCACCCGCGGCGTTGGTCACCTCGACCAAACGCTGGCGGGCGTCGTAGCGGTAGCTGGCCAGTGTCTGTTCGGTGCGCCAGGTGTACGCCTTGGGCCCGCAGCGCTGAAACACCTGATAGTCGACGGCCACCAGGTGCTTGAGGTCATAACGCAGCAGCAAGGCACGGTCAGCGCCGTTGTCCAGGCGCTGAATCCGCTCAAGGCCGTCCCGATGTACCGTCAGGCGGTTGTCGTAGGCGTCGCTGATCGCGATCAGTCGGCCATCGCGGAAATGAAAAAAGCGTGCCGCGTCGCCAGCCTGGGCGAGAATCAGTTCGCCCGGTTCTTCGCCGAGGTAAATCGCCGCCCGCGACAGTCTGTTACGGATCAATGGGCGCGCCGTCGTCGGCCATGGAAATGGCGTGCGGCGGTTTTCGGCGTTGATCCACAGCACCTGCTCGCCGTGGAATTCCAGATGCTGGGACAGCGAGTGCCGCCAGCCGAAACCGAGCCCGTTGTCGAGTTCGACGGTACGGGTGCGATAGAGGCGGGTGAAGTCGAACGGCAAGTTCCCGTCGAGGGTGCCGTCCGTGAGGGCCAGCGAAACTTCACCGGTGACCATCGACACCGGGCCTTTTTGGGGGGCGGTGCGCTCGATGGTATCGATACTGGCGGCGAACCTGTGCGCCTGTGTCAGGGAACCGCTGGCGGGACATGCCAATACCTTTTGGGAATCGAACATCTGCAGACTTTCGCTTGGCGGAATGTAGGACCTGAGACTCTGCGGAGGATCTTCCAGGAAAGAAGTCGGGAAAGTTGGCGTTTGATGTAGGGCGAATCGCTAAATCACGAGAGCCATTCGGCGTGGATCGGGATTTCAACGTTGCTCTGATACGGCCACGCTCGTTATGCTGCTGAATCCTTTAATCCATTCGGGTGCGGGCCTCACCTGCGCCGCCCGGGATGCCTAGGAAAACGGATCAGATGCGATGAATGCACCGCTCAAAACATTCGGCCCGATCAAGGCCGTGATTTTCGATATGGACGGCTTGCTGCTGGATACAGAGGGCATCTACACCGAAGTCACGTCCATCATCGCCGCGCGTTATGGCCGAACGTTCGACTGGAGCATCAAGCAGAACATCATTGGCCGGGGCGCAGGGGATCTGGCGCGCTATGTGGTTGAAGCGCTCGACCTGCCGATTACCGCCGAAGAGTTTCTGGTGATCCGCGAGCCGCTGATGCGCGAGCGCTTTCCTACAGCGCAGGCGATGCCTGGCGCACAGGAACTGGTACGGCATCTGAAGGCCAACAACATTCCCATTGCCGTGGGTACCAGTTCATCGAGCCAGTCGTTTGGTCAGAAAACCACCCTGCACCGCGACTGGTTCACCTTGTTCGACTTCATCGTCACCGCCGATGACCCCGAGGTGGGGGCAGCCAAACCGGCGCCGGATATTTTCCTGACGGCGGCGCGGCGTCTGGGCGTCGCGCCCGAGGATTGCCTGGTGTTCGAGGATTCGCCCTTTGGTGTCACCGCGGCGAAAGCGGCGGGGATGACGGCGATTGCGATTCCGGATGCGGCAATGGCCGACGCCCGATACGCACACGCCGATGGCATTCTTCGTACGTTGAAGGCGTTCGAGCCGGACGCCTTTGGTTTGCCTGCGCTTGAGTGGGCCTAGCTGAAAAGACGGGATGACTCTGGCAAATGTGGGAGCGAGCCTGCTCGCGAAAGCGGTGTTTCAGACAACATCAACGTGTCTGATACTCCCTCTTCGCGAGCAGGCTCGCTCCCACAGTTATTGCAGTTGACAGATATGCATCAGGCCCCGAAGCCACCGTCGATGGTCAGGCTGGCCCCGGTGATGTAACCCGCTTCCGGGCTGACGAGGTAGGCGACGAAGCTGGCGATCTCTTCAGCCTTGCCGTACCGGCCCACGGCCATCAACGGGATCAGGCTCTCCGCAAAGTCACCCTCGGCCGGGTTCATGTCGGTGTCGACGGGACCCGGCTGCACGTTATTGACGGTGATGCCTTGCGGGCCGAGGTCACGGGCCAGGCCTTTGGTCAGGCCGACCAGTGCCGACTTGCTCATGGCGTACGGGCCGCCACCGGCAAAGGGCATGCGGTCGGCGTTGGTGCTGCCGATGTTGATGATGCGACCGCCTTCGGTCATGTGCCTGGCTGCGGCCTGGGTGGCGATGAACACGCTGCGTACGTTGATGGCCAGGGTCTGGTCGAAGTCTTCGAGTTTGAACTCGGCCAGCGGTGCGACGGCCAGCACGCCTGCATTGTTGACCAGGATATCCAGGCGACCGAAGGCTTCCACCGTGGCGGACACGGCGCCGCGGATCGCGTCGGCGTCGGCGCTGTCGGCCTTGATGGCCAGGGCTTTGCCGCCTGTAGCGGTGATGCTGTGTTGCAACTCTTCAGCTTTGGCTGTCGAGCTGACATACGTGAAGGCAACGGTCGCGCCTTCAGCGGCCAGGCGCTTGACGATGGCTGCACCGATACCGCGGGAACCACCTTGAATCAATGCCACTTTGCCGCTGAGGTTCTGAGTAGTCATGTCGATCTCCAAGTTCCGAGGCGAGGTGTCCCGGTTGATGGAGGCTAGTATCGATTCAGGATTACGAGCTGTGTAGGCCATAATTGCGATAGTCTGTGTAAACCAAAAGTTTATAGTGGCGTCTATGGAAACCTTCAGCAGTATCGAATGCTTTGTGCGCAGCGCCGAGGTCGGCAGCTTTGCCGAAGCGGCGCGACGCTTGAGCCTGACGCCGGCGGCGGTGGGCAAGAGCGTTGCCAAGCTTGAGGCGCGCCTGGGCGTCAGATTGTTTCAGCGCAGCACGCGCAGCCTGACGCTGACCGAGGCCGGTCAGTTGTTTCTCGGCGAAGTCAGCACCAGCCTGCACACCATCCAGAATGCCGTGGCCAACCTCGCCAGCGCCGGTGGGCAGCCAGCGGGTACATTGAAGGTCAGCATGGGGACGGTATTCGGTTGCCTGTACATAGTGCCGATGCTCGGCGAGTTTCTGCGGCGATTCCCGGCGATCAACCCGGACTGGCACTTCGACAACCGCCAGGTCGATCTGATCGGGCAGGGGTTCGACGCGGCAATCGGCGGCGGCTTCGAATTACCCCAGGGCGTAGTCGCGCGCAAGCTGAGTCCGGCGCATCGGGTATTGGTGGCTTCGCCGGATTACCTGGCGATACATGCGTCAATCACCGAGCCGGACGACCTCAAGCACCACGACGGGATTCTGATCCGCTCGCCGCAAACCGGTCGCGTGCGCTCCTGGCAGTTGACCCACCGCAATCAGCAACACAGCCCGTTGACGCTCAAGGCGCGGATGACCATGAGCGACTCCGAGGCCGCCTGCGTCGCCGCCGCACAAGGTCTGGGCATTGCGCTGGTGAGTATGCCGTTCGCCTCGGGATACCTGGAAGCGGGCAGGTTGCAGCGGGTGTTGCCGGACTGGTACATCGACGACGGCTACACCTCCATCTATTACGCCGAACATAAACTGCTGCCTGGCAAGACCCGGGCGTTTGTCGATTTCGTCATCGAGCAGTTTGCCGAGCGGGGGTTGGGGCAGAGGTTTAGTGCGGTTTGAGCAAGGCTCGGGATCGAGGCGTGGCCATCGCGGGCAAGCCACGCTCCGACAGGTATTGCGTCGTTCTCACCACCGCGATACGACACAGAACCTGTGGGAGCGTGGCTTGCCCGCGATGAGCGATAACGCGGTCTACCGGGCAAACCGCGCCGGCCAGCCGATGATGTTTTTCGGCCGCGGCGTCGCATAGGTCCGCACCTTCGAGGTCGACAGTCCCAACCGCACCAGCGATTCGGCAATGGTCACCGCCGCCGTCACCCCATCCACCACCGGTACCCCGGTACGCCGGCGAATCTGCTCGTCCAGCCCGGCCATGCCGCCACAACCGAGGCAAATCACTTCGGCCTTGTCCTGGGTCACCGCCAGTTCGGCCTGGTGCACGATGGCTTCCAGTGCGCGTTGCGGTTCGTGCTCCAGTTCCAGCACCGCCAGGCCACTGGCCCGTACCGAGGCGCAACGGTCCCACAGGCCCGAGAGCTTGAGGCGGTCTTCGATCAGCGGCACGGTGCGATCGAGGGTGGTGACCACGGAATAGGCGTGACCGAGAAACATCGCCGTGCTGGCGGCGGCATCGGTGATGTCCACCACCGGTACGTTGAGCAGTTCCTGCAAGCCTTCGCGGCCGTGCTCGCCGTAGCCGGCCTGGATTACCGCGTCGAATGGCTGGTCGTAGGACATCACCCGGTCCATGACCGCGATGGCCGCCAGGTAACTTTCGAAATTGCCTTCGATGGAGTCGGCGCCGAAGTGCGGGGTGAGGCCGACGATTTCCGTGCCGGGGGAGGCCACGGCCTGCGCCGAGCGGGCGATGGCCTGGGTGATGGATTCGGTGGTGTTGACGTTGACCACGAGAATACGCATGGGGAGTCCTTATTGCGGATGGTTCTGCGGCCCGACATTGCCGGGCCGCCATGGAGTCAATGGCTGACGTTTTCGACCGCGATGGCTTCACCGCTGACGTCGGCGTAGTGCGGCTGGCGCTTGGCGATGATCAGGTAGAGCATTCCGGCGATGCCGGCACCAATCAGCCAGGAGAACGGCGACACGCTGTGGAAACCCGGCACCAGGGCCAGGACGATGGCGATCAACGCTGCGGGAATGAACGCCGCCACGGCGCGCAAATTAACCCCGCGGCTGTAGTAATAAGGGCCGTTGGGGTCTTCGCTGTACAACTGCGGCACGTTGACCTGGCCTTTTCGAATCAGCCAGTAGTCGACCATGATCACGCCGTACAACGGGCCGAGCAGGGCACCGAGGCCGGACAGGAAATACACGATCACCAGCGGGCTGTTGTAGAGGTTCCACGGCAGGATCAGCACGGCGATGGTCGCGCTGATCAGTCCGGCGCGACGGAACGTCAGGTACTTCGGCGCCAGGTTGCTTAGGACGAACGCCGGGGCGACGAAGTTGGCCATGATGTTCACCGCCACGGTGACGATGAGGAACGCCAGGCAACCGAGTACCAGGAAGAAGCTGTTGGGGATCGAGGCGATGATTTCGGTCGGGCTTTCGATGATCCGGCCGTTGATCTGAAACTGCGCGCCGCACAGCAGGACAGTGATGCCGGCAAACACCAGGATATTCACCGGCAAGCCCCAGAAATTTCCGACCTTGATGGTCTTGCGGCACGGAGAAGAGCGGGCGAAGTCGCAGAAATTGAGGATCAAGGTACCGTAGATCGCCAGCCACAATGCGCCACCGGCAAAGATGTTGCGCCACATCTCACCACCGGTCAGCGGCTCACGGATCGACCAGGCAATGGTCGCGTTGGCCTGCAAGTACATCCACGCGGCGAGGGCGGCAACGGTCAGCAGAATCACCGGGCCGGCAAACGCTTCGTAGCGCCGCACCATCTCCATGCCATAGGCCAGGATCGCCAGTTGCACGAACCAGATCGCGACGAAACATACCCAGCCCAGGGTCGACAGGCCGAGGATCGAGTCGTGGTCGTAGTCGGCGAACCCGGGATGGATCGCCGTCAACAGCACACGAAAGACGACGGACGCGAGGTACGTCTGAATACCGAACCAGGCGATGGCGATCACGGCGCGGATCAACGCGGGAATCTGCGCCCCATGAATACCGAAACTGATCCGGCTGATGACCGGAAACGGCACCCCGGTTTTCTGGCCCATGTAGCCGGACAGGTTCATGAAGAAGTAAACCAGCGCCGCACCAATCCCCAGGGACAACAGGATCTGCCAGCCGCCCAGGCCCAGGGCATACAGGCCGATGGCAAAGGAGTAGTTGGCAATGTTGTGAACGTCATTGGTCCACAGGGCAAAGATGCTGTAGCGGCCCCAGCGTCGGCCTTCGGCCTTGGTCGGTGCCAGGTCCTTGTTGTGCAGTCGAGGACTGAGCACCACGGGGGAGTCATGCGCCTGATTGTCGGCGGTGTGGGTGGAATGGGGGGAGGGTAGATCCAGAGCGATATTGTTACTGGAGAGACTGGTACGCATTCCGGCAGGCTCCTGATGCTCGACGCCGCGATGACTGTGCATGAGCCTTGGCTCGACAAATCTTCGTCGCGGGTGGCGAATATCCTTGGTTACGGGGCATCTGCAGCCTGTACGGGATAGGGCGCTTCAGGCTTGCGGATCTAAAGTGTGTGTATGTTTTGAGGTGATTGTATACAAAACATGTATGCACTTAAGCTAGATCCATGCCAGTCGAGCGTTCTATGAACGGCGCTTTTCATTTCGTTTTGTTATGGCTTTTCGCCAAGTTATTGAAAAATTGACAATATAAATTGACCGTTTGAACAGGTATTTATTTTGAATGGGGGATTCAGGAGGGCGTGGCGGCTCACGGCGGAGGCAGGAATGTAACTTTTTGGGGCGCAAAAACTAAAAGTGCACACACAAATGGCACCTATGGTGACAATCCTGTGTACACATTTTTTAAGCTGCAGATAACACTGTAGGAGCGAGCCTGCTCGCGATGGTCGTCAACGATAACGCGGGGTGCCTGATACCCCGCTGCGTTCTCGGGTTCATCGCGAGCAGGCTCGCTCCTACAGTGGGCTTACGCTTTGGACTTGCTGATGATATTCCCCGCGTGCAACCCGCATTCCTTCTGCGTCGCTTCTTCCCACCACCAACGCCCTTCACGCTCATGCTGGTTCGGCAGTACCGGGCGGGTGCAGGGTTCGCAGCCGATGCTGATGAAACCGCGTTCGTGCAGGCTGTTGTACGGCAGCTCCAGCATGCGGATGTAGCCCCAGATCTCTTCGCTGGTCATTTGCGCCAGCGGGTTGAACTTGTACAGGGTGCGTTCCGCGGTGGAGAACGCGGTGTCGATTTCCATCACCGCGACGGCGCTGCGGGTGCCGGGGCTCTGGTCGCGACGCTGGCCGGTGGCCCAGGCTTTCACGCCGGACAGCTTGCGGCGCAGCGGTTCAATCTTGCGGATGCCGCAGCATTCGCCATGGCCGTCCTTGTAGAAGCTGAACAGGCCTTTTTCCTTCACGAAGGGTTCGAGTTTCGTGTAGTCCGGCGACACCAGCTCGATGTCGATCTTGTAGTGCTCGCGTACCTGATCGATGAAGCGGTAGGTCTCGGGGTGCAACCGGCCGGTGTCGAGGCTGAACACCTTGACGTTCTTGTTCAGCTTCCAGGCCATGTCCACCAGCACCACGTCCTCGGCGCCGCTGAAAGATATCCACAGGTCATCGCCGAACTCGGCAAACGCGAGTTTCAGGATGTCCTGGGCGGATTTGTTGGCATAGGTCGTGGCGAGTTCCACGACGTCGAACGTTGGGCTCATCAGGGCGGCTTCCTACAGGTCGGTGGCGCTGGGCGCTCTATATAGGGCCGATGGTAACAAAAAGCTGCATGGGCCGGGGCATCCTCTGCGTTGCGCAGGCAGGCCCGAGTCGCTAGAGTTCGGCAATCTTTTTGCTCGCTCGACTCAATAATCAATACAAATGGGAGTGTCTTGTGGAAATTGCCTGTCTGGATCTTGAAGGTGTGCTGGTCCCGGAAATCTGGATCGCCTTCGCCGAAAAAACCGGGATCGAATCCCTCAGGGCCACCACCCGGGACATTCCCGATTACGACGTGCTGATGAAGCAACGCCTGCGGATTCTTGACGAGCACGGCCTGAAGCTTTCCGACATTCAGGAAGTGATCGCTACGCTCAAGCCACTGGACGGCGCCATCGAGTTCGTCGACTGGCTGCGCGAGCGCTTCCAGGTGGTGATCCTGTCGGACACCTTCTATGAGTTCTCCCAGCCGTTGATGCGCCAACTGGGCTTCCCGACCTTGCTCTGCCATCGTCTGATTACCGACGACAGCGGGCGAGTCACGGGCTATCAACTGCGTCAGAAAGATCCAAAGCGCCAGTCGGTCCTGGCCTTCAAGAGCCTTTACTACCGGGTGATCGCGGCGGGGGATTCCTACAACGACACCACAATGCTGGGCGAGGCCGATGCCGGGATCCTGTTCCATGCGCCGGATAACGTGATCGCCGAGTTCCCGCAGTTCCCGGCGGTGCACACGTTTGAAGACTTGAAGCAGGAGTTCATCAAAGCCTCCAGCCGGGCCTTGAGTCTGTAGTCGTCTGACAGGGCCTCATCGCGGGCAAGCCACGCTCCCACAGGTTTTGTGTTGATCGCACAATTGTGGTTAGACACAAAACCTGTGGGAGCGTGGCTTGCCCGCGATGCGTTTAAAGGTTTTGCAGGGTATCGAGCAGCACCTTCACCTTGGTGATCGACTCCTGATACTCAGCCTGCCACTCCGAATCCGCGACTATCCCGCCGCCGCCCCAGCAACACACCTGCCCGTCCTTGACCAGCAAACTGCGGATGGCGATGGAGCTGTCCATCTCGCCGCGCACGTCCAGGTACAACAACGAACCGCAATACAGGCCGCGTCGGGTCGGTTCCAGTTCGTCGATGATCTGCATCGCGCGAATCTTTGGCGCGCCGGTGATCGAACCGCCGGGGAAGCTGCCGGCGATCAGGTCCAGAGCGTCTCGATCATCCGCCAGTTCACCGGTGACGCTGCTCACCAGGTGATGCACGTTCGGGTAACTTTCCAGGCTGAACAACTCCGGCACCCGGACCGAGCCGATGCGGCAGGTCCGGCCGAGATCGTTGCGCAGCAGGTCGACGATCATCAGGTTTTCCGCGCGATCCTTGGGGCTGGCCAGCAGTTCGGCGGCATTCGCGGCATCTTGCTCAGGCGTCAGGCCCCGAGGCCGAGTGCCCTTGATCGGGCGGGTTTCGACATGGCGCTGGCTGACTTTGACGAAGCGTTCCGGCGACAGGCTGAGTACGGCATCGCCGTCAGGCAAGCTCTGGAATCCGGAAAAAGGCGTCGGGCACGCTTCACGCAAGGCGCAATAGGCGGCCCACGAATCACCTTGGCAGGGCGCGCGAAACCGTTGGGCGAAATTGACCTGGTAACAGTCACCGGCCTGAATGTACTGCTGGATGCGCTCGATGGCCTGTTGATACTCATCAGCGCTCAAGTCGGCGGTCATCGGGGTGAGCAGTTTGAAGGGCGCGATCGCTTCAGGTGCCGGTTGGCTGAACAGCCCGATCAGGCGCTGACGCTCGCTGTCGGGCAGGGTCGGGTGGAACACCAACTGGCTGGTCAGCGCCAGGTGATCGCTGACCAATGCCCAGCCGTACAGGCCGAAACGCGCGTCGGGCAGATGCAGGTCGTCACAGGCCTGGCTCGGCAGGCGCTCCAGATGTCGGCCGAAGTCGTAACTCAGGTAGCCGATCAACCCACCGGCAAAAGGCAACTCATAAGGTGCCGGCAAAGAGGCTTCGCCCAGGCGTGTCAGGTTATCGCGCAGGCGTTGCAGGAAAGCCTCGCCACTTTCGTCGGGCGATACCGTCAGTTGTTCCAGCGGCCAGGCGCTGAGCAGGTCATAGCGGCCGCGGTCGGCGCTGGGGCGGCCGCTGTCGAGCAGCACGGCGCCGGGGGCATGGCGAATCGCCGCGAAGTAGTGGGCGGGGTTGGCGCGATAGGGCAGTGGGTGTACGGAGCAGGTCAACATGGGCGGGGGAGATCAGCCATTGAGGCGGGGTGGCGATTGTAGTCCCCTCGGGGAATTGCTCCTAGAGGGAGATGTCGGGGATTGGCAGGTTACGAGCGGCTGCGGGAAACCTGTGGCGAGGGGGCTTGCCCCCGTTGGGCTGCGCAGCGGCCCCCTGGTTTATCAGGTAGACCGAGTCAGCCTGGTTTGCGACGGCTGCGCCGCCGAACGGGGGCAAGCCCCCTCGCCACAGGGATCAACCCTCGACCGCAGGAATATGCCCAAACATCTCCTGCACAAACGCCACGCGCTCTTCGACCGTTTCGGTCGCGCCACGAGCCTTCAGGTCTTCCAGTCGTGCTTCCACCGCATGAGTACGCAACGTCAGCCCGCAGTCATTGGCAATCTGGATATTCAGCCCCGGCCGGGCGTTGAGCTCAAGGATCAGCGGGCCTTTTTCCTGGTCCAGGACCATGTCGACACCGATGTAGCCCAGCCCGCACAACTCATAACAGCCAGCGGCGAGTTTCATGAAACCGTCCCAGTAGGGCAGTTGCACGCCATCCACCGCGTTGGTGGTGTCCGGGTGTTTGTTGATGATGTTGTTAAGCCAGGTGCCGCGCAGGGTCAGGCCGGTGGCCAGGTCCACGCCGACGCCGATGGCGCCCTGGTGCAGGTTGGCCTTGCCGTTGGACTGGCGCGTCGGCAGGCGCAACATGGCCATCACCGGGTAACCCATCAAGACAATGATGCGGATGTCCGGCACGCCTTCGTAGCTGATGCTCTTGAAGATCTGGTCCGGAATCACGCGGTACTCGATCAGCGCCCGGTCGCGGTGACCGCCCAGGGAGTACAGGCCGGTCAGGATGCTGGAAACCTGGTGCTCGATTTCTTCATGGCTGATGATCCGGCCGGACACCGTGCGATAGCGTCCTTCGAAGCGGTCGGCGATGACCAGAATGCCATCGCCGCCAGCGCCCTGGGCCGGTTTGATCACGAAGTCATTGCGTGCGCCGATGATCTCTTCGAGATTGTCGATTTCCTTCTCGGTGGAAATCACGCCATAGAGCTCGGGCACATGGATGCCAGCGGCGATGGCGCGTTCCTTGGTGATGATCTTGTCATCGACGATCGGGTACAGGCTGCGCTTGTTGTACTTGAGCACATAGTCTGCGTTGCGCCGATTGATCCCCATGATGCCCCGGGCTTCCAGGGCTTTCCAGGTCTTCCAGAAGCCGAACATCAGGCGTCAGCCTTTTTCAGGAAGGCCTTGAAACGCACCAGTTCGGTCAGGCGATAGCCGCGATAACGACCCATGGCCAGCATGAAGGCCACCAGGATCAGCAGAATCGCCGGGAAAGTGAACACGAAGTACACCAGTTCCGGCACGCTCATGATCAGGTGCGCCAGGGACGCGGCGAACAGCGTGCCGATGGCCACTTTCATGGCATGGCCACCGCCGCGCTCTTCCCAGGTGATCGACAGGCGTTCGATGGTCATGGTCAGGATCACCATCGGGAACAGCGCCACCGACAAGCCGCGCTCCAGGCCGAGTTTGTGGCTGAACAGGCTGATCGCCGCGATCAGCACCACCACGAAGGTCAGTACCACCGACAGCCGCGGCAGCATCTGCAGTTTCAGGTGTTCGAGATAGGAGCGCAGCGACAGCCCCAACGCCGTGATGATGGTAAACAGCACGATACCGAAGCCGAGCTGGGTTTCGCGAAAGGCCAGGGCGATCAGCACCGGGGTGAAGGTGCCCAGGGTCTGGATGCCGATCAGGTTGCGCAGAATCAGGATCACCAGCACGCCGATCGGGATCATCACCATGATCATGAAGGTCTGCTGGGTTTGCAGCGGCAGGCCATACAACGAGTACTCGAGGAAGTTGGCGTCGGTGTTTTCGTCGGTCAGCTTGGCCAGGCGGATGGCGTTCATTTCGCTGTTGTTCAGGCTGAAGGTCACATTGGCCTTCTTGCCGCCGTCGACGGTGATCAGGTTTTCGTCGCCGGTCCACCACAGCAGGCGGTCGGTCGGCAACCCTTGCTCACCGGTTTCCGGGTTGAAGTACAGCCAGTCGGTGCCATTGAAACTGCGCAGCCACAGTTCCGGTATCTGCGGCTGGTCCGCCACCAGGCGAATGGTGTGGACCTTCTCGATCGGCACGTGGGCGATGGACAGCAGCAGCTCGACGATTTTCGCTTTGTGCGCGGTGGATGGATCACCGGCCAGCAACAGTTTCACGTTGTCGTCGTTGAGGTTGTTGACCCGCTTGATGGCTTCGCCGACGAAGGTTTCGACGTCGGCCGAGTGCTGGCGAATCGGTGCGAGCAGGGCTTCGGCGGCGATTTTTTCCGGGCCTTCGATGGTGATGCTGTCGCGAAAGGTCGGGCCTTTGATCTTGGCCTTCTCGCCGGAATAACGCTTGGTCAGCACCAGGCGGTAATACAGCGTCTGATTGCCTTTGGCCCGGCGTGCCGACCAGGTGACCTTGCGGTTGCCGTCGACCCGGTTCACGGCCACGCCGTAGTTATTGGAGATGAAGCTCTCGTTGAGGCTGACGAAGTCGCGGCTCAGCGGTGGCACGAACATCTGGATCTTGACCGGATCCTTGGCGCTGGCGACGAACTCGACCTTGGCGTCGATGTTCCACAGGTCGTCAGTGGCGTCTTCGGTCACCGGGATGCCCAGCACGAAGATCTGATAGGCCGTAACTGAAATGCCCAGCACCACCAGGATGGCGATCAGCAGTTTCAGATGAAGGGTAAGAGAGCGCATTTGAATTACTCGGCGGTATGAGCGTCGGTGGTGCAGGCGGGTTTGCCGGCAGCATATTTAAGGCTGGGGTCAACCAGGGCATCGAAACGCTTGAGCGCTTCGGAGCCAATCAGGAGCGGGTATTGGAACGCGCTACGGTCGGTCAGGTTCACTTCGATGCTGCGCAGGGCCGAGCCCATGCAGATGTCCAGTTCGATCACGGGGCGGGCGGTGTACTTCTTGCCTTCCTCGGGGTCGTAGTCGCCGGCCCGGCGCTTGATCTTGCTGACACGGGCCAGCGGGCGTTCGATCGGATGCGAATGGGCGGCGTCGATGGCCAGGTAAAACCGCACCCAGGATTCGCCGTTGCGTTTGAAGCGTTTGATGTCCCGTGCACTCAAGGAAGCGGTTTTCGCCCCGGTGTCGAGTTTAGCCGCCACTTCCAGGTCGATGCCATTGAGCGATGCGTACTCATTGAGGCCGTACACGGTCTTTTCCCCGGCCAATGCGAACCCGGGCAGGCAAAGAAAGTAAAGGAAAGCAGGGAAGGGCTTGAGTCTCATAAATCCTGGTGCGCAGCGGTCCGACTTGATTCAAGGCCCTGGCATCGCTGCGCAAGCTCCCTCGTATGCCTGGCAGGTTTATATGACAGGCAGTGCAGATGTGACAAACAAATGCGGCGGCATTCTAGCACGGTGGTTTGACGGCGCCAGCGCTGGCCGGTGGCTATAAACCAGCGGGTTGCTTCGTTATGGTGCAACCGGTTATCAGAAGATTGTCGACAATATCGATTTAACCTTTGACTGCGCTCCCGGTATTCGTTAGTTTTTGCGGCATTGGCTCACAAGGTGTCGACAATATGCTGGATCAACTCGATCCCCCGGTTTCTACGCAAGACGATACGGAGACACTTTCCGAGAACGTCTTCCGCCGCATTCAGGCGGCTATCGTCAAAGGCGAGATCGCGCCGGGCAGCAAAATCTCCGAACCGGAGCTGGCGCGTACCTACGGCATCAGCCGTGGCCCGCTGCGTGAGGCCATCCATCGCCTGGAAGGCCAGCGCCTGCTGGTACGCGTGCCGCATGTCGGGGCGCGGGTGGTGTCGCTCAATCATGCCGAGCTGCTTGAACTGTACGAAATCCGCGAATCCCTGGAAGGCATGGCATGTCGCCTGGCCGCCGAGCGCATGAGCCTCGAAGAAATCGACGAGCTGCGTCGGGTGCTGGAAACCCATGAGCGTGATGAGGCATTCCAGGCAGGTCGCGGCTACTACCAGCAGGAAGGCGATTTCGACTTCCATTACCGAATCATCCAGGGCAGCGGCAACCGCACGCTGACCCAAATGCTCTGCGGCGAGCTCTATCAATTGGTGCGCATGTACCGCATCCAGTTTTCCACCACGCCCAATCGCCCGCACCAGGCGTTCGCCGAGCACCACCGCATTCTCGATGCCATCGCCGACCGTGACGGTGAGCTGGCCGAGTTGTTGATGCGCCGTCACATCGGCGCCTCCAAACGCAATATCGCCCGTCATTACCAGGACGGCGTCAACCCGACAGCCAAACGAGGTGAGTCATGAGTTCGAACAAGAGCACACCAGGTCAGCGTTTCCGCGATGCGGTCGCCAGCGAACATCCACTGCAAGTGGTCGGCGCAATCAACGCCAATCACGCGCTGCTGGCCAAGCGCGCCGGTTTCAAGGCGATCTACCTGTCGGGTGGCGGGGTGGCTGCCGGCTCCCTCGGCTTGCCTGACCTGGGCATCACCGGCCTGGATGACGTGCTGACCGACGTGCGCCGTATCACCGACGTCTGCGATCTGCCATTGCTGGTGGACGTGGACACCGGTTTCGGTTCCTCGGCGTTCAACGTCGCTCGTACCGTCAAGTCGATGATCAAGTTTGGCGCGGCGGCGATTCATATCGAAGACCAGGTCGGCGCCAAACGCTGCGGCCACCGTCCTAATAAAGAGATCGTGACCCAGCAGGAAATGGTCGACCGCATCAAGGCTGCCGTCGATGCCCGTACCGATGACAGCTTCGTGATCATGGCCCGTACCGACGCCCTGGCGGTGGAAGGCCTGGAGTCTGCCCTGGATCGCGCCGCTGCCTGCATCGAAGCCGGCGCCGACATGATTTTCCCGGAAGCCATCACCGAACTTGAGATGTACAAGCTGTTCGCCAGCCGCGTGAAAGCGCCGATCCTGGCCAACATCACCGAATTCGGCGCGACCCCGCTGTACACCACCGAGCAACTCGCCGCTGTCGACGTGTCGCTGGTGCTGTACCCGCTGTCGGCCTTCCGCGCCATGAACAAGGCCGCGGAAAACGTCTACACAGCACTGCGCCGCGATGGCACGCAGGCGAATGTCATCGACACCATGCAGACTCGCATGGAGCTTTACGATCGCATCGACTACCACACCTTCGAGCAGAAGCTCGATGCGTTGTTTGCCGCGAAGAAGTAACGAACACCCTGTACCTGTGGGAGCGAGCCTGCTCGCGATAGACGTCAGCGATGACGCGGGAAGCCTGATACCCCGCGGTGTGCCGTCCACCATCGCGAGCAGGCTCGCTCCCACAGAAGAGCAATGAGTTTCCCCTAAAAAATTCAAGAAAACTGGAGACAGCAATGGCCGAAGCAAAAGTACTCAGTGGCGCCGGGCTCCGTGGCCAGGTAGCCGGGCAAACCGCACTGTCCACCGTGGGCCAGTCGGGTGCCGGTCTGACCTATCGTGGTTATGACGTACGTGAACTGGCGGCTGACGCACAGTTCGAAGAAGTCGCCTACCTGCTGCTGTACGGCGAACTGCCGAGCAAGGCGCAACTGAACGCCTACATCGCCAAGCTGAGCAAGCTGCGTGACCTGCCGCAAGCGCTCAAGGAAGTGCTCGAGCGCATCCCCGCCGACGCCCACCCGATGGACGTGATGCGCACGGGCTGCTCGTTCCTGGGCAACCTCGAGCCGGAGAACAATTTCTCCGAGCAACACGACAAGACTGACCGCCTGCTGGCTGCATTCCCGGCAATCATGACTTACTGGTATCGCTTCAGCCACGAAGGCAAGCGCATCGATTGTGTCAGCGACGAGCAGTCCATCGGCGGCCACTTCCTGCACCTGCTGCACGGCAAGAAACCAAGCGAGCTGCACGTCAAGGTGATGAACGTTTCGCTGATCCTCTACGCGGAGCACGAGTTCAACGCGTCGACCTTCACCGCCCGTGTTTGCGCATCGACCCTGTCCGACCTCTATTCGTGCATCACTGCGGCCATCGGCTCGTTGCGCGGCCCGCTGCACGGCGGCGCCAACGAAGCGGCGATGGAAATGATCGAGCGTTTCTCGTCGCCGGAAGACGCGATCAAGGGCACCCTCGGCATGCTCGAGCGCAAGGACAAGATCATGGGCTTCGGCCACGCGATCTATAAGGACAACGATCCGCGCAACGAGGTGATCAAGGGCTGGTCGAAAAAACTCGCCGACGAAGTGGGTGACAAGGTGTTGTTCCCGGTCTCCGAAGCCATCGACAAGACCATGTGGGAGCAGAAGAAGCTGTTCCCGAACGCCGACTTCTACCATGCCTCGGCGTACCACTTCATGGGCATCCCGACCAAGTTGTTCACACCGATTTTCGTCTGCTCGCGCCTGACCGGCTGGGCTGCACACGTGTACGAACAACGCGCCAACAACCGCATCATCCGTCCAAGCGCCGAATACACCGGCGTTGAACAGCGCAAGTTCGTGCCAATCGAACAGCGCTGAATGGTGGAGGCTAAGCACTGATATTGAAGTTCACCGAAATCCCTGTGGGAGCGGGCTTGCCCGCGATAGCGGTGGGTCAGTCGACATGTATGTTGGATGTGACTCAGTCATCGCGAGCAAGCTCGCTCCCACAGTGGATGGTGTGAACTTCAAGTCTGGTGCCAAGCCCCACCTTTTGTAACTACCGTGACCGAGTCCTGACGATGAACACACAATTCCGTAAACCGCTGCCTGGCAGCCACCTGGATTACTTCGATGTCCGCGCAGCGGTCGAGGCGATCCAGCCTGGCGCCTACGACACCCTGCCGTACACCTCCCGTGTGCTGGCGGAAAACCTTGTGCGTCGCTGCGACCCGGCCACGCTCACCGAATCCCTGAAGCAATTCATCGAGCGCAAGCGCGACCTCGATTTCCCGTGGTTCCCGGCCCGCGTGGTGTGCCACGACATTCTCGGCCAGACCGCGCTGGTCGACCTCGCCGGCCTGCGTGACGCCATCGCCCTGCAAGGCGGTGACCCGGCGCAAGTCAACCCGGTGGTGCCGACCCAACTGATCGTCGACCACTCCCTGGCCGTCGAACGCGGTGGCTTCGATCCGGACGCGTTCGAGAAGAACCGCGCCATCGAAGACCGTCGCAACGAAGACCGTTTCCACTTCATCAACTGGACCAAGAAGGCGTTCAAGAACGTCGACGTGATCCCGCCGGGCAACGGCATCATGCACCAGATCAACCTGGAGAAAATGTCTCCGGTGATCCAGGTGCGCGACGGCGTGGCCTTCCCTGATACCTGCGTCGGTACCGACAGCCACACCCCGCACGTCGATGCGTTGGGCGTGATCGCCATCGGTGTCGGTGGTCTCGAAGCCGAAAGCGTGATGCTCGGCCGCGCATCCTGGATGCGTCTGCCGGAAAGCGTTGGCGTCGAACTGACTGGCAAGCTGCAACCGGGCATCACTGCCACCGACATGGTGCTGGCGCTGACCGAGTTTCTGCGCAAGCAAAAAGTCGTTGGCGCGTGGCTGGAGTTCTTCGGCGAAGGCGCGTCCGCGCTGACCCTCGGCGACCGCGCAACCATTTCCAACATGGCCCCGGAATACGGCGCCACCGCGGCTATGTTCTACATCGACCAGCAGACCATCGACTACCTCAAGCTCACCGGCCGTGAAGACGAGCAGGTGCAACTGGTCGAGAACTACGCCAGGCAGGTCGGCCTGTGGGCTGACAGCCTCAAAGGCGCGCAGTACGAGCGCGGCCTGACGTTCGATCTGTCCTCGGTCGTGCGCAACATGGCCGGCCCGAGCAACCCGCACGCCCGTGTGGCGGTTTCGGATCTGGCGGCTAAAGGCATCTCCGGTCAGTGGGACGATGTGCCGGGGCAAATGCCGGACGGCGCGGTGATCATCGCCGCCATCACCAGCTGCACCAACACCAGCAACCCGCGCAACGTGATCGCCGCCGGCCTGCTGGCGCGCAACGCCAACAAGCTCGGCCTGACCCGCAAGCCTTGGGTCAAGTCGTCCCTGGCACCGGGTTCGAAGACCGTGGCGCTGTACCTCGATGAAGCCGGCCTGACCGAAGAACTGGACAAGCTCGGCTTCGGCGTCGTGGCCTTCGCCTGCACCACCTGCAACGGCATGTCCGGCGCACTGGACCCGGTGATCCAGCAAGAGATCATCGACCGCGACCTGTACGCCACGGCGGTGTTGTCCGGTAACCGTAACTTCGACGGCCGGATTCATCCGTACGCCAAGCAAGCGTTCCTCGCATCGCCGCCCTTGGTGGTTGCGTATGCGATTGCCGGCACCATCCGTTTCGACATCGAAAAAGACGTGCTGGGTGTGGTCGATGGCAAGGAAATCCGCCTGAAAGACATCTGGCCGAGCGACGAAGAGATCGACGCGGTGGTCAAGGCGTCGGTGAAACCGGAGCAGTTCCGCCAGGTGTACATCCCGATGTTCGCCATCCACGAAGACACCGGCCCGAAAGTCGCGCCGCTGTACGAGTGGCGCGAAATGAGCACCTACATCCGCCGTCCGCCGTACTGGGAAGGCGCGTTGGCCGGTGCTCGTCCGCTCAAGGGCATGCGTCCGCTGGCGGTGCTCCCGGACAACATCACCACCGATCACCTGTCGCCATCCAACGCGATCATGATGGACAGCGCCGCCGGCGAATACCTGGCGAAAATGGGCCTGCCGGAAGAGGACTTCAACTCTTACGCGACTCACCGCGGCGACCACCTGACGGCGCAGCGCGCCACCTTCGCCAACCCGAAACTGTTCAACGAAATGGTTCAGGAAAACGGCAAGGTCAAGCAGGGTTCGCTGGCCCGTGTCGAGCCGGAAGGCAAAGTGATGCGCATGTGGGAAGCCATCGAAACCTACATGGATCGCAAGCAGCCGCTGATCATCATCGCCGGTGCCGACTACGGTCAGGGTTCGTCCCGCGACTGGGCGGCCAAGGGCGTGCGTCTGGCGGGTGTGGAGGCGATTGCCGCCGAAGGTTTCGAGCGCATTCACCGCACCAACCTGGTGGGCATGGGCGTGTTACCGCTGGAATTCAAGCCGGGCACCAACCGGCACACCCTGGCCATCGACGGCAGCGAAACCTACGATGTGATCGGCGATCGTACGCCGCGCGCCGAGCTGACGCTGGTGATCCATCGCAAGAACGGTGAGCGCGTCGATGTGCCGGTGACCTGCCGCCTCGACACCGCCGAAGAAGTGTCGATCTACGAGGCCGGCGGCGTGCTGCAACGCTTCGCCCAGGACTTCCTCGAAGAGTCGGCGGTTGCCGTTTAACGCACGCAATACAGGCACGGGACTTCAAGTCCCGTGTCTGCTTTCAGATCAGGAGTAACGAGCACCATGGCTCACGCAGCTACGTTTCCAAAGCAAATAAGGATACCCGCCACTTACATGCGCGGCGGCACCAGCAAAGGCGTGTTCTTCAGTCTCAAGGACCTGCCTGAAGCCGCACAGGTCCCAGGCCCGGCCCGCGACGCGTTGCTGCTGCGCGTGATCGGCAGCCCCGACCCGTACGACAAACAAATCGACGGCATGGGCGGCGCGACCTCCAGCACCAGCAAAACCGTGATCCTGTCGAAAAGCACCAAGGCCGATCACGACGTC
This sequence comes from Pseudomonas sp. QLc11A, assembly GCF_052112305.1. Classification (NCBI taxonomy): domain Bacteria; kingdom Pseudomonadati; phylum Pseudomonadota; class Gammaproteobacteria; order Pseudomonadales; family Pseudomonadaceae; genus Pseudomonas; species Pseudomonas sp. QLc11A. Next base: position 372,030 of record NZ_JAVAJJ010000003.1, read on the forward strand.
GATTACCTGTTCGGTCAGGTGTCCATCGACAAGCCCTTCGTTGACTGGAGCGGCAACTGCGGCAACCTGTCGGCGGCGGTCGGTTCGTTCGCGGTCAGCAACGGCCTGGTGGACGCCAGCCGTATCCCGCATAACGGCGTAGCCGTGGTTCGCGTGTGGCAGGCCAACATTGGCAAGACCATCATCGCCCATGTGCCGATCACCAATGGTGAGGTGCAGGAGACCGGCGATTTCGAACTCGACGGCGTGACCTTCCCGGCGGCCGAAGTGCAGATCGAGTTCCTCGATCCGGCAGCGGAAGAAGAGGGCGGCGGCGGTTCGATGTTCCCCACCGGCAACCTGGTCGATGACCTGGAAGTGCCCGGTGTCGGCACCTTCAAGGCGACCATGATCAATGCCGGCATCCCGACGATTTTCGTCAATGCCGAAGACATCGGCTACAAGGGCACCGAGTTGCAGGGCGCGATCAATGGCGACCCGAAAGCCTTGCTGATGTTCGAAACCATCCGTGCCTACGGCGCATTGCGCATGGGCCTGATTGCCAACATCGACGAAGCGGCCAAGCGTCAGCACACGCCGAAAGTCGCCTTCGTGGCCAAGCCGGCGGACTACGTGGCGTCCAGCGGCAAGGCGATTGCCGCAGGCGATGTCGACCTGCTGGTGCGTGCGTTATCCATGGGCAAGTTGCACCACGCGATGATGGGTACGGCGGCCGTGGCGATCGGTACGGCTGCAGCGATTTCCGGCACCCTGGTGAACCTCGCGGCAGGCGGTATCGAACGCAACGCGGTGCGCTTCGGACACCCGTCCGGCACCCTGCGCGTCGGCGCCGAGGCCAGCCTGGTCAATGGTGAATGGACCGTGAACAAGGCGATCATGAGCCGCAGTGCGCGGGTATTGATGGAAGGTTTTGTGCGGGTGCCGGGGGATTCGTTCTAAACCCTATCTGAAACTCAACACAAGACCCTGTGGGAGCGGGCTTGCTCCGGGCGGCGATCCGACGAAGAGGCCGGCACATCCAAAATGGGAGTTGGCTGATACAGCGCTATCGCGGGCAAGCCCGCTCCCACAGGTTTTCTGGTGTTGGCAAGTTTTGCATCCAAACCAAAACCTGTGGGAGCGAGCCTGCTCGCGATAGGGCCGGAACAGGCCCGGGAGATTTACTTGAAACGCCGCTCCACACCTTTCTCCACGAGAATCTTCGCGGAGATTTCTTCCACGGAGAAATGCGTGGAGTTGATGTGCGGAATGTTTTCGCGACGGAACAGGTTCTCGACCTCGCGCACCTCGAACTCGCACTGGGCGTAGCTCGAATAGCGGCTGTTGGGCTTGCGCTCGTTGCGAATCGCGGTGAGGCGGTCCGGGTCGATGGTCAGGCCGAACAGCTTGTGCTGGTGGGCGCGCAGGGCGTTTGGCAGTTGCAGGCGCTCCATGTCGTCTTCGGTCAGCGGGTAGTTGGCTGCGCGGATACCGAACTGCATCGCCATATACAGGCACGTCGGCGTCTTACCACATCGCGACACGCCCACTAGTATCAGGTCGGCCTTGTCGTAATAGTGCGTGCGGGCGCCGTCGTCGTTGTCGAGGGCGAAGTTAACGGCCTCGATACGCTCCATGTAATTGGTGTTGGCGCCGATGGAGTGGGACTTGCCGACGGTGTAGGAAGAATGCTCGGTCAGCTCCTGCTCAAGCGGTGCCAGGAACGTCGAGAAAATGTCGATCATGAAACCATTCGAGGTTGCGAGAATCTCACGAATGTCCTGATTGACGATGGTGTCGAAGATAATTGGACGGAAACCGTCGGTTTCGGCGGCTTTGTTGATTTGTTGTACCATGGCCCGCGCTTTGTCCACGTTGTCGATGTACGGCCGCGTGACTTTGCTGAAGGTAATGTTTTCGAACTGCGCCAGAAGGCTTTGACCCAGGGTTTCGGCGGTAATGCCGGTACCATCGGAGATAAAGAAAGCAGATCGTTTCATTTGCACCTTGGGCCTTAAGCTAATGATCATTCTTGGATATGATAGGCGCGATTTGCCGGCCGCCAATGGCCCGCATTCTCACTTATTTTCCAGGTCCAGGCCATATAGCCGGCAAATGCTCACTTAAGCAGCCGGTTTCTGAGCTTTTCCAACACAGTTAGTGGAGAGATCACCTTGGTAGAGTACGTAGTTTCCCTCGATAAGCTCGGCAAACACGATGTTGAGCATGTGGGGGGCAAGAACGCATCCCTGGGCGAGATGATCAGCAACCTTGCAGGTGCCGGTGTATCGGTGCCCGGCGGCTTCGCCACGACCGCTCAGGCTTATCGTGATTTCCTGGAGCTGAGCGGCCTGAACAAGCAGATTCACGACGCACTCGATGCACTGGACGTCGATGACGTGAATGCCCTGGCCAAGACCGGTGCCCAGATCCGTCAATGGATCATGGAAGCCGAGTTCCCTGAAAAACTGAATGCCGAAATTCGTACCGCGTTCGCCACGCTGTCCGCCGGCAACCCTGACATGGCCGTGGCCGTGCGCTCTTCCGCTACCGCCGAAGACCTGCCGGACGCTTCCTTCGCCGGTCAGCAGGAAACCTTCCTGAACATCCGTGGTGTCGAAAACGTCATTCGCGCCGCCAAAGAGGTGTTCGCCTCGCTGTTCAACGACCGTGCCATTTCCTACCGCGTGCACCAGGGCTTCGACCACAAGCTGGTTGCCCTGTCGGCCGGCGTGCAACGCATGGTCCGTTCCGAAACCGGCACTGCCGGCGTGATGTTCACCCTCGATACCGAATCGGGCTTCCGTGACGTGGTGTTCATCACCGGCGCTTACGGTCTGGGTGAAACCGTCGTTCAAGGTGCGGTGAACCCGGATGAGTTCTACGTCCACAAGGGCACGCTGGCGGCCGGTCGTCCGGCCATCCTACGCCGCAACCTGGGCAGCAAGGCCATCAAGATGATCTACGGCGACGAGGCCAAGGCCGGTCGTTCGGTCAAGACCGTCGACGTGGACAAGGCCGAGCGCGCACGCTTCTGCCTGACCGACGCTGAAGTCAGCGAACTGGCCAAGCAGGCGATGATCATCGAGAAGCACTACCAGTGCCCGATGGACATCGAGTGGGCCAAGGACGGTGACGACGGCAAGCTGTACATCGTGCAGGCCCGTCCGGAAACCGTGAAGAGCCGCACCCAGGCCAACGTCATGGAACGTTACCTGTTGAAAGAAACCGGTACCGTGCTGGTTGAAGGTCGCGCCATCGGCCAGCGTATCGGCGCCGGCAAGGTCCGCATCATCAAGGACGTGTCCGAGATGGACAAGGTCCAGCCAGGCGACGTACTGGTGTCCGACATGACCGACCCGGACTGGGAACCGGTCATGAAGCGCGCCAGTGCCATCGTCACCAACCGTGGCGGCCGTACTTGCCACGCGGCGATCATCGCCCGTGAGCTGGGTATTCCAGCGGTAGTCGGTTGCGGCAACGCTACCCAGCTGTTGAAAGACGGCCAGGGCGTGACCGTTTCCTGCGCTGAAGGCGACACCGGTTTCATCTTCGAAGGCGAACTGGGCTTCGACATCAAGAAGAACTCCGTGGATGCCATGCCTGAGCTGCCGTTCAAGATCATGATGAACGTCGGCAACCCGGACCGCGCCTTCGACTTCGCCCAACTGCCGAACGCCGGCGTGGGCCTGGCCCGCCTGGAGTTCATCATCAACCGCATGATCGGCGTGCACCCTAAAGCACTGCTGAACTACGACGGTCTGCCGCTGGACATCAAGGAAAGCGTCGACAAGCGCATCGCCGGTTACAACGACCCGGTCGGTTTCTACGTCGAGAAACTGGTCGAAGGCATCAGCACCCTGGCGGCTGCGTTCTGGCCGAAGAAGGTCATCGTGCGTCTGTCGGACTTCAAGTCCAACGAATACGCCAACCTGATCGGCGGCAAGCTGTACGAGCCGGAAGAAGAGAACCCGATGCTGGGCTTCCGCGGTGCTTCGCGTTACATCAGCGAATCGTTCCGCGACTGCTTCGAACTCGAATGCCGCGCCCTCAAGCGCGTGCGCAACGAGATGGGCCTGACCAACGTCGAAATCATGGTGCCGTTCGTTCGTACCCTGGGTGAAGCGAGCCAGGTGGTGGATCTGCTGGCGGAAAACGGTCTGGCCCGTGGCGAAAACGGCCTGCGCGTGATCATGATGTGCGAACTGCCGTCCAACGCCATCCTGGCCGAAGAATTCCTCGAGTTCTTCGACGGTTTCTCCATCGGTTCCAACGACCTGACTCAGCTGACCCTGGGCCTGGACCGCGATTCCGGTATCATCGCGCACCTGTTCGACGAGCGTAATCCGGCGGTCAAGAAGCTGCTGGCCAACGCCATTGCCGCCTGCAACAAGGCCGGCAAGTACATCGGCATCTGCGGTCAGGGTCCTTCGGACCACCCGGACCTGGCCAAGTGGCTGATGGAGCAGGGCATTGAAAGCGTTTCGTTGAACCCGGACTCCGTACTGGAAACCTGGTTCTTCCTGGCAGAGGGTCAGGCGCAGGCTTGACCCCATGTGAACGGGCCGCTCACATGCCTTTGTAGGAGCGAGCCTGCTCGCGATGGACGTCAACGATCACGCGTTTATCCTGGATAAACGCGGTGTCCTGAAGTTTTTCGCGAGCAAGCTCGCTCCTACAGGGGTGATGCAGTGTCAGTGAGCGGACGTTTTAGAGATTCAAGCAGGGCGGGCTCCTCCGGATGCCGCCCTTTTTTGTGCAAGAGATTATGCAAAGCAGCAGCAACCTATTTCCTGTCGCCCTGATCAGCGCCGAACGGCGCGGTGATCTGAGCGAAGATGTGTATCGCTTGAAACCCGGTAACAGCCCCGACTTCACTGTCGAACTGGCTGTGACACGCCTTGGCATGGCCGATGAGCCGTCATCCCGTGGCGTGCCGGTGATCCTGCTGCACGGCAGCTTTTCCAATCGCCGGTTCTGGTTTTCTCCCAAGGGCCTGGGGTTGGGCGCCTATCTGGCGCGCCTGGGGTTCGACGTCTGGATTCCGGAAATGCGCGGCCATGGCCTGTCCCAGCGTAACCACGACTACCGCAAGAACCGGGTCGCCGACTACGCACGCTATGACCTGCCGGCCATCGGCGCGTTCGTGCGTGAACAGAGCGGGCAGGTGCCGCACTGGATCGGTCACTCGCTGGGCGGTACTACACTGGCCGCAGCGCTGGGTGGCGAGTACATCGGTGAGCCGGTGGTGGCCTCGGCGGCTTTTTTCGGTACACAAGTCAGCCGCACCTACTGGCCATTGAAGATTCCGCCGGTGGAGTGGAGCAGTCGCTTCATTCTCAAGCGTTTTGCCCAGTTGTCCGGAGCAAGGCTCAAACGCGGCCCGGAGGACGAGCCTATCGGCCTGGCCCTGGAAAGCATGCGTTGGTTCGGCCTGTTCGGGCGCTTTGGCGATGCCGATAAAGACTGGTGGGCCGGTTTGGCCGAGGTCAGGTTGCCGGTGCTCGCCGTGAGTGCAGCGGGTGATCATCAGGATCCTGCGTGGGCGTGCCGCAAACTGTTCGAGCAGTTCGGTTCCGAGCACAAGCAATTTATCAATCTGGGTCGTGATCAGGGGTTCAGCGACAATTTCGGTCACGTTGAAATGCTCGTCAGCAAACCTGCCCAGGCCGAAGTCTGGCCATTGGTGACCCGCTGGCTGGCGGATCAGCAGACACCCTTGTTGGGTGAACAAGGGGATTTGGCCGCGGCGGTTTGAGCCTGATGCTCTAACAAGGGCATTTCGCTCCGGTCGGCTTGCGGCTAAGATATGACGCATTGAGCTGTTCCAGTCACTTTGCGTGATTGAGTCATCACTGATGTTCGTGCTGTCTTCCTCTTTAACAGGAGTTTCTCGATGAACCATTACCTCACGCCTGACCTGTGCGACGCCTATCCGGAGCTGGTGCAGGTGCTGGAACCGATGTTCAGCAATTTCGGCGGCCGTGATTCCTTCGGTGGCGAAATCGTGACCATCAAGTGCTTCGAAGACAACTCGCTGGTCAAGGAGCAAGCCGAGCTCAAAGGTAATGGCAAGGTCCTGGTCGTTGATGGTGGCGGCTCCCTGCGCCGTGCGTTGCTGGGCGATATGATCGCCGAGAAAGCCGCGAAAAACGGCTGGGAAGGCTTGGTGATCTATGGTTGCATCCGTGACGTCGACGTCATCGCGCAAACCGATCTGGGGGTTCAGGCGCTGGCCAGCCACCCGATGAAAACCGACAAGCGCGGTATCGGCGATCTCAACGTTGCCGTGACCTTCGCCGGCGTGACCTTCCATCCGGGCCATTACATCTATGCGGACAACAACGGCGTGATCATCTCGCCCAGCCCGCTGAAAATGCCTGAATAAAAACGGCTGCAGACCAGAGGAGTGCGGATGTTCGAGGAAGAAAACGCGCAATGGGGGCTGGTGCATGCCCTGGTGCTGGACGGTAGAGGCGGTGCGCGTTCGATTGCCCGGACTGAACTTGACGACTTGCAGTTGCAGGCCCATGAAAGCCTGTGGTTGCACTGGGATCGCAGTCATCCGCAAACCCGGACCTGGCTACGCAAATCCAGCGGTCTGAGCGAATTCAGCTGTGACCTGTTACTCGAAGAAAACACCCGTCCGCGACTTTTACAGCTTTCGGACAGCGAACTGCTGCTGTTTCTGCGCGGGGTCAATCTGAACCCCGGTGCCGAACCGGAAGACATGGTGTCGGTGCGGATCTTCGGTTCTGCCCAGCGTGTCATTTCCCTGCGTTTGCGTCCGTTGCGTGCCACTGACGAGTTGCTGGTGCAACTGTCCGAGGGCAAGGGGCCGAAAACCGCGTCCGAACTCATCCTGTGCATGGCGCAGTACCTCACCAACAAGGTGCAGGATCTGGTCAGCTGTCTCTCGGAAGTGGTCGATGAGGAAGAGGAAAAGCTGGATGCCGACGAACGGTATACGCCTGAACACGGGGCGGTTTTGCAGATTCGTCGGCGGGCGGCAGCGTTGAAGCGCTTTCTTGCTCCGCAGCGGGATATTTTCGGGCAATTGACGCGAATCAAGTTGCCCTGGTTCGTTGAGGACGACGCTGATTACTGGAACGAATTGAACAACAGCCTGACCCGCTACCTCGAGGAGCTGGAACTGACCCGGGAGCGGGTGGGGCTGGTCCTGGAGGCTGAAGACCGTCGCTTGAGCGTGCGCATGAACCGCACGATGTATCGCTTCGGGATCATCACCGGGATCTTTTTGCCGATGAGTTTTCTGGCCGGGCTTTTGGGGATCAACGTCGGTGGCATTCCATTCTCTGCCAGCCCTTATGGCTTTCTGATCGCCTGCCTGATGATGGCCTCGGTGGCGCTGGGGCAATGGTGGTTATTCCGGCGTTTGCGCTGGGTCTGAGGGAAAGCATGTGACCCGACCAAAACTGACCGCGTCTCCCACAGACATCACGAGAGGTGCGTATGCACGATCCGTTTGAACAGTCTTTGCGCGACATGCTCAACGCCTCACCGTCCACCCGGGACGACGATGCGTGTCTGGGGCGTGTGCTGAAAACCGCCAACCGCCAGGTCGGCGCCGGTGATTTGTTCAGCTTGCTGGGGCGCTGGTTGCCCGCACTGATGATTGCCCTGAATAACGGATCGGCCCATGTCTCGCCGGTTTCCCGTCTCCGTAAACCTGCTGCCCGCACTGCTGATAAGGCTGATTGAATATGGAACTTGATCTCTGGACACAGAGCCTCGTCACTGCAATGACTGCGTTGTGGACCAAGGTTGCGAACTTCATTCCAAACCTGTTCGGCGCACTGGTTGTGCTGCTGTTGGGTTTTGTCGTGGCCAAACTGCTGGACACCTTGCTTTCCAAATTGCTCGCCAAACTGGGCCTGGACCGCTTGATGGGCGGCACTGGCCTGACCAAGCTGATGTCCCGCGCCGGCCTGCAGGTTCCCATTTCGACCCTGATCGGCAAGATCGTCTATTGGTTCGTTCTGCTTATTTTTCTGGTTTCTGCCGCAGAATCCCTTGGACTTGAGCGAGTATCAGCTACGCTGGATATGCTTGCGCTGTATTTGCCGAAGGTATTCGGCGCGGCGCTGGTGTTGCTGGTAGGTGTCTTGCTGGCGCAACTGGCCAACGGGCTGGTGCGCGGAGCGGCAGAAGGCGTGGGTCTGGACTATGCTTCAGGGCTTGGACGAATTGCCCAGGGCCTGGTGATCATCATCAGTATTTCGGTGGCGATCAGCCAGTTGGAGGTCAAGACCGACCTGCTGAACCACGTGATCGTGATTGTGCTGATTACCGTTGGTCTGGCGGTAGCGCTGGCCATGGGGTTGGGAAGCCGGGAAATTGCCGGCCAGATTCTTGCGGGAATCTACGTGCGTGAGCTGTACCAGGTTGGGCAACAAGTGCGTGTTGGCGAGGTCGAAGGCCAGATCGAAGAGATCGGCACGGTTAAAACCACATTGCTGACCGATGAGGGTGAGCTAGTCTCTCTTTCCAATCGGATCCTCCTCGAGCAGCATGTGAGTAGCCGCTAACCCGGCAAACCCTGCTAATGTATGCCGCCGCAAATGCCAGCTGACGCTGGCTGCGGAGGATATTGACCTGACTGTCGGCCCGACTTGTTTTGAATAAAGCTCAATCGCTCTCCATGCGCTACGACCCCCGCGAGCTCTCTGATGAGGAGTTGGTCGCGCGCTCGCATACCGAGCTGTTTCACGTAACACGCGCCTACGAAGAACTGATGCGGCGTTACCAGCGAACATTATTTAATGTGTGCGCAAGATATCTCGGGAACGATCGCGATGCAGACGATGTCTGTCAGGAGGTCATGTTGAAGGTGCTGTATGGCCTGAAGAACTTCGAGGGTAAATCGAAGTTCAAGACATGGCTATATAGCATCACGTACAACGAGTGCATCACACAGTATCGCAAGGAACGGCGAAAGCGTCGCTTGATGGACGCATTGAGTCTTGACCCCCTCGAGGAAGCGTCCGAAGAAAAGACGCCGAAACCTGAGGAAAAAGGCGGACTTGATCGCTGGTTGGTGTATGTCAACCCGATTGATCGTGAAATTCTGGTGCTACGATTTGTCGCAGAACTGGAGTTTCAGGAAATCGCAGACATCATGCATATGGGTTTGAGCGCAACAAAAATGCGGTACAAACGCGCTCTAGATAAATTGCGTGAGAAATTTGCAGGCATTGCTGAAACTTAGTTCAGCGCAAATATCTCTTACGTGTAGGCAAGTTCTGTTAGACTTGCCGCCGAGTTGTCCCCCGGTTTGCGGGACTGCTTCACAATCACCAGATGGGGATTTAACGGATGAAACTGAAAAACACCTTGGGCTTGGCCATTGGTTCTCTTATTGCCGCCACTTCCATCGGCGCTCTGGCACAGGGCCAAGGCGCAGTTGAAATCGAAGGCTACGCAAAGAAGCAATATTTCGATAGCGACCGTAACTTCAAGAACGACGGCATCCTGCCGGGTGGTTCGATCGGTTACTTCCTGACAGACGACGTTGAACTGCGTCTGGCCTACGACGAAGTGCACAATGCCCGTGCAAACGATGGCAAGAACGTTAAGGGCGCGAACACCGCTCTGGACGCTCTGTACCACTTCAACAACCCAGGCGACATGCTGCGTCCTTACGTCTCGGGCGGTTTCTCCGACCAGAGCATCGACCAGAACGGCTCGAACGGTCGTAACCGTTCCACCTTCGCCAACGTTGGCGGCGGTGCCAAGCTGTACTTCACCGACAACTTCTACGCCCGTGCTGGCGTTGAAGCTCAGTACAACATCGACCAGGGCAACACCGAGTGGGCTCCTAGCGTCGGTCTCGGTGTGAACTTCGGTGGCGGCAGCAAGCCAGCTGCTGCTCCAGTTCCAGCTCCGGAAGTTTGCTCTGACAGCGACAACGATGGCGTTTGCGACAACGTTGACAAGTGCCCAGACACCCCAGCTAACGTAACTGTTGACGCTGACGGCTGCCCGGCAGTTGCTGAAGTTGTTCGTGTTGAGCTGGACGTGAAGTTCGACTTCGACAAGTCGGTAGTCAAGCCAAACAGCTACGGCGACATCAAGAACCTGGCTGACTTCATGAAGCAGTACCCATCCACCAGCACTACTGTTGAAGGTCACACTGACTCCGTCGGTCCTGACGCTTACAACCAGAAACTGTCCGAGCGTCGTGCAAACGCCGTTAAACAAGTTCTGACCAACCAGTACGGTGTTGAATCGTCCCGCGTTCAGTCCGTTGGCTACGGCGAATCCCGCCCAGTTGCTGACAACAAAACTGAAGCTGGTCGCGCTGTTAACCGTCGCGTAGAAGCGCAGGTTGAAGCTCAAGCTAAGTAATTAGCCCGCAGCTCTGAGAAAAGCCCGGCTCAGGCCGGGCTTTTCTTTGTCTGCGATTTGGTGAGGAGGGACGCGTCAGGCGCGCTGACTTCCAACATTGATGTCGATGGACAGAGCCTCTTCTCGAGCAGGCTCGCTCCCGCAGGAGGAGATGGCGTTGGCAGCGACTGCGCCAATCACCAGGATTGCCGGGCTTTTCAACTCGAAGGCACAGGCATCTTCCTCCATTGCCATCAGGTTGCTTCGACATTCCCGTTGATGCGGCAACGATGCATTTTCAATCATTGCCACCGGCGTATCGGCCGCCATTGCGCCTGCCAGCAGTTGCTCACGGATCTCGCTGAGCTTTGCCACCCCCATGTAGATCACCAGTGTCGTGCCACCTTGGGCCAGCGCTTGCCAGTTCAGGCTGCTGTCATCCTGAGTGTGGGCGGTCACCAGCGTTACCCCTCGTGCCACGCCGCGCAGGGTCAATGGAATATCGCATTGCGTCGCGCCCGCCAGGCCGGCGGTAATGCCATTGACCAGCTCAACCTCGATACCACGCTCGCGCAACCACTGCGCTTCTTCACCGCCACGCCCGAAGATGCACGGGTCGCCACCCTTGAGGCGCACCACGCATTTGCCCTGGCGGGCATAACGCAACATCAGGCGATGGATAAAGGCTTGCGGCGTTGAACGACAGCCACCGCGCTTACCCACAGGAATTATCCGCGCGCCGGGGCAGTGCTCCAGCACCGCGTCGTTGACCAGATCGTCGATCAGCACGACATCCGCCTCTCTCAACGCCCGAACGGCTTTGAGGGTCAGCAATTCAGGATCACCGGGACCTGCACCCACCAGCCAGACTTTTGCGCTCATAGTGTTTTCCTCACGAGATGGCGGCTTGCGGCTGCGCGGTGGCGGCCAACAAACGCTTGATTTCCGGGACGCAGGAGCCGCATTGCGTGCCGCAACCCAATTCTTGTTTCAACCCCGGCAAGTCCAGGCCGCGGCGGATGCCGGCGCAGACCGCGTTTTGGCTGACGTTTTTGCAGTTGCACAGGGTTTTGTTACCGATCGCTTCGGCGTCAACCTGGCCCGGTGGGGCACTCAGTGGCGCGAGCAGCCAGCGCCGTAGCTGTTCATCGGCGCGACCTTCGAGCCAGAGGTTTTGCAGCCAGTGCCGGGCGAGGGTTTCACCCGCCAGGCGGATCGCGGTGATCCGGCCGTTCTCGATCCGCACCCGCTTACCGATGGAGCGTCGTGGATCGTCGTAGGCCAGGACCGGTCCGTCGTTGAGCCCCAGGCATTGATCGATATCGCGCAGCAGTTGCGGATCTGGTGCCGTGGCGCTGGCAGCACGTATCAGCAGCGCAGGGCGCTCACGACCGGTCAGGCTGAGGCTGACGTAGGAAAACGTCTCGCAGAGGGGGCGTAGCGTCTCAAAGTGTTGTTGGACATCGCCTTCTATCAGCGCGAAAAGGTGCCAAGGCAATTGCACCGGTTCCAGGCGCACGCCGCTGTGTTTGAGCTCCGGTTGTTTCGACAACGGGTCGAAGGCGGGCAGGGTGAGGCTGTTTACGCCCCCCTTGAGAAAACGGTCACCAAAATGCATTGGCAAGAAGGCTTGGCCCGGACGCACGCTGTCGTCACTGGCGACCGGCACGATCACTGCGCCGCGGCGGCTTTTCAGGCTGATCAAATCGCCCGTTTGCAGGCGATGCCTGCGCAGCTCATCCGGGTGCAGACTCAATACGGCTTCACTGACATGGCCGAACAACTGCGCGGCGGTGCCGGTGCGGCTCATACCGTGCCACTGATCGCGCAGACGACCGGTGATCAGCGTCAGCGGGAAACGCGCATCCCGTTGTTCCTTGGCGGCGCGATACGGGTCGGCCACGAACTGCGCGCGTCCGCTGGAAGTCGGGAAAATGCCGTCGAGATAGAGGCGGGCGGTGCCTGCGCTGGACCCCGCAGGAAAGGGCCATTGCTGCGGGCCGATGGTGTCGATCAATTCGTGGCTGATCCCGGACAAATCCAGATCGCGGCCCTGTGTCAGCTGCTTGTATTCGTCGAAGACCTGCGCCGGGGTGTCAAAGGCAAACAGGCTAGTGGCTTGCGGACGCAGATGTTTCTCCAGGCGCTGTGCGAAATCCACCGTGATCGTCCAGTCCGGACGCGCTTCACCTGGTGCGACGATCGCGCGGCGGACGTGGGAAATACGCCGTTCGGAGTTGGTCACCGTGCCGTCCTTTTCGCCCCAACTGGCGGCGGGCAACAACAGGTCGGCAAACCTGGCGGTTTCGGTGGTGCGAAAGGCCTCCTGCAAGACCACGAACGGGCAGGCATCCAGTGCCGCGCGCACGGCCGCCTGATCGGGAAGAGACTGCGCGGGGTTGGTGCAGGCGATCCACAAGGCTTTGATCTTGCCGCTGCCCACCTGCTCAAACAACTCGATGGCAGTCAGCCCCGGGTTTTCAGGCAGTTGATCAACGCCCCAGTAAGCGGCCACGTCGGCACGGTGCTCAGGGTTGGCGGCGTCACGATGGCCCGGCAGCAGGTTAGACAGACTACCGGTTTCCCGCCCGCCCATGGCATTCGGCTGACCGGTCAATGAGAAAGGACCTGCTCCCGGACGGCCAATCTGCCCGGTGGCCAGGTGCAGATTGATCAGTGCACTGTTTTTCGCGCTGCCGGCGGTGGACTGGTTCAACCCCATGCACCACAGCGACAGGAAAGACGGTGACGTGCCGATCCACTCGGCACATTGCTGCAATTGCCCGACACTGATTCCGCAGAGCTGCGAGACCATCTGCGGCGTGTAATCGCGCACCAGTTTCTTCAGCTCGGGCAAGCCTTCGGTATGGTCCTTGATGAAGTCACGGTCGATCCAGTCTTCCCACAGCAGCAGATGCAAAATCCCATGGAACAAGGCGACATCGGTGCCAGGCAAAATCGCCAGGTGCAGGTCAGCCAGATCGCAGGTGTCTGTCCGGCGTGGGTCAATGACGATGACTTTCATCTGCGGCCGGCGGGACTTGGCTTCTTCCAGTCGGCGAAACAGTACCGGGTGGGCGTAGGCCATGTTACTGCCGACGATCATCACGCAATCGCTCAATTCCAGGTCTTCATAGCTGCATGGCGGGGCGTCGGCGCCCAGGCTGCGCTTGTAGCCGACCACCGCCGACGACATGCACAGCCGTGAATTGCTGTCGATGTTATTGGTGCCCACCAGCGCCCGAGCCAGTTTGTTGAAGGCGTAGTAGTCCTCGGTCAGCAACTGCCCGGAAATGTAGAACGCCACGCTGTCCGGGCCATGCTCGGCAATGGTTTGGGCGAAAACGCTGGCGGCGTGATCAAGCGCGCTATCCCAGTCGGTGCGGCTGCGCGCCAGGCCTTTGCCCAGGCGCAGTTCCGGGTACAGCGCCCTTGCCGTCAAGTCGCCGGTCAAATGCAGGGTTGATCCCTTGCTGCACAACTTGCCGAAATTGGCCGGGTGTGCCGGATCGCCGCTGACGCCGAGGATGCGCTCGCCGTCATGCTCGATCAGCACGCCGCAGCCGACCCCGCAATAGCAGCAGGTGGACGCGGTGATCTGGCGGTCCATCAGCCTGCGTCCCGCAAGGCCAGCATCACTCGGCCATTTTCGACCCGCGCCGGATGGTGGTGGGCGCAGCCGACGTCCGGGGCCAGGGCTTCGCCGCTTTCCAGGTCGATTTGCCAGTTGTGCAGTGGGCAGGCCACGCGTTTGCCGTAGATCAAACCCTGGGACAGCGGTCCGCCCTTGTGCGGGCAACGGTCGTCGAGGGCGAACACTTCATCGTCGCTGGTACGAAAAATCGCGATGTCACCTTTAGGGCCGGCAACGATCCGCGAGCCCAGGGCATTGATTTCATCCAGTGCGCAGATATCCAGCCAGTTCATGCCAGCACCTCCAGGTTTTTCACGGGGATGACGTCGAATTCTTTTTTCAGTTGTGGCTGTTCCAGGCGTTCCTTCCACGGGTCCTGTTCGAATGACAGGGAGAACTGCAGGCGATCGTTGAGCGCCTTGCGCCGCTCCGGGTCTTCCAGCACGGCTTTCTTGATGTGGTCCATACCGACCCGTTGCAGGTAGTGCACGGTGCGTTCGAGGTAAAAGGCTTCTTCGCGATAGAGCTGCAGGAATGCGCCGTTGTATTCGCGGACTTCTTCGGCGGTTTTCAGTTTGACGAAGAATTCCGCGACTTCGGTCTTGATCCCGCCGTTGCCGCCGATGTACATCTCCCAGCCGGAATCGACACCGATGATGCCGACGTCCTTGATGCCCGCCTCCGAACAGTTGCGCGGGCAACCGGAGACAGCCAGTTTCACTTTGTGTGGCGACCACATGTTGAACAGGTCATGTTCCAGTTCAATGCCAAGTTGTGTGGAGTTCTGCGTGCCAAAGCGGCAGAACTCGCTGCCGACGCAGGTCTTAACGGTGCGGATGGATTTGCCGTAGGCATGGCCGGAGGGCATGTCGAGGTCTTTCCAGACGCCTGGCAAGTCCTGCTTCTTGATCCCCAGCAAGTCGATGCGCTGGCCACCGGTGACCTTGACCATCGGCACGTTGTACTTGTCGGCAACGTCGGCAATGCGCCGCAGTTCCGAAGGATTGGTCACACCGCCCCACATCCGCGGGACTACCGAGTAGGTGCCGTCTTTCTGAATGTTGGCGTGGGCGCGTTCGTTGATCAGGCGCGATTGCGGATCATCCTTGGCTTCCCCCGGCCAGGTGGAAATCAGGTAGTAGTTGAGCGCCGGCCGACAGGTGGCGCAGCCGTTGGGTGTACGCCAGTTCAGGTAGCTCAGGGTGCCGGCGATGGTCAGCAAGTGTTGCTCGCGGATGGCCTGGCGGATTTGCCCGTGGTTGAGGTCGCTGCAGCCGCAGATGGCCTTTTCGCTTTTCGGTTTGACGTCGGCGGCGCCGCCCACGGTGTTGATCAGGATCTGCTCCACCAAACCCGCGCACGAACCGCAGGAGCTGGCAGCCTTGGTGTGTTTCTTCACTTCGTCGACACTGAACAGCCCGTGTTCCTGAATGGCCTTGACGATGGTGCCTTTGCACACGCCGTTGCAGCCGCAGACTTCGGCCGTATCGGCCATGCTCATGGCTTTGTCCTGGCCCTGATGCCCGACGTCGCCAAGCGCATTTTCACCGAACATCAAGTGATCGCGGATCTCGCCGATGGCGTGGTTTTCACGGATCTGCCGGAAGTACCAGCCGCCGTCGGCCGTATCGCCGTACAGGCAGGCGCCGACCAGCACGTCGTCCTTGATCACCAGTTTCTTGTAGACCCCGCCAATCGGGTCCGAGAGGGTGATGGTCTCGGTGCCTTCACCGCCCATGAAGTCGCCGGCGGAGAACAGATCGATGCCGGTGACTTTCAATTTGGTCGAGGTCACCGACCCCTTGTAAGTGGCAAAACCCAGTTGAGCGAGGTGATTGGCGCAAACTTTGGCCTGTTCGAACAACGGCGCCACCAAGCCATAGGCGATGCCGCGGTGACTGGCGCATTCGCCGATGGCGTAGATCCGCGGGTCATAGGTTTGCAGGGTGTCGTTGACCACAATCCCGCGGTTGCACGGAATGCCGGATTTCTCCGCCAGTTCGGTATTGGGGCGAATGCCGGCGGCCATCACCACCAGGTCAGCGGGGATGATGTCGCCATTCTTGAATTGCACCGAACCGACCCGACCGTTGCCCGCGTCGTGCAAGGCCTGGGTCTGCTCGCACAGACGGAAATGCAGGCCGCGAGACTCCAGGGCGGTTTGCAGCAACTGGCCGCTGGTCTTGTCCAGTTGTCGCTCCAGCAGCCATTCGCCCAGATGCACCACGGTGACGTGCATGCCCCGCAGCATCAGGCCGTTGGCGGCCTCCAGGCCGAGCAGGCCGCCGCCGATCACCACGGCGTGGCGGTAGGTTTTCGCGGTGTCGATCATGGCCTGGGTATCGGCGATGTCGCGGTAGCCGATCACGCCCTCGAGGGTGTTGCCGGGAATGGGCAGGATGAAAGGCGTCGAGCCGGTGGCGATCAGCAGGCGATCGTATTCGGCTTCACTGCCGTCTTCGGCAATGACCCGGCGCTTGACCCGGTCGATCTCCACCACTTTGCGGTTGAGCAGCAGTTTGATGTTGTTGTCCAGGTACCAGTCCAGATCGTTGAGCACGATCTCCTCGAAGGTCTGTTCGCCCGCCAGCACCGGCGACAACAGGATGCGGTTGTAGTTGGTGTGCGGTTCGGCGCCGAAGACCGTGATGTCGTACAGCTCTGTGCTCAGCTTGAGCAGTTCTTCCAGGGTCCGGACCCCGGCCATGCCGTTGCCGATCATCACCAGTTTTAGTTTTTTCATCAGGTTCTCCGGGGAGCTCAGGCCTGCCTCAACAGGGTTCAGGCCATGCTCGACAAATTTTGCGCAAACAAAAAAAGGCGTCCCGCTAGTTGCCTAGCGAGGACGCCTTTGTCCTGGTCCCGTTCTCTCGGGAAGTGCAGCCTTCGTCGTTGAAGCCTGCGCTTTATGTCTGTTGAAAAGGGTAATGCAGTGGTTGTGCCAAGTTGCTCAGGTCCCGTGTTTGTTGGCGTTCTCCCCGTTCGCAAGGGCAGGGTCGCGAGGGAATGCACCGATTAAAGGCGCGTTGCCCGCTAATGGAGCGCCGCCACCAGCAGCACCAGATTGAGCAGCAGCGATACCAGCGCCAATGTCCGCCAGACTTTCAGCGGCTCACGCTCCAGCAAGGGTTTTGGGCGCACGCTCAAACTGCGGCGTTCGCCTTGCTCGATCAGCAGCAACCATTCTTCCGCCGTTTCGAAACGCTGTTCGGGGGCCGCCGCCACGGCGCGTTCCAGGTGATGGGCGATCCAGTCCGGCAGGTCGGGCCGGTAGCGGCTGGCGTTGATCGGGAGACCAAACCTGGGGCGCTGGAACGCTTCGATTTCGCCATAGGGATAGTGCCCGGTGAGCAGGAAATACAAGGTCACACCCACCGCATAGAGGTCCTGCTGTGGCGTCGGCGCGTCGCCACGAAAGGCTTCCGGCGCGATGTAACTGGGTGTACCCGGCAAAGCCCAGGGCAGGTCTTGCGAGAGACCGGGGCAGTAGGCGAGGCCGAAATCCAGCAGGCGCAGTTCACCGTCGTCCCCCAGCAACAGGTTTTCCGGTTTGATATCGCGATGCAGAATCTGCCGTCGATGCAACAGGCCGACCGCTCGCAGCAAGCGTTCGGCGATGTCTTGCCACTGGGGCAGCGGCAACGGCCCGTTTTGCTCATGCCGGTGCGCCAGGGTAGCGCCCGAATATTCGCGCATCACGTAGTACAAATGCTGACGCTGACTGGCGGCATGTACTTCAGGAAAATGCCGGCCGGCCACGCGTTTGAGAAACCACTCTTCCGACAGCAACGCTTGCCCGGCCTGGTGATCGTCGTGCAGGCGCCCCGGCAGGGTTTTCAGCAGCCAGGGTCGTTGCTGAGTGTCGCGCACGCGATAAAGCAGCGATTGCTGGCTCTGTGCGACGATCCCTTCGACCTGCCAGCCCTCGAACACCTGGCCCGGTTTCAGGGCCGGCGGCAGCGGCCATTGCTGCAAGTGCATCAATGCATCGCCAATGCTCGCTTCACCGAGGGCGTCGACCCGCACCAGCAAGGCGCTGGCGTTGTCCTGGCTGCCTGCCAGGTGTGCGGCATTGACCAGGGTTTGCGCAGCGCTGTGCAAGTCAGGTTGATCACGCAGGATCGCCGCAATGGCGGTATCGCCCAGGACGGCCCAGATGCCGTCGCTGAGCAGGACGAAACTTTCATCGGGGCGCAATTCACCGTCGAGAAAATCCAGCACCAGGTGTTGATCGAGACCCAGCGCCCGTTTCAGCACATGCTGCATGCCCGGCTGGTCCCAGACGTGATCCTCGCTGATTCGCTGCAATCGGTCGGCGTGCCAGCGGTACACCCGGCAATCGCCGACATGCGCCAGGGTAAAACGCCGGCCACGCAGGACCAGCGCACTGAGGGTGGTCAGCAGCGGTTGTCCGCCGCCGTTGGCCTGCAACCAGCGGTTTTGCGCCAGCAACAGGCGATCAAGTGCCTGCGCCACGCTCCAGGTTTCCGGCGTGGCGTAGTAATCCAGTGCCAGGGCCTGCAGCGTCGAACGGGCCGCCAGGCCGCCATCGGCGCACTGGCTGACACCGTCGGCAATGGCGAACAGGTAGCCTTTGCTCGCCGCCAGCGCCGGGGCCGGCGTGACCAGGCGCAGGGCATCCTGATTCTCCTCGCGCGGACCGATGGCGCTGGCTTCGGCGAAACTCAGTTGCAGGCTCATCGAGGCGTCAGACCCGCGCAGCCGTCACGGCCGCCGAACCCCAGGTGGTTCTCCAGCGCCGTTTCACGCCGTGCAGGCCGAACCAGGCCAGAATGCCGAGGCTGGCGAACAACCACAGTGCCAGTTGATAGCTGCCAGTGCTTTGTTTGATCGCGCCCATGCCGGCCGCGAGGGCAAAGCCACCGATGCCGCCGGCCATGCCGATCAGGCCGGTCATCACACCGATCTCCCGACGAAAACGCTGCGGCACCAACTGGAATACCGCGCCATTGCCGGCACCCAGGCCGAGCATGGTGCAGACGAAAAGTGCGAGTGCGGCGTAGGAATTCGGCAGGTTGAAACCGACCGCGGTGATGCAGATCGCCGCGACGGTGTACATCGCCAACAAGGTCCGAATGCCACCGAACCGGTCAGCCAGCGCGCCGCCCAAGGGGCGCATCAGGCTACCGCCGAACACGCAGGCCGCTGTGTAGTAACCGGCCGTCACCGGGCTCAGGCCGTACTGGTCGTTGAAATAGCCGGGCAGGGCGCTGGCCAGGCCGATGAAGCCGCCGAACGTCACGCTGTAGAAAAACATGAACCACCAGCTGTCACGGTCGCCCAGGGCCTTGAAGTAGTCGGCCATGGATTTGGCTTTTGGTCGCTCGGGGGCGTTTTTCGCCATCCAGGCAAAGACGATCAGGGTCAGGATCAGCGGAATCAGGGCGAAGCCGAATACGTTGCTCCAGCCAAACGCCGCCGCCAGTACCGGAGCGATCAAGGCGGCGAATACCGTCCCCGAGTTCCCGGCGCCTGCGATGCCCATGGCCTTGCCTTGATGCTGCGGCGGATACCACTGCGAGGCCAGGGGCAGGGCAACGGCAAAGGATGCGCCGGCCATGCCCAGGAACAGACCCAGCAGCAGTGCTTGCTCGTAGCTGTGGATGCCGAGCTTCCAGGCGCCGAACAGCGCGCAGATCACGATGACCTGGCCGATCAGACCGGCGGTTTTGGGCGACAGGCGATCAGCCAGCATCCCCATGACAAAACGCAAGACCGCCCCGGCCAGAATCGGCGTGGCAACCACCAGCCCGCGTTGCTGTGTCGTCAGGTGCAGGTCGGCGGCGATCTGTACCGCCAGAGGGCCGAGCAGGTACCAGACCATGAAGCTCAGGTCGAAATAGAGGAAGGCTGCGAACAATGTGGGGGTATGGCCGGATTTCCAGAAGCTTGAATTCATTGCGCACCTCAGCTGTGAAGAGTCTCGAAAGGAGTCATGAGCTTGCAGGTGGGGCGCCGCTACGGCCGCTCCACCGGCCCCGTGCTCTGGGGCCAAAACGAAAAAACGCCGCCACCCGATCCGCCAAGGGCAAATGAGGTGAGCGACGTCTTTGTCGTAGGTGGGGCAACCGCCGTTGGTTACCTGTGGTGATTGCTTTGCCAGATCTGTGCCAACACTCGAAATCGAGTCGCTGCCATCGCGAGCAAGCTCGCTCCCACAGGTGATTTGTGTTCGACGCCATTCCCCTGTGGGAGCGAGCTTGCTCGCGATGGCGTCCTCAAAGGCGCCACAGCACTTCAGCCAAGCAACTCACTCATGGCAATAATCTGTTCCGCCACTTGAATCAGCTTCTGCTGGCGGCTCATCGCCTGGCGGCGCATCAGTGTGTAGGCCTCTTCTTCGTTACAGTCCTTCATTTTCATCAGCAGCCCTTTGGCCAGCTCGATGCGCTTGCGCTCGGCCAGTTGCTGGTCGCGGGCCTGCAACTGGGCACGCAAAGCCTGATCGCTTTCGAAGCGTGCCATGGCCACATCGAGAATCGGCTGCAGGCGTTGTGCGTGAATGCCTTCGACGATGTAGGCACTGACCCCGGACTTGATCGCCTGGCGCATCACATCGGGGTCATGTTCGTCGGTGAACATCACAATCGGTCGTGGCTGGTCGCGAGTGACCAGCACCACTTGTTCCATGACATCGCGGCCGGGTGACTCGGTATCGATCAGAATCACGTCCGGACGCACCATTTCGACGCGTTCGGGCAAGTCGATGGTCAGGCCGGACTCATCGATCACTTCGAACCCGGCCTCAGTCAGGGCGGCCTTCAGGCGTCCGACTTTTTTCGCGGTGTCGTTGATCAGCAGGATACGCAGCATGTTTGTCGTCTCCTGTCAGCGGCTGGCGGATCGGTGGGAGCTGTCGCTCATGGCGTGCAGTTTGAAGCTGCGGGCATAACCGGCCGGGTCCGAACCGTCCCAGATTTTGCCGTCGACCAATTGACTGCTACGCATCTCCTTGCCCTGTGCCGCGACACCTACAGCGCTGGCCGCTTCACGATACAAGTCTAGTTGATGGACTTGACGGGCCACGGCGAGGTAATCCGGGTCATCGCGCAACAAGCCCCAGCGACGGAACTGGGTCATGAACCACATACCGTCGGACAGGTACGGCAGATTGACCGCGCCTTCACCATGCAAGCGCAGGGCGTGCGGGTCTTGCCAGCGATTGCCCAGGCCATCGACATAGTCGCCCAGCAGGCGCGGCTCGATGCATTCCAGCGGCGCATCCAGGTATTGCGCTGCACTGAGCAATTGCGCGGTGCTGCGACGATTTTCGCTGCTTTGTTCGATGAAGCGGCTGGCCTCCAGAATCGCCATCACCAATACCCGCGCGGTATTGGGATATTGCTCGACGAACGCACGGGTGCAGCCGAGGACCTTTTCCGGGTGATCGGGCCAGAGGGCCTGGGTCGTGGCCAGGGTGAAACCCAGGTTCTGCTGCACGGCGCTGGCGGACCAGGGTTCGCCGACACAGAACCCGTCGATACGCCCGGCCCGCAGGTGGGCGACCATTTGCGGCGGCGGCACTACGACGCTGTCGACATCCAGCAGCGGGTGAATGCCCTGGCTGGCCAGCCAGTAATACAACCACATGGCGTGGGTGCCGGTAGGAAACGTCTGGGCGAAGGTGAGTTTTGCGCGAGTTTGGTGCACGTGCCGATCCAATGCCTCAGGACTGGTCACCCCAAGCGCCTGCAAGCCGCGGGACAGATTGATGCTCTGGCCGTTTTGATTCAGGCCCATCAACACGGCCATGTCGGTCGCGGCCACGCCACCGATGCCCAGGTGAACGGCGTAAATCAGACCGTAGAGACTGTGGGCTGCATCGAGTTCGCCGCTGACCAGCTTGTCCCGCAGGCTGGCCCAGGACGATTGGCGCTTGAGGTTCAGGGTCAAGCCATAGGGTTGGGCGAAGCCCTGGGTGGCGGCGACCACCACCGAGGCGCAGTCGCTCAGGGCCATGAAGCCGAGATTGATTTCGGTTTTTTCCGGGGCATCGCTGCCATTGACCCAAGCCAGAGGGCCGGCTGACGGTTCGTTCATCGCGCGTTCACCTTGCAAAAAAAACGTCGTCCCGGGTCCGTGCATGGGCAGGTCGGGGACGACGCCATTGTCTTTGCACCCATTCCGACGCTGGCGTGGGTGCTGGTGCCCGGAAGGGTGCAAGGCATATGCCATCACCGGTTCATCAGCTTTACATCAGGATTCATCGCGCCATGTCTTTCATCCTGCCGGCCGTTAATCGTCAGGCCGCAAAGGAGGTTGGCGTGCAAATTCAATTACTACGCGCCACCGGTCTGCCCGATGCTCGTTGCAGCGAGCGGGTGCTGCATGTGCGGGTCAGCGAATCCCCTGTGTATCTGGCTTCGGCGCAGCGCCCACGGGTCTGTCTGCCGGTCGGTTGGGAAGGGCTGATTGCAACGAGCGATACATTCGAGCTGAGCGGCGGCGTGCAGACCCGGGCGGTTGCAGAAGCGGCGCTGGTTAAATTGCAAGTGTTCATCGATCTGGGAAACACACTGGTTGATCAACGACCCGGCCCGACATCCTGGGCGGCATTGCCGGTGGCGTACCCCGCCGTGTGGTCCGGGCGGGTGCTTGAGCGCTGGTACATCGAACAGGCCATGGTCGGGGGGATGGCTTACCAGACCTTCGCCGGCGTGCTGCGTCATACCGAAAGTTACGGACTTGTGCGCTTCCTGCTGGAACTGTCGTTGACTGAACTTGGTGAAAACACTCAAGTGCAACTCGTGAATGCCGCCCTGGGGATGATGATGATGCTCATCTACTTCCCATTCATCTGGAGTTGCTCCCAGAGAGATCCTGAGCCTAAACCTGCAGCGCAGTCGCAGGCGTAATCTGATGCGCCACCACCCGGCTCGACAGCGGCGATCCGGGTGGTGGATCAGGTCTGCGACGTTGAATCGCAGAGTTTCTCGCCCGCCACCCTCCACATGGCTATAATCGCCCCACTTTTCGTAGCCTTGAGTCAAACCCGCCCATGTACACCCTGGCCCGTCAGCTGTTGTTCAAACTTTCCCCGGAAACCTCCCACGATCTGTCCCTGGACCTGATCGGCGCGGGCGGGCGTCTTGGGCTCAACGGTTTGCTGTGCAAGGCCCCGGCGAAAGTGCCGGTGAACGTCATGGGCCTGGACTTCCCCAATCCCGTGGGCCTGGCCGCCGGCCTGGACAAGAACGGCGCGGCCATCGACGGATTCGCCCAGCTGGGTTTCGGTTTTGTCGAAATCGGCACCATCACTCCGCGTCCGCAGCCGGGCAACCCCAAGCCTCGCCTGTTCCGATTGCCGGAAGCCGAGGCGATCATCAATCGCATGGGCTTCAACAACCTCGGCGTCGATCACCTGCTGGCCCGCGTGGCGGCGGCCAAATACAAGGGCGTGCTGGGCATCAACATCGGCAAGAACTTCGATACGCCGGTCGAGCGTGCCGTGGACGATTACCTGATCTGCCTGGATAAGGTGTACGCCCACGCCAGCTATGTGACGGTCAACGTCAGTTCGCCGAATACGCCGGGCCTGCGCAGCCTGCAATTCGGCGACTCGCTCAAGCAGTTGCTGGCTGATCTGGCCGAGCGCCGCGCGGAGCTGGCCTTGCGTCATGGCAAGCATGTACCGCTGGCGATCAAGATCGCGCCGGACATGAGCGACGAAGAAACCGCACAGGTTGCACAAGCGCTGATCGAAACCGGAATGGATGCGGTCATCGCCACCAACACCACCCTGAGCCGCGTCGGCGTCGAAGGCATGGAGCATGGCGACGAGGCCGGTGGTCTGTCCGGCGCCCCGGTTCGCGACAAGAGCACCCACACCGTGAAAGTGCTGGCATCGGAGCTGGGTGGTCGCCTGCCGATCATCGCGGCTGGCGGCATTACCGAAGGCAAGCACGCCGCCGAGAAAATCACCGCGGGCGCGAGCCTGGTGCAGATCTATTCGGGCTTCATCTACAAGGGCCCGGCGCTGATTCGTGAATCCGTAGACGCCATCGCAGCCTTGCGCTAGCGAGCTTTTGTGGCGAGGGGGCTTGCCCCCGTTCGGCTGCGAAGCAGCCGCAATTCCGGCCACTGTGTTTTACCTGTGTCACCGAGTCGATTGGTTTCGGGGCCGCTTCGCAGCCCAACGGGGGCAAGCCCCCTCGCCACAAGGGTATCGTCGCTGAGTTTGGAGCAGGCATAAAAAAGGGCCCCTTTAAAGGAGCCCCTGGGCCGCAGCCCGCCGTCCGGATGGGACGTGCGTGGTTAATTCAGTACAAAATCAGATTGTCGTGTCGGAGTGTTGTGCCCTGTAATTAGCCGACGGCGTGAAGTTCGTTGAGTCTGTGGATTCCCGCAGTGCCGGTCATACCGTCCCAGTTGTCGCCGCGTCCTTCTCGCCAGCCGTTGATCCAGGCTTGGCGTACCGACGGTAGAGTAAATGGGCAAAGCTCACGGGATTTGCCACCAACGCCATATTGATATCCGCGCAAAAATGCTCTTTCCAACGGATCACGCTTAAGTCTTCTCATAGGGTGTTGCCCTCACTTGTTGACTGTATTTATCGCGTCGACCTCTATTGAGGTCTGGCAGAAAAACTCTGCCGTTGGGGGCTCGTTGCCGGCGTGACGAGCCAAGGTGTTGGCGTCATTGCGGCGCCAACCTGAGTTGAGTTCTAACCAATGCGTCACATCGAGGGAATGATCGTTTTGTCATAAGGACGTAACCATTCATGTGTTAAGGCCATAAGTAACAGAGTGTTTGTAGCGTATTTATTAGTCAAACCCCGGTATGATCGGCTCTGCGCTGGATGATGGGCTTAATCCTTTAGTGAGAATGGCTCCCGTTGCCGGGAGGCATTATTCGACGAAGGGTCGACTTATGACATTTCATTGCATCAACTTTTTTATCTGTCCTTGCATCTAAGCTCATTTAACCCGAGCAGCAGGGGTGGAACGGCACACCTTCGTGCCACGCGGGCGCTCTTCGAGAAAAGCGCCTGATTGAAAACCGGACCGGCAATGCGTTGCCCGGTCGCTCAGCTAAAGGTTCTGGAATTCCCATGTCCGATCGTTTCGAACTCTTCCTCACTTGCCCAAAAGGCCTTGAAGGCCTGCTCATCGAGGAAGCCGTCGGGCTTGGCCTTGAGGAAGCGCGGGAGCACACCTCTGCCGTACGCGGCATGGCCACCATGGAAACCGCTTATCGCCTGTGCCTGTGGTCGCGCCTGGCCAACCGCGTGCTGCTGGTGCTCAAGCGTTTCCCGATGAAGGACGCCGAAGACCTGTACCACGGCGTTCTGGACATCGAGTGGCAAGACCACATGCTCAACGACGGCACCCTGGCCGTCGAATTCAGCGGCCATGGCTCGGGTATCGACAACACCCACTTCGGCGCGCTGAAGGTCAAGGACGCCATCGTCGACAAACTGCGCACCCCGCAAGGCGACCGTCCGTCCATCGACAAGCTCAATCCGGACCTGCGCATTCACCTGCGCCTGGACCGTGGCGAAGCCATTCTGTCTCTCGACCTGTCCGGCCACAGCCTGCACCAGCGCGGCTATCGCCTGCAGCAAGGTGCGGCACCGCTGAAGGAAAACCTCGCGGCCGCCATCCTGATCCGTTCCGGCTGGCCACGTATCGCGGCCGAAGGCGGCGCGCTGGCCGACCCTATGTGCGGTGTCGGTACGTTCCTGGTGGAAGCGGCGATGATTGCCGCCGACATCGCGCCGAACCTGCGCCGCGAGCAGT
This sequence comes from Pseudomonas sp. QLc11A, assembly GCF_052112305.1. NCBI lineage: Bacteria > Pseudomonadati > Pseudomonadota > Gammaproteobacteria > Pseudomonadales > Pseudomonadaceae > Pseudomonas > Pseudomonas sp. QLc11A. The sequence continues at coordinate 397,749 of NZ_JAVAJJ010000003.1, forward strand.
GGGGCTTCACTGCCTGGCTCGGTCACGTCCCGGCGTTGTGGAAAAAACTCCACGAAGAAGCGTCCGAGCGTGCCGCGGCCGGCCTGGCCAAGACACCGCTGTGGATTCGCGGCTACGAAGCCGATCCGCGCCTGATTCAACCGGGGCGCAACAACGTCGAGCGCGCCGGCCTGAGCGAGTGGATCAAGATCTACCAGGGTGAGGTCGCAACGTTCGAGCCGCGCCCGGACCAGAACCAGAAAGGCCTGGTGATCTGCAACCCTCCGTACGGCGAGCGTCTGGGCGACGAGGCGAGCCTGCTCTACCTCTACCAGAACCTCGGCGAACGCCTGCGTCAGGCCTGCCTGAACTGGGAAGCGGCGGTGTTCACCGGCGCGCCGGACCTGGGCAAGCGCATGGGCATCCGCAGCCACAAGCAGTATTCGTTCTGGAACGGCGCCTTGCCGTGCAAGCTGCTGCTGATCAAGGTGCTGCCCGATCAGTTCGTCACCGGCGAGCGTCGTACGCCGGAACAGCGCCAGGTCGAGCGTGAGCAAGCCGCCTACGATCAGGCGCCGAACGAACCGCAGGAACGCAAGTTCAACAAAAACGGCAACCCGATCAAACCGACGCCGGCACCGGCTCCGGTGGTCGAGCAGCCGCGCCTGAGCGAAGGCGGGCAGATGTTCGCCAACCGCCTGCAAAAGAACCTCAAGGCCCTGGGCAAGTGGGTCAAGCGTGAAGGTATCGACTGCTACCGCGTGTACGATGCCGACATGCCGGAATATTCCATGGCCATCGACCTGTATCACGACTGGGTCCATGTTCAGGAGTACGCCGCGCCGAAATCCATCGATCCGGAAAAAGCGTCGGCCCGCATGTTCGATGCCCTGGCCGCCATCCCGCAGGCGTTGAACATCGACAAGAACCGCGTGGTGGTCAAGCGCCGCGAGCGTCAGAGCGGCACCAAACAGTACGAGCGCCAGGCGGCGCAGGGCAAATTTGTCGAGGTCAATGAAGGCGGCGTGAAGTTGCTGGTGAACCTCACCGACTACCTCGACACCGGTCTGTTCCTCGACCATCGGCCGATGCGCATGCGTATCCAGAAAGAGGCGGCCGGCAAACGCTTCCTCAATCTGTTCTGCTACACCGCAACGGCCAGTGTGCATGCGGCCAAGGGCGGCGCGCGCAGCACCACCAGTGTCGATCTGTCGAAAACCTATCTGGACTGGGCGCGTCGCAACCTGTCGCTGAACGGCTTTTCCGACAAGAACCGCCTGGAGCAGGGCGATGTGATGGCGTGGCTCGAAGCCAGTCGTGACGAGTACGACCTGATCTTCATCGACCCGCCGACGTTCTCCAACTCTAAACGTATGGAAGGCGTGTTCGACGTGCAGCGCGACCAGGTGCAACTGATCGACCTGGCCATGGCGCGCCTGGCACCCGGTGGTGTGTTGTACTTCTCCAACAACTTCCGCAAGTTCGAACTGGAGGCCAATCTCGGCGAGCGCTATGCGGTCGAGGACATCACTGCCCAGACCCTCGATCCGGATTTTGCCCGTAACGCCAAGATCCATCGCGCCTGGAAAATCATGGCACGCTAAATAGCTGTGTAGGAGCGAGCCTGCTCGCGATGGTCGATAACGATAACGCGTGTTTTCTGAATGCACGCGGTGTTCTTGAGTCCATCGCGAGCAGGCTCGCTCCTACAGGGTGCTGGTCAAATTAGTGGCTAATAGCTATAACTCCACTCACGGCCAAAGGGCTTTCCCGCACCTGGCGTTTTGAGTTGCGTTTTATGTCGTTGCACGCCGTGCGCCCCAGGATCCTGGGTTTTATCAGCGAAGATGCCTCGGCCTGGCTGGTCGCGTTGCTGGTTTTGTTGATCGGCGGGGTGCTCACCGGGTTGCTGGCGTGGTCGACGCTGAATCTGTTTCACCATCAATTGCGGCAACGCTTCCAACTGCTGGCCAGTGAGCGTTACAGCCGTATCGAAGAACGTTTCGAAGATCAGGAGCAGCGCCTCGACGGCCTGCGCCGGTTTTTCGCCAATTCCAGTTCAGTGTCCCGAGCGGAATTCGACGGCTACACCCAACCTTTGTTGCTGCGAACCCAGGCGTATTCCTACGCCCAGCGGGTCACTCGTGACGAGCGGGCGGCGTTCGAGCGAAGGGTGCGAGACGAGGGCGTGAACAGCTTCACCCTGAGAGAGCTCAACGCCGACGGCCAATTGCAACTGGCCGGCGAGCGCGATGAGTACGTGGCGGTGCTGTATAGCCAGACGCAAAGCAAACTCGGCGCTCCCCTCGGTTACGACTTGCTGGCCCAGCCGCTGCGGCGTGCCACGCTCGCTCGGGCCGATCTGCGTGGCGGCATGGCGGTGTCGCAACCGATGCATCTGGTGAGTATCGAGCCGGCCTATGCGCGCGGCGTGCTGCTGGTCGCGCCGGTCACGCAGCGCACCGGACAGGCTCACAATGCCACGAAGCCCTACGGGTATGTGATGGCCGTGATCAGCATGCGCCAATTGCTGGCGGACGGACTGCCGGAAGCGAGTCGCGACTATCTCTCGGTACGCATCCTCGATTTGTCCACCGACGACCAGCACGAAGTGCTGTTCGAGTCGCCCAACCCGCCAGCCGTCAGCGAGCTGTCGGCCACGCGCCTGTTGCGCATGGCCGACCATGACTATCAAGTCGATATACAGCCCAGCGATGCGTTCGTGCAGGCCAACCATTCCTCCGTGACCAGTCTGGTCGTGTTGGGCGGATTGCTCAGCCTGTTGCTCAGTGCCTTGCTCTATGTGCTGGTCAGTCAGCGGCAGCGGGCGTTGAGACTGGTCGAGCAGCGTACCCAGGAGCTGCGCGATCGGGAACGGGAGCTGCGTGGCACCCATGGTCAGTTGCGTGGCGTGCTCAATGCCGCCACCCAGGTTGCGATCATCGCCACCGACCTGCGCGGCGTCATCAGCACGTTCAACGCCGGTGCCGAGCAGATGCTCGGCTATACCAGTGCCGAAGTGGTCGGCCATATGACCCTGGAGAACCTGCACCTGCCCCGGGAGCTGGCTGCTCGCTCGGCAGAGTTGAGCGCGCGCTATGGCAAGCCGGTGCCGAGCTGCCAGGCGATGCTGGTCGAAGGCGACGTGGAGGGCGATCACGAGGCGCGGGAGTGGACCCTGGTGCGCGGCGATGGCAGCCATCTGATGGTCAACATGCTCGCCACGCCGGTGCTCGACGAGCAAGGCCTGTGGGTCGGGCACCTGGCGGTGTGCATCGACATCACCGAACGCAAGCGGGTCCATGAAGCGCTCGCGGCGCGGGACCTGCTGTTGAAAAAACTCAGCGCCCACGTGCCCGGTGGCATCTACCAGTTCAAGATGGAATTCGACGGGCGCTTCAGCGTGATCTATGCCAGCGACGGCATTCGCGATATCTACGAGCTGGAACCCGACGTACTGCTGCTCAATGCCGAAGCGATCTTCACCCGCATTCACCCCCAGGACACTACCCGTGTCCGCGAATCGATCCGCGCTTCGGCCGAAACCCTCAGCCCCTGGCGCGAGGAGTACCGCGTGCAACTGCCGCTACGGGGTTTGCGTTGGGTTCGCGGCGAAGCCACTCCGGAGGAGCTGCCCGGTGGCGGCGTGCTCTGGCACGGCTACATCTCGGACATTTCCGATATGAAGCGGGTGGAAGAAGAGTTGCGTGCGTTGTCAGTCACCGATTCCCTGACCGGTATCCATAACCGACGTTATTTCCAGGAGCGCCTGAGCACCGAAATGGTTCGGGTGGAGCGTGGCGGTGGGGATTTGTCGGTGATCATGCTCGATATCGACCATTTCAAACGCATCAATGACCTGCATGGCCACGCCATCGGTGATCGGGTGTTGCAGGCAGTGTGCGAGCGGATCGGCCACCGGCTGCGTCGCACCGATGTGTTCTGCCGCCTGGGCGGCGAAGAGTTCATGGTGTTGTGCCCGGATATCGGCGGCGAACATGCCTATGTGCTGGCCCAGCAATTGTGGCACAGCCTGCGCAGTTCACCCATTGAAGGCGTCGGTACGGTCACCGCCAGTTTCGGGATTGCCAGTTGGCGCGCCGGGGAGGGCGCCGATGCCTTGCTGTTGCGCGCGGATTCGGGGGTTTATGCGGCGAAGCAGGCAGGGCGAGACCGGGTAGAAGAGGAGATGAATTAACCCGGGTTGTACGCTGCCCCTGTAGGAGCGAGCCTGCTCGCGATGGTCGATAACGATAACGCGGACATACTGGATGTACGCGGCGCTCTCGAATCCATCGCGAGCAGGCTCGCTCCTACAGGGGGGCAGAGCTGTGCCTTACAACACCGAAGCCGTCTGCGGCGCTTTCGGTTGGCGGTACAGGTCGAGCAGCACCTGATCGAGCACCGACGAGGCGCCGAACGGGGCCTTGTCGTTGAGGATCGCCACCACCGCCCAGGTGTTGCCGTTGACGTCGCGACTGAAGCCTGCAATCGCCCGTACGGTGTTCAGCGTGCCGGTCTTGACGTGGGCTTCACCGCGCATCGCCGTGGTCTTCAGGCGCTTGCGCATGGTGCCGTCGGTGCCGGCAATCGGCATCGAACTGATGTACTCGGCGGCATACGGGCTGTGCCACGCCGCTTCGAGCATCGAGGCCAATTCCCGGGCGCTGACGCGCTCGGAGCGGGACAGGCCGGAGCCGTTCTCCATCACCAGATGCGGCGCGGTGATGCCCTTTTTCGCCAGCCACTGACGCACGACACGCTGGGCAGCCTTGGCGTCGTCACCATCGGCATCGGTGCGGAAACGTTGGCCCAGGCTCAGGAACAACTGCTGGGCCATGGTGTTGTTACTGTACTTGTTGATGTCGCGGATGATTTCCGCCAGGTCCGGCGAGAACGCACGGGCCAGCACCTTGGCGTCTTTAGGGGTTGGCGCCAGCACATCCCTGCCCTGGATGCTGCCACCCAGTTCCTTCCAGATCGCGCGCACGGCGCCAGCGGTGTAGGTCGCGTGGTCGAGCAGCGACAGGTAAGTCTGCGAGCTGCAGCCTTCACCCAGTTGACCGCCGACGGTAACGGTCACGGTTCCATCGGCTTGCGCCACCGGGTTGTAACGCACGCCACCGGTGCATTGTTTGGAGTTGAGGGCCTTGACCTGGTTGTCGATGCGGATGCTCGCAATCGGCGGTTCCACCGAGACCAGTACCTTGCCCGAGTCATTGCGCGCAACGAAGCGCAGCGCCTTGAGGTTGACCAGCAGCGAGTCGGGTTTGACCAGGAACGGCTTGTTGTCATCGTTGCCGTCGTCATTGAACTCCGGCAGTTGCGGTTGCACGAAGAAGGTTTTATCCAGCACCAGGTCACCGGTGACCTGGGTGACACCGTTGGCACGCAGGTCGCGCATCAGCAGCCAGAGTTTTTCCATGTTCAGCTTCGGATCGCCGCCACCCTTGAGGTAGAGGTTGCCATTGAGGATGCCGCCACTGAGGGTGCCGTCGGTGTAGAACTCGGTTCTCCACTGGTGGTTCGGGCCGAGCATTTCCAGGGCTGCGTAGGTGGTGACCAGTTTCATGGTCGACGCCGGGTTGACCGACACGTCGGCGTTGAACACCGTAGGAGTGCCGGGGCCGGTGAGCGGGATCATCACCAGCGACAGGGCGTTGTCCTGCAACTTGCTGGCTTTCAGGGCTTTTTCAACGTTGGGCGACAACGCGGTATTGATTGGAGCGGCGCAAACGGGGAGGGCCAGGGGGAGAAGAAAACCGGCCAACAGCAATGGACGCAAAGACTTGATCATCTGAAATAAAACCCTACAGCCGAGGGGGAAATAAGATGAGGGCATGAAGATAAATTCCCTCAATGGTCATGAAAGTGTCGGCATTATGCCCCAAGGTGTCACGACTTGTGCCGTGCGAGGGCTGTCCGATCGGCTATTTTTTTACCGACGGTAGGCGAGGTGGCCCAGAGAGTCAGGCAATCGGCGGCTTAAACTGCTAAAGTGCCGCCCGTTATTACTTAAGAGGATTGTTCCAATGGCGACTAACCGTTCCCAGCGTCTGCGCAAAAAACTGTGCGTCGATGAATTTCAAGAGCTGGGTTTCGAACTGAACCTGGATTTCAAAGAAGATTTGGCTGATGAAGCCATTGATGCTTTCCTCGACGCGTTCCTCAAAGAAGCCATGGAAGCCAACGGCCTGGGTTATGTTGGCGGCGACGACTACGGTCTGGTTTGCCTGCAGAAGCGTGGCTCGGTCAGCGCCGAACAGCGCGCTGCCGTTGAAGCCTGGCTCAAGGGCCGCACCGAGCTGACCAGCGTTGAAGTCAGCCCGCTGCTGGACGTCTGGTACCCGGAAAAGCCGATCAATCCGGTAGCTTGATGTTCTGAAAAAGAACGGCGACCCAAGGGTCGCCGTTTTTTTTTGCCTTTTTTTTGTAGGAGCGAGCTTGCTCGCGATGGACCTTGAAGCGACGCGGGGTGTCAGGTTGCCAGCGTTATCGTTGACGACCATCGCGAGCAGGCTCGCTCCCACAGTTCAGAATCAGCAGCGTCACCACCCCCGCGACAATCCCCCAGAACGCCGAACCGATGGAAAACAGCGTCAGCCCCGATGCCGTGACCATGAAGGTGATGAGCGCCGCTTCACGTTCCTTCACTTCGCTCATGGCGATGCTCAAGCCGTTGATGATCGAGCCGAACAGCGCCAGTGCGGCAATCGACAGCACCAGTTCCTTGGGCAGCGCGGCAAACAATGCCGCGAGCGTTGCGCCGAACACCCCGGCGATTCCGTAGAAAATTCCGCACCAGACGGCGGCGGTGTAGCGTTTGTTGCGATCTTCATGGGCGTGCGGACCGGTGCAGATCGCCGCGCTGATCGCCGCCAGGTTGATCCCGTGTGAGCCGAAGGGTGCCAGAAGCAAACTGGCGATGCCGGTGGTGGTGATCAGCGGCGAGGCTGGCACGGTGTAGCCATCGGCGCGCAATACGGCGATGCCGGGCATGTTCTGTGAGGTCATGGCGACGACAAACAGCGGGATGCCGATGCTGATGGTCGCGGCCAGGGAGAACTGCGGTGTGGTCCAGACCGGCGTGGCGACCTCCAGGTGAAACCCGCTGAAGTCCAGCAGACCCATGAAGCCTGACAATGCCGTGCCGATCAGCAGGGCTGCCAGCACCGCATAGCGCGGCGACAGGCGCTTGACCAGCAAATAAGTGACGAACATCCCCAGCACCAGGGCCGTGCGGTGTTGCGCGGCGACGAAAATCTCGCTGCCGATCTTGAACAGGATCCCTGCCAGCAGGGCGGCGGCCAGGGAGGCCGGGATTTTTTTCACCAGCCGTTCGAAGCTGCCGGTCAGCCCGCAAATCGTCACCAGCACCGCGCAGGTCATATAGGCGCCAATGGCTTCGCCGTAGCTCACGCCGCCCAGGCTGGTGATCAGCAGCGCGGCACCGGGGGTCGACCAGGCAATGGTGATCGGCGTGCGATAGCGCAGGGACAGGCCGATGGAGCACACCGCCATGCCGATGGAGATCGCCCAGATCCACGAAGAAATCTGCCCGCTGCTCAGGCCCGCCGCTTGCCCGGCCTGAAACATCAGCACCAGGGAGCTGGTGTAGCCGGTCATCATGGCGATGAACCCGGCGACGATGGCCGAGGGCGAGGTGTCGGCCAGCGGGCGGATTTGCGTGTGGGTGGCGTCGTTCATGACGGGGTGTTCCTTATACAAATGAAGATGTCCGCTGCAACACTGAGCCCTGTGGGAGCGAGCTTGCTCGCGATAGCGGTGGATCAGCCAACAGGAATGCTGAATGTGACGCCGTCATCGCGAGCAAGCTCGCTCCCACAGGGATTGCATTACAAAAGGCGGATTCTGCGTTAAAGCCTAAACTCAAAAGTAATCAGGCGTTGCGATACAGCCGAGGCAACATTCAGCCGTACAGTCGTGTTGCCACCATCCATTGTGTACAATCGCAGTGTTTTTTACGCGATACTTGCCAGCGACCCACTGTGCCGTATTACAGTCACGGTCAATTCGCCGTAGTTCTTCCGACTCGAGTGCCCATGAACGAACAGTTGCAACCCCTAAAGAAACAACCGCGAGCAGGCAAAGCCAGCCGCAGCGGTACCCAGGACGATATTGTCTACGCGCATATCTTCGAGGCCATCCTCGAGCAGCGTCTGGCGCCCGGCACCAAGTTGAGCGAAGAAGCGCTGGGGGAAATTTTCGGGGTCAGCCGCACCATCATTCGCCGCGCCCTGTCGCGCCTGGCCCATGAAGGCGTGGTGCTGTTGCGTCCGAATCGCGGCGCCGTGGTTGCCAGCCCGAGTGTCGAAGAGGCGCGCCAGGTGTTCATGGCCCGGCGTCTGGTCGAGCGCGCGATCACCGAGCTGGCGGTGCAGCACGCCACCGCCGAGCAGATCGCCGAATTGCGCCAGATGGTCAACGACGAACGCGACAGCTTCTCCCGTGGCGACCGTGGTGCCGGCATCCGCCTGTCGGGCGAATTCCACCTGAAACTGGCTGAAGCGGCGAAAAACGCCCCGCTGATCAGCTTCCAGCGCAGCCTGGTGTCCCAGACGTCGCTGATCATCGCCCAGTACGAAAGCGGCAACCGCTCCCACTGTTCCTACGATGAGCACACCCAGTTGATCGACGCCATCGAGAAGCGCGACGCTGAGCTGGCGGTGAACCTGATGATGCATCACATGGATCACATCGACAGCAAGCTCAACCTCGACGAGGAAAGTGCTTCGGATGACCTGCATGCGGTGTTCTCGCATTTGCTGCAGACCAAGAAGCCGGGTCGATCGACCGCCAAGCTCTGATTATTGTAGGAGCGAGCTTGCTCGCGATGGTCGTGAACGATAACGCGGAAAACCTGACACCCCGTGGCGCTCTCTAATTCATCGCGAGCAAGCTCGCTCCTACAAAGGGCATAAAAATCCCCCGGAATCTGACGATTGCGGGGGATTTTTTTATGCCCGGAAAACCTTACCGCTGATGCACCAGGTTCCCCGCCGCATAGGTCTGCAGCACCGTCCGGTCATCCCCCAGCGTCATCAACACAAACAACGTCTCGGCAATGTTATTGGCCTGCTTCAGGCGATAGCTCAGCAGCGGCGTGGCGTTGTAGTCCAGCACCAGGAAGTCGGCGTCGGTGCCCGGTTGCAGGGTGCCGATCTTGTCTTCCAGACGCAGCGCACGGGCGCCGCCGAGGGTAGCCAGGTACAGCGACTTGAACGGGCTCAGGCGCGCACCTTGCAGCTGCATCACCTTGTACGCCTCGTTGAGCGTTTGCAGCAGCGAGAAACTGGTGCCACCGCCGACATCGGTGCCGATGCCGACATTGAGTTTGTGCTTCTCGGCCATCGGCAGGTTGAACAGGCCGCTGCCGAGGAAGAAGTTCGAGGTCGGGCAGAACGAGATGGCCGAACCGGTTTCTGCCAGTCGCGCGCACTCGTCATCGCACAGGTGCACACCGTGGGCGAACACCGAGCGTTCGCCGAGCAACTGATAGTGGTCGTAGACGTCCAGGTAGCCTTTGCGCTCGGGGAACAGCTCCTTGACCCACTCGATTTCCTTGAGGTTTTCGCTGATGTGGGTCTGCATGTACAGATCCGGGTATTCGGTCAGCAACTGGCCGGCCAGGGTCAACTGTTCCGGGGTGCTGGTCGGTGCGAAGCGTGGGGTGACCGCGTAGTGCAGGCGACCCTTGCCGTGCCAGCGCTCGATCAGCGCCTTGCTGTCAACGTAGCTGGATTCGGCGGTATCGGTCAGGTAGTCCGGGGCGTTGCGGTCCATCATCACCTTGCCGGCGATCATCCGCAGGTCGAGCTGCTCGGCCGCTTCGAAGAACGAGTTCACCGATTGCGGGTGGACGCTGCCGAACACCAGCGCGGTGGTGGTGCCGTTGCGCAGTAGTTCCTTGATGAAGATGTCCGCGACCTGGTCGGCGTGGGCCTTGTCGGCGAACTGGCTTTCGCACGGGAAGGTGTAGGTGTTGAGCCAGTCCAGCAATTGCTCGCCGTAGGCGCCGACCATGCCGGTTTGCGGCAGGTGGATGTGGGTGTCGATGAAGCCGGGGGTGATCAGCGCATCCTGATAGTGGGTGATCTCGATATCCGCCGGCAGGGTCGGCAGCAATTCGCTGGCGTGGCCCAGGGCGCTGATCTGGCCGTTATCCACAACCAGCAAGCCGTCTTCGAAATACTCGTAGGAGGCTTCGATACCGACTTCGGCTGGGTCGGCGATGCTGTGCAGGATGGCGGCGCGGTAAGCTTTGCGAGTCAGAGGCATGAGATTCTCAGTTCGAGGCTTTCAAGTTTGCGGTTTGGCTGCGGCGTGACGCGGGCAGCAGTTTGGCAATCGGTTCGGCGCTGGAGGTCTGCTGGCCGAAGTTCGCGTTATAGGTGGCGATGATTTCGCCGGCGATGGAGATGGCGATTTCCACAGGCAGCTTGCCTTTGACTTCGCCGATGCCCATCGGGCAGCGCATGCGTTGCACGACGCTGTTGTCGAAACCGCGGTCGCGCAGGCGATGTTCGAACTTCACGCGTTTGGTCTTCGAACCGATCAGGCCGAAATAGGCGAAGTCGTTGCGCTTGAGGATCGCAGCGGTCAGTTCCAGGTCGAGCTGGTGGTTGTGGGTCATCACGATGCAATAGCTGCCGGCGGGCAGGTCATCGATTTCATCCACCGGCTCTTCGCTGACGATCTTGCGCACGCCGTGGGGGATCTGCTCGGGGAATTCCTCTTCCCGCGAATCGATCCAGCGCACCCGGCAAGGCAGGCTGGCCAGCAGCGGCACCAGGGCGCGGCCGACGTGGCCGGCACCGAACACGGCGATCTGCGCCTGCACCTGGCCCATCGGTTCGAACAACAGAACGGTGGCACCGCCGCAGCACTGGCCGAGGCTGGCACCGAGGCTGAAACGCTCCAGATGGGTGTCCTGCTTGCCGCTGGCGAGCATCTCGCGGGCGATCTTCATGGCCTTGTATTCCAGGTGCCCGCCACCGATGGTGTCGAAGGCCTGGTTCGCGCTGATGACCATTTTCGAGCCAGCGTTGCGCGGCGTGGAGCCGAGCTCTTCGATGATGGTCACCAGCACGCAGGGCTCACCCCGGTTTTGCAGGTCGGCGAGGGCGTCGATCCAGTTGTACATGTTTCACCTCGACATCTGTGTGTCTGTTAGTCCGCCATCGCTGGCAAGCCAGCTCCCACAGTGTTTTGTGGTGCCCACAGAATTTGGATTCCACATAAATCCTGTGGGAGCTGGCTTGCCAGCGATAGGCGTACCTCGGTCTTAGAGCGAAGCCAGTTCGGTTTCAGTCTCGACAGCCTTCGCCACCTTCAACTGGCGCATCTGCTCACAGCCCCACAACACCCGCTCCGGAGTCGCCGGTGCGTCGATTTTCGGTTGATGCCTGTAATCACCCAGGCTCGCCACGGCGTCCTTGATCGCACACCACGAAGCGATGCCGAGCATGAACGGCGGCTCGCCCACGGCTTTGGAGTGGAACACCGTGTCTTCCGGGTTCTTGCGGTTTTCCACCAGCTTCACCCGCAGGTCCAGCGGCATGTCCGCCACGGCGGGGATCTTGTAGCTGGCAGGGCCGTTGGTCATCAGCTTGCCCTTGTTGTTCCACACCAGCTCCTCCATGGTCAGCCAGCCCATGCCCTGGATGAAACCGCCCTCGACCTGGCCGATGTCGATGGCCGGGTTCAGCGAGGCGCCGACGTCGTGGAGGATGTCAGTGCGCAGCATCTTGTATTCGCCGGTCAGGGTATCGACCAGCACTTCGCAGCACGCCGCGCCAAAGGCGAAGTAGTAGAACGGCCGGCCACGGGCCTGGCTGCGGTCGTAGTAGATTTTCGGGGTCTTGTAGAACCCGGTGCTCGACAGCGACACCTGGGCGAAGTACGCCTGCTGGATCAATGCTTCGAAGGTCAGGATGTGATCGCGGACCCGCACGTGGCCGTTGTGGAACTCCACGTCTTCTTCGCTGACCTTGTACTGGCGCGCGGCGAATTCCACCAGGCGCTGCTTGATGGTTTCGGCGGCGTTCTGCGCAGCCTTGCCGTTCAGGTCGGCACCGCTGGACGCGGCAGTCGGCGAGGTGTTCGGTACCTTGTCGGTGTTGGTCGCGGTGATCTGTACGCGGTCCATTTCCACCTGGAACACTTCGGCCACCACCTGCGCGACCTTGGTGTTCAGGCCCTGGCCCATTTCGGTGCCGCCGTGGTTCAGGTGGATGCTGCCGTCGGTGTAGACGTGCACCAGGGCACCGGCCTGGTTGAGGAAGCTGGCGGTGAAGGAAATACCGAATTTCACCGGGGTCAGCGCCAGGCCTTTTTTCAGGATCGGGCTGTTGGCGTTGTAGCGACGGATTGCCTCGCGACGCTCGGCGTACTGGCTGCTTTCTTCCAGTTCGGCGGTCATCTCCTCGAGCATGTTGTGCTCGACGGTCTGGTAGTAGTGGGTGACGTTGCGCTCGGTCTTGCCGTAGTAGTTGGCCTTGCGCACGGCCAAAGGATCGAGGGCCAGATGGCGGGAGATGGCGTCCATCACTTCTTCGATGGCGACCATGCCTTGCGGGCCGCCGAAACCACGGTAGGCGGTGTTCGACGCGGTGTTGGTCTTGCAGCGGTGACCGTTGATGGTCGCATCGCCCAGGTAGTACGAGTTGTCCGAGTGGAACATCGCGCGGTCGACGATCGACGCCGACAGGTCAGGCGAGCAACCGCAGTTGCCGGCCAGTTCCAGGTTGATGCCGTGCAGGCGGCCGGTGCTGTCGAAGCCGACGTCGTACTCGACATAGAAGGGGTGACGCTTGCCGGTCATCAGCATGTCTTCGACCCGTGGCAGGCGCATCTTGGTCGGCTGGCCGGTGAGGTGCGCGATCACCGCGCACAGGCACGCGGGGCTGGCCGCCTGGGTTTCCTTGCCGCCGAAACCGCCGCCCATGCGGCGCATGTCGACGACGATCTTGTTCATCGACACGTCCAGTACTTCGGCCACCAGCTTCTGCACTTCGGTGGGGTTCTGCGTGGAGCAGTAGACGATCATGCCGCCGTCTTCGGTCGGCATCACCGAAGAGATCTGGGTTTCCAGGTAGAAGTGCTCCTGGCCGCCGATGTGCAGGGTGCCCTGGATGCGGTGCTCGGCAGTGGCCAGCGCCGTGGCCGAATCGCCGCGTTTGTGGGTGTGGCTGTCGAGTACGAAGTGGCGCTTGCGCAGGGCTTCGACCACGTCCAGCACAGGTTCCAGATCTTCATATTCGATGATCGCGGCCATGGCCGCCTTGCGTGCGGTTTCCAGGTCTTTCGCGGCAACGGCGACCACCGGCTGGCCGACGAACTGCACGGTGTCGATCGCCAGCAGCGGATCGCCCGGCAGCAACGGACCGATGTCCTTCAGGCCCGGCACGTCTTCGTGGGTGATGGCGATGCGCACGCCCTCGAAGGCGTAGCAGGGCGAGGTGTCGATGCTGATGATGCGGGCATGGGCACGGTCCGACATGCGCGCGTAAACGTGCAACTGGTTGGGGAATTCCAGGCGATCGTCGATGTACTGCGCTTCACCGGCGACATGCTTGGCGGCGCTGTCGTGCTTGACGGCGCGGCCGACACCGGTGGTCAGGTCCTTGGCGAACAGTTCAGCCAATTCGGCTTGGGTCTTCTCTACGGCGTGATGATTAGACATAAGCGGTCACCCGAGTCTCGATGTGCGGTGTTTGCAGTTCGATGAAGTATTTGCGCAGCAGGTTCTGCGCGCTGAGCAGGCGATATTCCTTGCTGGCGCGGAAGTCCGAGAGCGGCGTGAAGTCTTCGCCCAGGGCGGCGCAGGCGCGTTCGACAGTAGCGTTGTTGAAGGGCGAACCGAGCAGCGCGGCTTCGCAGGCGGCGGCGCGTTTCGGGATGGCCGCCATGCCGCCGAAGGCGACGCGGGCTTCAGCGACCACGCCGTTTTCCAGGCGAATGTTGAAGGCGGCGCACACCGCAGAAATGTCATCGTCCAGGCGCTTGGAAACCTTGTAGGCGCGGAACAGTTTTTCGACGCTGGCGCGGGGCACGATGATCTTCTCGATGAACTCGCTTTCCTGGCGCGCCGTGACGCGGTAATCGATGAAGTAATCTTCCAGCGCCAGGGTGCGGCGGGTTTCGCCTTTGCACAGGACGATTTGCGCGCCGAGGGCGATCAGCAGGGGCGGCGAGTCACCAATCGGCGAGGCGTTGCCGATGTTGCCGCCCAGGGTGCCCTGGTTGCGGATCTGCAGGGACGCGAAGCGGTGCAGCAATTCACCGAAGTCCGGGTACTCGGCGTTCAGGGCTTCGTAGCAATCGGAAAGGGCGGTGGCGGCGCCGATTTCCAGGCGATCGTCAAAGCGCTCGATGCGTTTCATCTCGGCGACGTTGCCGACGTAGATCATCACCGGCAGTGTGCGGTGGAACTGCGTGACTTCCAGCGCCAGGTCGGTACCGCCAGCCAGCAGGCGGGCCTGTGGATAAGCGTCGTAGAGGTCGGCCAGGTCGGCCACGGTCAGCGGCACCAGGCAGCGTTTGTCGCCGCTGTTGAGTTCGCCGATATCGGTTGGGGCAATGGCTTTGAGGCGCGCGATGGTGTCGGCCTCGCGGGTGTCGAACTGGTCCGGCTGCTTGCCGCAGCAGGACTGCTCGGCGGCTTCCAGGATCGGCCGGTAACCGGTGCAGCGGCAAAGATTGCCGGCCAGTGCTTCGTGGGCCTTGGCATGATCCGGTGCATCGCTGTTCTTTTGCAGGGCAAACAGCGACATCACGAAGCCGGGGGTGCAGAAGCCGCATTGCGAGCCGTGGCACTCGACCATGGCTTTCTGCACGCTGTGCAGTTCACCCTTGTGCTTGAGGTCTTCAACGCTGATCAGTTGCTTGCCGTGCAGGGACGACACGAAGGTCAGGCACGAGTTGAGGCTGCGGTAGCGAATGTGTTCGCGGCCGTCGTCATCGGTCTGCAATTCGCCGACGACCACGGTGCAGGCGCCGCAGTCACCGCTGGCGCAGCCTTCTTTGGTGCCGGGTTTGCCCACATGGTCGCGCAGATAATTGAGCACGGTCAGGTTCGGGTCCAGGGCGTGCTCGCTACGGAGTTCCTGGTTTAGTAAAAACTGGATCACGGAAGGCCTCGCAGACTCATTATTGTTGTTAACCGATAGGAACCGAATTTAGCAGGTCTGACTTTTCGGTCAATGATTTTCTGACTTAAAGGTCAGGAAATTGCATTTTGTCGATCAACCCCTTGTTCCTTAATTATTGTCGTTGGTTCGATAGCCTGCTTTTTTGCTTGAATCGTGCCAAAAACCTCCGGGCGGGCACTCTAATGCTGTTCAGTTAAGCGAATGTGGTCCTCTGTAGGAGCGAGCTTGCTCGCGATGGTCGTTAACGATAACGCGTATTTACTGGCTAAACGCGGCGCGCTTGAGTCCATCGTCGGAACGCCGCCCGGAGCAAGCTCGCTCCCACAAAGAATCACTTCGCTTAAGTGAACAACATTACGGGCGGGCACTCCGCCCTGACGCAGCAATTGCGCTACACTGCGCCGCTTGTACAGATCAAAGAGTTTGAAGGACAACCATGACGTTCAAGGCGCCGGACAGCCTCGCCGAGCAAATCGCTCACCACCTCGCCGAACGCATCATTCGCGGCGAAATGAAGCCCGGGGAGCGCATCCAGGAACAGAAGGTCACGCTGGCCCTCAATGTCAGCCGCGGTTCGGTCCGCGAGGCCTTGCTGATCCTCGAGCGTCGCCACCTGATCGCGATCCTGCCGCGACGTGGCGCCCACGTCACCGAGCTCACGCCGCACAAGGTGCAGAGCCTGTGCACGCTGATGAGCGAGATGTACATCCTGCTGGCCAACGCCGTGGCCAGCGGCTGGAAAGTCCAGGCCGACCTGGCGCCGTTCGTGCAGATCCAGCAGCGCCTGACCGCCAGCTACGAGCGCCAGGACATCCACACCTTCGTCGACGACAGTTTCAGCGTGATGCGCGCCACGTACGGGTTTGCCAACAACCCGTACCTGCAGGAAACCGTCGAGAATCTGCAGCCGGCCATGAGCCGTGCCTATTTCCTTGCCCTGGACCAGCGCAAGGCGTCAATGAGCGAGTACCTGGAACTGTTCGAACGCCTGCTCGCGGCCGTGATCGCCCGTGACTTTGCGCAGATCCGCACCGTGCTGACCGCCTATGGCCAGCGCAGTTGCGATCTGGTGATCTCCGCCCTGACGGACGCCTGAGCGTGCGGCTCAAATGCATCAAGCTGGCGGGGTTCAAGTCCTTCGTCGATCCGACCACGGTGAACTTCCCCAGCAACATGGCGGCGGTGGTCGGGCCCAATGGCTGCGGCAAATCGAACATCATCGACGCCGTTCGCTGGGTAATGGGTGAGAGTTCGGCGAAGAACCTCCGTGGCGAGTCGATGACCGACGTCATCTTCAACGGCTCCACCAGTCGCAAACCGGTGAGCCAGGCGAGCATCGAACTGGTGTTCGATAACTCCGACGGCACCTTGCTTGGCGAATACGCCGCCTACGCGGAAATTTCCATTCGCCGCAAAGTGACGCGCGACAGCCAGACCACCTATTACCTCAACGGCACCAAGTGCCGGCGTCGTGACATCACCGACATCTTCCTCGGCACCGGCCTTGGCCCGCGCAGCTACTCGATCATCGAGCAGGGGATGATCTCCAAACTGATCGAGTCCAAGCCCGAAGACCTGCGCAACTTCATCGAAGAAGCGGCGGGCATCTCCAAGTACAAGGAGCGCCGGCGCGAGACCGAAAACCGCATCCGTCGTACCCACGAGAACCTGGAGCGCCTGACCGACCTGCGCGAAGAGTTGACGCGTCAGCTCGAGCGCTTGCATCGCCAGGCCGAGGCCGCCAAGAAGTACCAGGAATACAAGGGCGAGGAGCGTCAGCTCAAGGCGCAACTGTCGGCCCTGCGCTGGCAGGCGTTGAACGATCAGGTCGGCCAGCGTGAAGCGATCATCGGCAACCAGGAGGTTTCCTTCGAGGCCCTGGTGGCCGAACAGCGCAATGCCGACGCGAGCATCGAGCGCCTGCGTGACGGGCACCACGACCTGTCGGAACGCTTCAATCTGGTGCAAGGGCGTTTCTACTCGGTCGGCGGTGACATTGCCCGGGTCGAGCAGAGCATCCAGCACGGCCAGCAACGCTTGCGGCAATTGCAGGACGACCTCAAGGAAGCCGAGCGCGCGCGCCTGGAAACCGAATCCCACCTCGGCCATGACCGCACGCTGCTGCTGACCCTGGGCGAAGAGCTGGACATGCTGACCCCGGAACAGGAAGTCACCAGCGCCGCCGCCGAAGAGGCCGCCGCCGCGCTGGAAGAATCCGAAACCACCATGCATGGCTGGCAGGAACAGTGGGATACGTTCAACCTCACCGCCGCCGAACCGCGCCGTCAGGCCGAAGTACAGCAATCGCGGATCCAGCAGCTGGAAACCAGCCTGGAGCGCCTGGCCGATCGCCAGAAGCGCCTAGGCGAAGAGCGCGCCTTGCTCTCGGCGGACCCGGAAGACGCGGCGATCATGGAGCTCAGCGAGCAACTCGCCGAGTCCGAGGCGACCCTCGAAGATTTGCAGACCAGCGAAGAGGCTCAGGTCGAAAAGCTCGAGCAACTGCGCCAGCAATTACAGCAAACGCTGACGGCGCAACAACAGGCCCAGGGCGATTTGCAGCGGCTCAACGGTCGACTGGCTTCGCTCGAAGCCTTGCAGCAAGCCGCGCTCGATCCGGGCACCGGCACCGCCGAATGGCTGCGCGAACAGAACCTGGCGGATCGCCCGCGCCTTGCCGAAGGCCTGAAGGTCGAGGCCGGTTGGGAGCTGGCGGTGGAAACCGTGCTCGGCGCCGACCTGCAGGCGGTGCTGGTGGATGATTTCAACGATTTCGATCTGTCGGGCTTTGCCCAGGGCGATTTGCGTTTGCTCAGCCCGGCCGGCGATGGCGTACGGGTACCGGGCAGCCTGCTGGACAAGGTCGAGGCGCAGATCGATCTGTCGCCATGGCTGGGGCAGGTCAAGCCGGTCGACAGCCTTGAGCAGGCACTGGCCTTGCGCGGGCAATTGGCGGCCGGGCAGAGCCTGATCAGCCGTGACGGTTACTGGGTCGGTCGGCATTTCCTGCGCGTGCGTCGGGCTAGTGAAGCGGAAAGCGGCGTGCTCGCCCGTGGCCAGGAAATCCAGCAACTGGGCCTTGAGCGCGAAGAGCGCGAAGTCGCGGTCGAAACCCTGGAAACCCAACTGCAGAATCTCCGGGCGCAGCAGCGTCAGCAGGAGAACGGCCGCGAGCATTTGCGCCGCTTGCTGCAAGACGAAGCCCGCCAGCAAGGTGAATTGAAAGCCCAGTTGTCGGCCGGAAAAGCCAAGGCCGAGCAGTTGACCCTGCGCCGAACCCGCCTCGACGAAGAACTCACCGAGCTGGATGAACAGCGCGCGCTGGAGCACGAAAACATCGGTGAAGCGCGCCTGCAATTGCAGGAAGCCCTCGACAGCATGGCGCTGGACACCGAGCAGCGCGAGTTGCTGCTGGCCCAGCGCGACAGTTTGCGCGAGCGCCTAGATCGGGTGCGGCAGGAAGCGCGGCAACACAAGGATCATGCCCATCAGTTGGCGGTGCGTCTGGGTTCGCTCAAGGCGCAGCACGATTCGACTCGCCAGGCGCTGGAGCGTCTGGAGATGCAGTCCGAGCGCCTGACCGAAAAGCGCGAACAACTGAGCCTCAATCTGGAGGAGGGCGAAGCGCCACTGGAAGAGCTGCGCCTGAAACTCGAGGAGTTGCTCGACAAGCGCATGACCGTCGACGAAGAGCTCAAGACCGCGCAGATCGCCCTCGAAGACGCCGACCGCGAATTGCGCGACGCCGAGAAGCGCCGCAGCCAGGCCGAACAGCAATCCCAGTTGATTCGCAGCCAGCTCGAAACCCAGCGCATGGAATGGCAAGCCCTGACCGTACGCCGCAAGACCTTGCAGGACCAGTTGCTGGAAGACGGCTACGATCTCCACGGCGTACT
This sequence comes from Pseudomonas sp. QLc11A, assembly GCF_052112305.1. Taxonomy (NCBI): domain Bacteria; kingdom Pseudomonadati; phylum Pseudomonadota; class Gammaproteobacteria; order Pseudomonadales; family Pseudomonadaceae; genus Pseudomonas; species Pseudomonas sp. QLc11A. The sequence continues at coordinate 416,797 of NZ_JAVAJJ010000003.1, forward strand.
CGCGACATTGACCGCCGAGGCCAGCGAGAAGGAAGCCGAGGAAGAACTCGAGCGCATCGCCGCGAGAATTCAGCGTCTGGGTGCGATCAACCTGGCGGCCATCGATGAGTACCAGCAACAATCGGAGCGTAAACGTTATCTGGATGCCCAGGACGCCGATCTGGTGGAAGCGCTTGAAACCCTTGAGAACGTGATTCGCAAGATCGACAAGGAAACCCGCAACCGCTTCAAGGATACCTTTGATCAGATCAATGGCGGTTTACAGGCGCTTTTCCCAAAAGTTTTCGGTGGAGGCCGCGCGTATTTGGAACTGACGGGCGAAGATCTACTCGATACAGGGGTGACAATCATGGCGCAGCCGCCTGGAAAGAAGAACAGCACCATCCATTTGCTCTCCGGTGGCGAAAAGGCCCTGACTGCATTGGCCCTGGTTTTTGCGATCTTCAAGTTGAATCCGGCGCCGTTCTGCATGCTCGATGAAGTTGACGCGCCACTGGATGACGCTAACGTTGGACGCTACGCAAAATTGGTTAAAGAGATGTCGCAGTCAGTGCAGTTCATCTATATCACCCACAACAAGATCGCCATGGAAATGGCCGATCAACTGATGGGGGTGACGATGCACGAACCCGGTTGTTCACGTCTGGTGGCGGTGGATGTCGAGGAGGCGATGGCGATGGTGGATGCCTGAGTCGTGGTTGCAGGAAGGCGTGTTCATGGGTTGTAGGACTCTTTTCCTCGCTTCGACTTGCTGGCCAATCGACATATTCGCGCTAGCCAAGGTGGTAGACGGTGTAAAGTTGCCTTTGGTCGTGCTAGTTTAATGTCAATTTTTCGTATACGTGGGCAAAACGCCTGTCAGAACATAGAGTTGGCGCCACGTTTTAAAGCGGTTTGCAGGTTGTAAACCCCTTATTTTTCAGCATTTTTTATAGAGGCACGGGATTACATGGAAATCGGTCTGCGCGAGTGGCTGATCGTCATCGGCATTATTGTCATTGCCGGTATTCTTTTTGATGGCTGGCGCCGTATGCGCGGCGGCAAGGGAAAACTGAAATTCCGCCTTGACCGAAGTCTGTCCAATCTGCCGGACGAGGACAGCAGCGCCGAGCTGCTGGGCCCGCCGCGCGTGCTGGACACGCATAAAGAGCCGCAACTGGACGAGCAGGACTTGCCGTCGGTGAGCATGCCGGCCCGCGAGCCTCGTGAATCGGGCTCCAAGCGCGGCAAGCGTGGCCACAGCGAACCGTCCCAGGGCGACATGAACCTCAGCCTGGATCTGGATGGCGGCCCGAGCTTCAGCAGCCGCGACGACGATTTCCCGGATGACACCAAGTCTTCGCCTGCGCACAGTGAAAAAGATCAGCCGCAAGCTGAAGAAGTGCTGGTGATCAGCGTGATCTGCCGCGACGCTGCCGGCTTCAAAGGCCCGGCGCTGTTGCAGAACATTCTGGAAAGCGGCCTGCGTTTCGGCGAGATGGATATTTTCCACCGTCACGAAAGCATGGCGGGCAACGGCGAGGTGCTGTTCTCCATGGCCAACGCCGTCAAGCCGGGCGTATTCGACCTGGACGACATCGACCACTTCAGCACCCCGGCGGTAAGTTTCTTCCTGGGGCTGCCAGGCCCTCGCCATCCGAAGCAAGCCTTCGACGTGATGGTGGCCGCAGCGCGCAAATTGTCCCAGGAGCTCAACGGCGAACTGAAGGACGACCAGCGCAGCGTACTGACTGCCCAGACGATTGAGCACTACCGTCAGCGCATCGTCGAATTCGAACGCCGCGCCCTGACCCAGAAGCGCTAAATCAAACGGAGCTCTCTATGTCAGGAGAGCTTTTGTGGCGAGGGGGCTTGCCCCCGTTGGGCTGCGAAGCGGCCCCAAAACCAGCCAACCCGTTGTGTCAGATAAAATACGATCACTGGATCTACGACTGCTTCGCAGCCGAACGGGGCGATGCGGCGATCCGACAAGCCCCCTCGCCACAAATGCAGCCCCTTGCCGGGCCGAAATATGAAAATTGAGCAGCCTCGGCTGCTCTTTTGCTTTACGAGAGAACACCCATGACCGCCGCCAAGAACCGTATTTTAGAGCTGCGCGCTGAGCTGGATCAGCACAACTATCGCTATCACGTGCTCGACGAGCCGAGCATTCCGGACGCCGAATACGACCGCTTGTTCAACGAGCTCAAGGCGCTGGAAGCGGCCAATCCCGAGCTGATCACCAGCGACTCGCCCACCCAGCGAGTGGGCAGCGCGGCGCTGTCGGCGTTTACCCAGGTGCGTCACGAAGTGCCGATGCTCAGCCTCGGCAACGCCTTCGAAGAAACCGACATGCGTGAGTTCGACCGCCGGGTGACCGAAGGCCTGGACTTGCCGGCGGGCGACCTGTTCGGTGGCGGCGCAACAGTCGAATACAGTTGCGAGCCCAAGCTCGATGGTCTGGCCGTCAGCCTGTTGTACCAGGATGGCGTCCTGGTGCGCGGCGCCACGCGCGGCGATGGCACGACCGGTGAAGACATCAGCGTCAACGTGCGCACCGTGCGCAACATTCCGCTCAAGCTGCACGGTACTGGCTGGCCGGCGACCCTGGAAGTGCGCGGCGAAGTGTTCATGTCCAAGGCCGGTTTCGAACGGCTCAACGCCACGCAACTGGAAGTCGGCGGCAAGACTTTCGCCAACCCGCGCAATGCAGCGGCGGGCAGTTTGCGCCAGCTGGATTCGAAGATTACCGCCAACCGTCCGCTGGAATTCTGCTGCTACGGCATCGGCCAGGTGTCGGCGGACATTGCCGATACGCACATCGGCAATTTGCAGCAACTCAAGGCCTGGGGCATGCCGATCAGTCATGAGTTGAAACTGGCGCAGGGTATCGCCGAGTGCCTGGACTACTACCGCGACATCGGTGAGCGGCGCAATGCGCTGCCCTATGAAATCGACGGCGTGGTGTTCAAGGTCAACAGCATCGCTTCGCAGCGCGAACTGGGTTTTCGCGCCCGTGAGCCGCGCTGGGCCATCGCCCATAAATTCCCGGCGATGGAAGAGCTCACCGAACTGCTCGATGTGGAATTCCAGGTCGGCCGCACCGGTGCGGTGACGCCGGTGGCGCGTCTGAAGCCGGTCAAGGTCGCGGGCGTCACGGTGGCCAATGCCACGCTGCACAACATGGACGAAGTGGCGCGCTTGGGCCTGATGATCGGCGACACGGTGATCATTCGCCGTGCCGGTGACGTGATTCCGCAAGTGGTGCAGGTGGTCATGGAACGTCGTCCGGAAAACGCCCGGCCGGTGCAGATCCCGGAGAAGTGCCCGGTGTGTGGCTCCCATGTCGAGCGCACGCAATTGATCAAGCGCAGCAAGGGCCGCGAGACGGTCAGCGAAGGCGCGGTGTATCGCTGCGTCGGCCGCCTGGCCTGTGGCGCGCAACTCAAGCAGGCCATCATTCACTTCGTCTCCCGTCGTGCCATGGACATCGAAGGCCTGGGCGAGAAAAGCGTCGAGCAACTGGTCGACGAAGGCCTGGTGAGTTCGCCGGCCGATCTGTACGCCCTGACGTTCGAGCAGATCGTCGATCTGGAAGGCTTTGCCGAGTTGTCGAGCAAGAACCTGCTCGGCGCCATTGAAGACAGCAAGAAGCCGGGCCTGGCGCGGTTCATCTACGCCCTCGGGATTCCCGATGTCGGCGAAGAGACGGCCAAGGTGCTGGCACGTTCCCTGGGTTCGCTGGAGCGGGTGCAGCAGGCTTTGCCGCAGGTGCTGACGTACTTGCCGGATGTCGGGCTGGAAGTCGCGCACGAGATCCACAGCTTCTTTGAAGACGCGCATAACCAGCAGGTGATCGCTGATTTGCTCAGGCATGGCCTGCAGATTCAGGATCAGGGCGAGTTGGGTGCCGAGTTTTCGGCGAGCACCACGCTGGGCGGTTTTCTCGACAAACTGCATATTCCATCGGTCGGTCCGGGCGGGGCGCAGAAACTGGCGGACAGGTTCGGCTCGCTGCAGGCGGTGATCGGTGCTGACTGGCTGGATATGCGTCAGGCGCTGCCGGAGAAACAGGCCAATTCGGTGCGCGAGTTCTTCGCGCTCGAAGAGAATCGCCAATTGGCCGAAGCGGCCGAGAAGCAACTGGCCGAATTCGGCATGCACTGGCAGAGCGAGAAGAAGGTCGTCGAAGGCTTGCCGCTGGCCGGGCAGACCTGGGTACTGACTGGCTCGCTGGAGTTGATGAGCCGCGATGTGGCCAAGGACAAACTCGAAAGCCTGGGGGCCAAGGTCGCCGGCTCCGTGTCGGCCAAGACCCATTGCGTGGTCGCAGGGCCGGGCGCCGGTTCAAAGTTGACCAAGGCCAATGGGCTGGGGTTGAAGGTGCTGGATGAAGAGGCCTTTGTGGTCTTCCTGAAAGAGCACGGCATAACTGTTTGATACGAACCCTGTGGCGAGGGGGCTTGCCCCCGTTGGGCTGCGAAGCGGCCCCCATTTTTGCGACGGCTTCGCCGCCGAACGGGGCGGTGCGGCGATCCGACAAGCCCCCTCGCCACAAAAAGCGGTTTATCACCAAGGTATGCTGAGGTTGGGAACGATCTTGTCACGGTAATGATCTAGTCTCTGCAAGCCCCAGGGAGAGATCGACATGCACCCTTTCTTCGAGCAGCTCAGCTCGCGCATCGCCGCACCGTTCATGGCCGAAAGCTCGCGCAACAGCAAAGTCTGGTCCTGTCGTTGCGGGCAGTCGCTGTTCTTTCGCAACAGCCAGTGCCTGGCGTGTTCAGCAGCCCTTGGGTATCAGCCTGAGCAAAGTCGTTTATCTTCCCTGCAACCGGGCGAGCGCCCCGACACCTGGTGGCTCGACGCCGATCCGCAGGCGGGCGCATTCCGCCGCTGCGCCAACCTCGATTCACCGGCTGCGTGCAACTGGCTGCTTGCGGCCAATCACCACGAAACCTTGTGCATGGCCTGCAGCTTGAATCGCACGATTCCCGACCTGTCGATCACCGAAAACCACGAGCGCTGGCGCAAAGTGGAAACCGCCAAGCGGCGTCTGGTCGCGCAACTGGTCAGCCTGGGGTTGCAGGTGATTCCCAGGACAGTCGATGAAGAGACTGGCCTTGCCTTCGATTTCATCGGTGTCGACCTTGAAGGCAAGCCGCCGACCACGGGCCACGCCAACGGCCTGATCACCCTCGATATCAAGGAAGCCGACGACGCGCACCGCGAGCAGGTACGGGTGCAAATGCACGAACCCTATCGCACGTTGCTCGGGCATTTTCGTCACGAAGTCGGGCATTACTACTGGGACCGATTGATCGCCCATAGCCATTGGCTCGAGCCGTTTCGCGGCTTGTTTGGCGATGAACGCGCGAGCTACGCCGATGCCCTCGAACGGCATTATCAGCAAGGCGCGCCGCTCGACTGGCAGCAGCACTGCGTCAGCGCCTACGCGACCATGCACCCGTGGGAAGACTGGGCGGAAACCTGGGCGCATTACCTGCACATGATGGACGCCGTGGACACCGCGCTGGGGTTTGGCATGAGCGCCCGGGAAATGGATTTCGACTATCAGCCGTTTCCACCCCAAGCCCTCTACGATCCGCAGCATCCCGGCGGCGCGGCTTTTTTGTCGTTCGTCAACGCCTGGATCGAACTGGCCGGCATGCTCAACGAGCTGTCACGCAGCATGGGGCAGCCGGATTTCTACCCCTTCGTCCTGCCGCCTGCTGTCGTTGCCAAGCTGCATTTCATTCACCTGGTGATTCAACAGGCGGGCGGCAGGGCGGATGCGGTGCTTGAGGCGCAATAGCAAGTGCTTGAAGCCCCTCATGTTTTTAATCCGAAACCAACGGTTGTAACTTCGCCTCAGATAGGTACAATGGCGCGGCTCGCCGACAGGTGAGCGTCGTTATGGTGACCCTATCGGTCCCCCCGCAACGATCAGCCGTGAACCCGGTCAGGCCTGGAAGGGAGCAGCCGCAGCGGTGACATTGTGTGCCGGGGTGTGGCTGGTAGGGTTACCACCTTAACGCCACGCGAGTGTTCTCTCGCGTTATCTTCTTGAATACAGACTTTCGCTAGCTGCCAGGATCTTCTCCGAGGCGGTTTTTCGTCGTTTGCGCTTTATCCACAGCCGCCGGCTCGCCACCGATATACAGCCGAACAATTTCATCGATCTCCCCGGACATCTTCATCCGCGCCAGGGTGCGCAGAATGCTCTGCACCGGGACCTGTGGGTCGTTGCGAACGTAGCAACCGAGACGGTTTTCCTGCAGTACTGCCACGCTTTGCAGTTGCTGCTGCGGCAGCAGGCGGTGATTGAACCAGTCCAGGCTCCATTGATTGCTGACGGCATAGCGATTGCGGCCGGCCAGGAGTTTTTCCAGCACTTGTTCCTGATTGCGTGCGTCGTCGCGCTGCAGTTGGCCGCTGTCGAATAGCGGTTGCAGGGTCGGGTAGCTGTAGCCCAGCACAGTGCCAATGGGCTGTTGCGGCAAGTCGGCGGGTTTGACTGCGTCGGGCGGCGCAGGCCGGGTGATCAACACGTCAGGTTGAGTGAAGAGCGGGATGCTCCAGAGATAATCGCCAGGCTGCTCGGGCAGCCACGAATGTGCGGCATAACAGCGGACATCGACCTCGCCTTGCTCCATGGCGCCTTGTATGCGCCTGCGGGGCAATACGTGGAATTCGGCTGGTACGCCGACCTGGGTCGCGAGGCTGAGCATCATGTCATAGAGGATGCCCTGGGTCGGTTTGCCCCGCTCAAGCTGCACCATGGGCATGCTCCAGCTGTCGGTTATCACGAAGCGCAGCGGTGCTGGCGCCGCCGCGCCGTCCAGGCTGATCAACAGCAATGCCCCCAAGGCCAACCGCATAAACACTCCGTTAAATGCCTGTGATGTGCAGCTTAGCCACAATACACGAGCGCACCGGATGCAATTTGTGCCTTGCTCCGCTAGCATTAGCCGCTTCTGCTTCCTTCGCTGCGACGGTTTTCGATGAGTTATCAGGTTCTTGCACGTAAATGGCGTCCGCGCTCGTTCCGCGAAATGGTCGGCCAGACCCATGTGCTCAAGGCTCTGATCAATGCCTTGGACAGCCAGCGGCTGCACCACGCCTACCTCTTCACCGGTACCCGTGGGGTCGGCAAGACCACCATCGCGCGGATCATTGCCAAATGCCTTAACTGTGAGACAGGTATCACGTCGACCCCCTGTGGCGAGTGTTCGGTGTGTCGCGAAATCGACGAAGGCCGCTTTGTCGACCTGATCGAGATCGACGCCGCGAGCCGCACCAAGGTCGAAGATACCCGTGAATTGCTCGACAACGTGCAGTACGCTCCGAGCCGTGGGCGCTTCAAGGTCTACCTGATCGACGAAGTGCACATGCTTTCCAGCCACTCCTTCAACGCGCTGCTCAAAACCCTCGAGGAGCCGCCACCCTACGTCAAGTTCATCCTGGCGACCACTGATCCGCAGAAACTTCCGGCAACGATTCTGTCGCGGTGCCTGCAGTTCTCCCTGAAGAACATGACGCCGGAACGGGTTGTCGAGCACTTGACCCACGTGCTGGGTGTCGAGAACGTGCCGTTCGAAGACGATGCACTGTGGTTGCTGGGCCGTGCTGCCGACGGTTCGATGCGTGATGCCATGAGCCTGACCGACCAGGCGATTGCCTTCGGTGAAGGCAAGGTGCTGGCCGCCGATGTGCGGGCGATGCTCGGAACCCTCGATCACGGGCAGGTCTACGACGTCCTGCATGCGCTGATCGAAGGCGATGCCAGGGCGTTGCTCGAAGCCGTCCGCCACCTGGCCGAACAAGGCCCGGACTGGAATGGCGTGCTCTCGGAAATTCTCAATGTGCTGCACCGCGTTGCCATCGCCCAGGCCTTGCCGGAAGGTGTCGATAACGGTCACGGCGACCGTGATCGCGTGCTGGCACTGGCCCAGGCCTTGCCGGCCGAAGACGTGCAGTTCTACTACCAGATGGGCCTGATCGGCCGCCGCGACTTGCCGCTGGCGCCGGATCCCCGGGGCGGTTTTGAAATGGTGCTGCTGCGGATGCTGGCGTTCCGGCCCGCAGATACTGCGGATGCCCCGAGGCAACCGCTAAAGCCAGTGGGGATCAGCCAGGCCACAGTTGATTCCGCAAACTCAGTGGCTGCCGCGCAGGTCGTTGCGCCGGTAGCCGCTGCGGCCGTTGCACCGATTGCGGCTGCGCCAGTGGCAGCTCCTGCGCCAGCACCGGAACCGGTGGCGCCGGTCGTTGTGCCAGAACCTGCGCCTGTGCCTGTGGTTGAAGCGGTCGTGGTCGAAGAGGTGGTCGACCTGCCGTGGAATGACCCGGTCGCGCCAGCCCCCGTTCAGCAACCCGCCGTGGAGCCGGTGCTGGAAACCGCCAGCGAACAACCCGAATTACCGCCGATGCCGTTGCCGACGCCGGACAGCGTGGTGCCGGACGCCCCTGAGTGGGCCGCCGCGCCAATCCCGGAGCCTTCGGTGGCGGACGTCGATGCCGCAACGCCGGGCATGGACCTGGATGACGAGCCGCCGCTGGACGAGGATTACATCGAGCCGGACATGGATTCGGCCTACAGTTACCTCGACGAACTGGCCAGCGAGCATGCCGCCGACCCGGCTCCGGAGCCCGAGCCTGAACCCGCGGCAATGCCGGCCACCGGCCTGGCCCTGCAATGGCTGGAGCTGTTCCCGAAATTGCCGATTTCCGGCATGACCGGCAGCATCGCCGCCAACTGCACGCTGATCGCGGTGGATGGCGACAATTGGCTGATGCACCTGGACCCGGCCCACAGTGCCTTGTTCAACGCCACTCAGCAGCGTCGCCTCAACGATGCGCTGAACCAGTATCACCAGCGCACGCTGACCCTGAGCATCGAGCTGATCAAGCCCGAGCAGGAAACCCCGGCACAAGCGGCTTCGCGCCGCCGCGCCAACCGTCAGCGCGAGGCGGAGGAATCGATCCACGGTGATCCGTTCATCCAGCAAATGATGCAGCAGTTCGGTGCGGTGGTCCGTAACGATACTATTGAACCTGTCGACGCCCTGGTCACTCAGGGCTAATAACTGAAGGCGCTCGGCTACATTCCGCCGGGCGCTGTTTTGATCCAAGTACTTTTGAGGTGATTACCATGATGAAAGGTGGCATGGCCGGCCTGATGAAGCAGGCGCAGCAGATGCAGGAAAAAATGGCCAAGATGCAGGAAGAGCTGGCCAACGCCGAAGTCACCGGTAAGGCCGGTGGCGATATGGTCACCGTGGTGATGACCGGTCGCCATGACGTCAAGAGCGTGACCATCGACCCGAGCCTGGTCGAAGGCATGAGCGAAGACGACAAGGAAATGCTGGAAGCGGTTATCGCCTCCGCGGTCAACGATGCCGTGCGCAAGATCGAAGCCAACAGCCAGGACAAGATGGGCAGCATGACTGCCGGCATGCAACTGCCGCCGGGCATGAAACTGCCATTCTGATTCGCCTTCAGGCGGCAGATGAGCTACAAAAAATGCCAGGCATTGCGCTTGGCATTTTTGTTTCTGGCATTGGAAATGTGGTGTCTGAAGTGCCGTCATCGCGAGCAAGCTCGCTCCCACAGGGGATTTGTGTACGGCGAGAATCCCCTGTGGGAGCGAGCTTGCTCGCGATGAAGTCGCGCCGGTGCAACTGAAAACACATCGAACCCCATACCGCCACAAAGGTCTGCTCCCTATATCACCGAACCCCATCGATCACAGGAGACGCTGCCATGTCCGACCCCATGACCCTCAATCAACGCATTGTCCTGGCTTCACGCCCGGTCGGCGCGCCAACGCCGGAAAACTTCCGCATGGAGCGGGTGGCGTTGCCGGAACTCGCCGACGGTCAGGTGCTGCTCAAGACCGTTTTCCTGTCGCTGGATCCCTACATGCGCGGACGCATGAGCGACGCGCCGTCCTACGCCGCACCGGTGGAAATCGGCGAAGTGATGACCGGCGGTGCGGTCAGTCGGGTCGAACGCTCGCTCAATCCGAAGTTTCAGGAAGGAGACCTGGTGGTCGGTGCCACCGGTTGGCAAAGCCACAGCATCAATGACGGGCGCAGCATCATCCCGGTGCCGTCGGGATTGCCCAGTGCATCGATGGCCCTTGGGGTGCTGGGAATGCCGGGCATGACCGCGTACATGGGCCTGATGGACATCGGCCAGCCCCAGGCCGGCGAAACCCTGGTGGTTGCAGCGGCCTCAGGCGCTGTGGGTTCGGTGGTCGGCCAGGTGGCGAAGATCAAGGGGCTGCGTGTGGTCGGCGTGGCCGGCGGGGCGGACAAGTGCCGTTATGTGGTCGACGAGCTGGGCTTCGACGCCTGCATCGACCACAAGAGCCCTGACTTTGCCGATGAACTGGCCAAGGCCTGCGGCAAGGGCATCGACATCTACTACGAAAACGTCGGTGGCAAGGTCTTCGACGCTGTGGTGCCGTTGCTCAATCCCAAGGCGCGGATCCCACTGTGCGGCCTGATTGCCTCCTATAACGCCCATGAAGCGCCGAGCGGGCCGGATCGCCTGCCCCTGTTGCAGCGCACCCTGTTGACCAAGCGGGTGCGCATCCAGGGTTTCATCGTGTTCGATGACTATGGTGATCGCCAGCCGGAATTCCTCAGTGCCATGGCGCCCTGGGTGCGTGATGGCAAGGTGAAATTCCGCGAAGACGTGGTCGATGGCCTGGAACAGGCTCCCGACGCGTTCATCGGCATGCTGGAAGGGCGCAACTTCGGCAAACTGGTGGTTCAGGTTTCCCGGGACTGAGTAATCGACGCTGCAATTTGACGCTCAACCGAGGCGCGGGTATAAACCGCGTCTCGTTGTCTTGTCGGACTTTTCCACCATGAGCTTCAGCCCTTTGATTCGCCAACTGATCGACGCCCTGCGAATTCTGCCAGGCGTGGGTCAGAAAACCGCCCAGCGCATGGCGTTGCAGTTGCTCGAACGTGACCGCAGCGGTGGCTCGCGACTGGCGCTGGCCTTGAGCCAGGCCATGGAAGGGGTCGGTCATTGCCGTTTGTGCCGTACGCTGACCGAAGATGATCTCTGCCCGCAATGCGCCGATACCCGTCGCGACGACACCTTGCTCTGCGTGGTGGAAGGTCCGATGGATGTCTACGCGGTGGAGCAGACCGGTTTCCGCGGGCGCTACTTCGTACTCAAGGGGCATCTGTCGCCGCTCGACGGTCTGGGGCCGGAAGCCATCGGCATTCCGCAATTGATGGCGCGGATCGAAGAGGCCGGCACGTTCGCCGAAGTCATCCTGGCGACCAACCCGACCGTGGAAGGTGAGGCCACAGCGCATTACATCGCCCAGTTGCTCAGCAGCAAAGGCCTGATCGCCTCGCGTATCGCCCATGGCGTGCCGCTCGGTGGCGAGCTGGAGCTGGTGGATGGCGGCACGCTGGCGCATTCGTTTGCCGGGCGTAAGCCGATTTCGCTCTGAGTTCATGTGGCGTCCATGCTGACGCCATCGCGAGCAAGCTCGCTCCCACAGGGTAGTGCGGCGTACATAAAACCAATGTGGGAGCGAGCTTGCTCGCGATGCAGGCGACGCGGTCCGTCTGAATGACACAATCCTGTTGAAAACCAAGCAAGCGCTCGGTTAACTTCACTGACCCCTTCAGTGGAGCTCGCCGATGTCTGCCTTTCAGGAATACTTCGACCCCAGCCACCAATTGGTCCGCGACAGCGTCAGACGTTTCGTCGAGCGCGAGATTCTTCCTGATATCGAGCAGTGGGAAGAAGCCGAAAGCTTCCCTCGCGAGCTCTACCTCAAAGCCGGCGCAGCGGGGATTCTCGGCATCGGTTATCCGGAAACCTACGGAGGCAGCCACGAAGGGGATCTGTTCGCCAAGGTTGCCGCCAGTGAAGAGTTGATGCGTTGCGGCTCAGGCGGGCTGGTGGCCGGCCTGGGGTCGCTGGATATCGGCTTGCCGCCCATTCTCAAGTGGGCCCGACCCGAAGTGCGGGATCGTGTGCTGCCCCAGGTGTTGTCGGGAGAGAAGATCAGCGCCCTGGCCATCACCGAGCCCGGCGGCGGCTCCGATGTCGCCAACCTGCAAACCCGCGCCGTGCGCGACGGCGATTTTTACCGGGTCAATGGCAGCAAAACCTTTATCACCAGCGGTGTGCGTGCGGACTTTTATACCGTCGCGGTGCGTACCGGTGAGCCGGGGTTCTCCGGCATCAGCCTGTTGCTGATCGAAAAGGGTACGCCCGGTTTCACCGTAGGACGGCAACTGAAGAAAATGGGCTGGTGGGCGTCAGACACGGCCGAACTGTTCTTCGATGATTGCCCGGTGCCCGTGGGAAACCTGATCGGCGCCGAGAACATGGGCTTTGCCTGCATCATGGGCAATTTCCAGAGCGAACGCCTGGCCCTGGCACTGATGGCCAACATGACCGCACAGCTGGCGCTGGAGGAAAGCCTGAAGTGGGCGCGCCAGCGTGAAGCCTTTGGCAAACCGATCGGCAAGTTTCAGGTGATCAAGCATCGCCTCGCCGAGATGGCGACTGCGCTGGAAGTATCCCGGGAGTTCACTTACCGCCAGGCCGCAAAGATGGCGGCGGGGCAGAGCGTGATCAAGGAAATTTCCATGGCCAAGAATTTTGCGACGGATACCGCAGACCGGATCGTGACCGATGCGGTGCAGATACTCGGTGGGCTGGGATACATGCGCGAGAGCCTGGTGGAGCGGCTGTACCGTGACAACCGGATTTTGTCGATTGGCGGCGGGACGCGGGAAGTGATGAACGAGATCATCAGCAAGCAGATGGGGCTCTGAGCCGAGCTTGAATTCAGTGGTGTTGCCGCTGACGCCATCGCGGGCAAGCCCGCTCCCACAGGGGATCATAGGTAGACACAAATTGTGTTTGCTACAGAGATCACTGTGGGAGCGGGCTTGCCCGCGATGGCGCCGGGACAGGCGCCGCTTACTTGTCAGCCAACGCAAACTGCGTCAGGCAGAACGTAGGAATGCCCATGTCTTCCAGGCGCTGCGAGCCACCCAGCTCCGGCAGGTCGATGATCGCCGCCGCTTCATGCACCCGCGCGCCCATGCGGCGGATCAGGTTGGCGGCGGCAATCAGGGTGCCGCCGGTCGCGATCAGGTCATCGAACATCACCACCGAGTCACCTTCGCACAGGCTGTCGGCGTGCACTTCCAGGAAGGCTTCGCCGTATTCGGTCGCATAGCCCTCGGCCAGCACGTCAGCCGGCAGCTTGCCTTGCTTGCGAAACAGCACCAGCGGCTTGTTCAACTGATAGGCCAGTACCGAACCGATCAGGAAGCCACGGGCATCCATGGCGCCGATGTGGGTGAAGTCAGCCTCGACGTAACGGTGGGCGAAGCTGTCCATCACCAGGCGCAGGGCCGTGGGCGACTGGAACAGCGGGGTGATGTCGCGAAAGATCACGCCCGGCTTCGGGAAGTCGATGACCGGGCGGATGAGGGATTTGATGTCGAAGGAGTCGAAGACCATCGTCTAGGTGTCCTGGCAGGGCTGCAAACGAGGCAGTATAACGGCGGCTGAACCGTTGCGCTCAGCCGCAACGTTTTGTTTCAGCCTTCCAGTGAGCCACCGGCCAGGGCGCACAGCTGGATCGGATCGATAATCCGGATTTCCTTGCCTTCTGCCGCAATCAGCTCGTTTTGCTGGAAGCGGGTAAAGACCCGGGACACGGTTTCCACCGCCAGGCCCAGGTAGTTGCCGATTTCGTTGCGCGACATGCTCAGGCGGAACTGATTGGCGGAAAAACCCCGGGCGCGGAAACGTGCCGACAGGTTGACCAGGAAGGTGGCGATGCGTTCGTCGGCGGTCTTTTTCGACAACAGCAGCATCATCTGCTGGTCGTCACGGATTTCGCGGCTCATCACCCGCATCAACTGACGGCGCAACTGCGGAAGTTGCAGGGCCAGCTCGTCGAGGCGTTCGAAAGGAATTTCACACACCGAGGTGGTTTCCAGGGCTTGCGCCGACACCGGGTGCTTTTCGGTGTCCATCCCCGACAGGCCGACCAGTTCGCTGGGCAGGTGGAAGCCGGTGAGCTGTTCTTCACCGCTGTCGCTCAGGCTGAAGGTCTTGAGGGCGCCGGAACGGACGGCGTAGACAGAATCGAAGGTATCGCCCTGGCGAAACAGAAACTCGCCTTTTTTCAGCGGCCGGCCGCGCTTGACGATTTCGTCCAGCGCATCCATGTCTTCCAGATTCAGCGAAAGAGGCAGGCAAAGAGGAGCCAGGCTGCAATCCTTGCAATGGGCTTGATTATGAGCGCGCTGTTTTACTGGCTCGGACATTTCTTCAATCCTTGTGGGAAATCACACATAAGACGTAAGGGTAACTCACCATAGGAGATCGAGGCCAGTCTGGGGCGCTAGCTTGCAGAATTAGATCACCCGCGAAAATCGCTGGCGACTGTGTTGTTCCAGGTACGCGTCGAACACCATGCACACCGAACGCACCAACAGTCGCCCGGCGGGCAGGATGGTGATCCTGTCGCGATCGAGTTCGATCAGCCCGTCTTTGGCCATGTCTTGCAGTTGGGGCCAGAGTTCGCCGAAGTAGCCCTGGAAGTCGACGTTGAAGGCCTGTTCGATGTCGGAGAATTCCAGGCTGAAGTTGCAGATCAATTGCTGAATGACCGCGCGCCGCAGCCGGTCATCGGCATTGCACAGCAGACCACGACTGGTGGCCAGTTGCATTGAGGCCAGGGTGTTCTGATAGTGGTTCAGGTCGCTGCTGTTCTGGCAGTAGAGGTCGCCGATCTGGCTGATTGCCGAGACGCCGAGGCCGATCAGATCGCAATGACCGTGGGTGGTGTAGCCCTGGAAATTGCGTTGCAGGGTCGATTCTTCCTGGGCGATCGCCAGCTCGTCGTCGGGCAGGGCGAAGTGGTCCATGCCGATGTAGCGGTAACCGGCGCTGATCAGTTGCTCAATGGTGCGCTGCAGCATTTCCAGTTTCTGCGCGGGTGTCGGCAGTTCATTGCTGTTGATGCGCCGCTGGGGCATGAAACGCTCCGGCAGGTGGGCGTAGTTGAATACCGATAACCTGTCCGGTTGCAGGTTGATGACCTCTTCGACGGTGCGGGCGAAGTTCTCCGGCGTCTGTCTCGGCAGGCCGTAGATCAGGTCGATATTGATCGAGCGAAACTGCAAGGTGCGGGCGGCATCGATCACGGCGCGGGTTTCTTCCAGGCTTTGCAGGCGATTGACCGCTCGCTGCACCGCCGGGTCGAGGTCTTGCAGGCCGATGCTGACCCGATTGAAACCCAGTTCGCGCAGCAGTCCCATGGTTGACCAATCGGCCTCGCGGGGGTCGATCTCGATGCCGTAGTCGCCGGAATCGTCGTCCAGCAAATTGAAGTGTTTGCGCAAGTGCGCCATCAACTGGCGCAGTTCGTCGTGGCTGAGAAAGGTCGGCGTGCCGCCACCGAAGTGCAGCTGCTCGACTTTCTGCGTGGGGTCGAGGTGGCAGGCGATCAGCTGGATTTCCTGTTCCAGGCGCTGCAAATACGGCTGCGCCCGGCCGCGATCCTTGGTGATGACCTTGTTGCAGGCGCAGTAGTAGCAAATGTTCGCGCAGAACGGCACGTGCACGTACAGGGACAGTGGGCGTTGGGCCTTGCGGCTGTCGCGCAGGGCATGAAACAGGTCGAAAGTGCCGACCTGGCTGTTGAATTGCATGGCGGTCGGGTACGAGGTGTAGCGGGGTCCCGCCAGGTCATAACGGCGGATCAGATCAGTGTCCCAACGAATGGCGTCGAGCATCATGCGGGCATTCCCCGGATAGGCTGGCAGTGTCGGCCACTTTATGCGAGGGCGGGATTGGGCATCTTGATTTGTATCAAGGTCAGAATCTTTGTCGTTTGTGAGGGCCTCATCGCGAGCAAGCTCGCTCCCACAGGGGAGTCGCTGTGTACACAAAACCTGTGGGAGCGAGCTTGCTCGCGATGGGCGCGCCGCCGGTTTAATGACCCATGAGCCAATGCTGATGCGGCCCCGGCAAGGTCCAGAGACCAAACAGCATCACCAGCACCCCACCCGCCATCCGCACGCTGCGCTTGCGCAACACCGCGTTGACGCGCTCGGCGGCCAGGCCGGTCGCCAGCAGCACCGGCCAGGTGCCAAGCCCGAACGCGAGCATCAACAATGCACTGTCCAGCGCGTTGCCCTGGCTGGCCGACCACAGCAAGGTGCTGTAAACCAGGCCGCACGGCAGCCAGCCCCAGAGCGCACCTAGTAGCAGCGCGCGCGGAACGCTCGATACCGGCAGCAACCGGTTGGCGACTGGCTGGATGTGCCGCCACAAGCCTCGACCGAGGCTTTCGATACGGGTCAGGCCACTCCACCAGCCGGCCAGGTAAAGACCCATGGCAATCAGCAGCAAGCCGGCGAGGATGCGCAGGAACATCGCCGCCGGGCTGCTGGCCACGGCCCATCCGGCCAGGCCGATCAACAGTCCGGCGCAGGCGTAGCTCAGAATCCGCCCCAGGTTGTAGGCCAGCAGCAGGCGAAAGCGGCGGCTGCGTTGCTCCTTGGGAATCGCCAGGGTCAGCGCGCCCATCAAGCCGCCGCACATGCCCAGGCAATGACCGCCGCCGAGCAAGCCGAGGATCACCGCCGATACCAGCAGTGGCGCCAGTTCAAGCATGGGGCGGGGCCTTGTCTTGCGGTTTGGCCGGTTGGCCGCTGGCTTCGTCGACGGCGGCGGTGTGGTTCGGGTCCTGGTCGTCGAACAGGATGCTGTGGGCCGGGCCGTCGAGGTCGTCGTACTGCCCGCTGTCGACCGCCCAGAAGAAGATATAGACGGCGATGGCCACGATCAGCAGCGCAGCGGGAATCATCACGTAGAGAGCTGGCATCTGGACTCCATGCCCGCGCGGCTCAGGCCGGCAGCGGGCGGGTTTCTGGCGGGGTGTCGAGGGCGCGCTCGCTCGGCATCCGAGTCAGGCGCAGCGCGTTCAGCACCACGGTCAACGAACTGATCGACATGCCTACCGCCGCCCAGACCGGAGTGATCCAGCCGAGGGCGGCGAAGGGCAACATGAGGCCATTGTACAACCCGGCCCACAACAGGTTCTCGATAATGACCCGACGGGTGCGCCGCGCCAGGCTGAAGGCTTGCACCAGCGCGTCGAGGCGGTTGGACAGCAGCACCGCATCGGCACTGGTTTTCGCAAGGTCAGTGGCCGAGCCCATGGCGACGCTGATATCCGCAGCTGCCAGCACCGGCACGTCATTGACGCCGTCCCCCAGCATCAACACCTTGCGACCTTCCTTGTGCAGTTGTTGCAGGACTTGCAGTTTGTCGTCCGGGCGCAAGCCGCTGCGCGCTTCATCGATGCCTAGTTCCGCTGCCACGCTGGCGACCATCGGCGAGCTGTCGCCGGACAACAACAGCGTGCGCCAGCCCCGCGCCTTGCACGCGGCCAGCAAGGCCGGCGCATCGGCGCGCAAGCGATCATCGAGGACGAGCCAGGCCAGCGGCCCTTTGCTGTCTCCGAGCAGCAGCCATTGGCCGGCTTCTTCGGGCATCGGCGGCACCAGGGCGCCACTGAGTTCGCAGACGAATCCCGGTTGACCGATGCGCAGGCGCCGCCCTTCAACCAGCCCCTCCAGGCCAAGACCCGGTGTGCTGTGGACTTCTTCGGCCGCCATCGGCGCACGACCGAAAGCACGGGCGATGGGGTGTTCGGAGCGATTTTCCAGGGCGGCGGCCAGGCCCAGGCATTGGTCGCTGTCGAGGGCGCCGAGGGGGCGGATCGAGCGCAACGCCAGCCGGCCTTCGGTGAGTGTGCCGGTCTTGTCGAAAATCACCGTGTCGATCTGGTTCAGGCCTTCCAGTACATGACCGCGGGTCAGCAGCAGGCCGAGTTTGTGCAAGGTGCCGGTGGCCGCGGTGAGGGCGGTCGGCGTCGCCAGCGACAAGGCGCACGGGCAGGTCGCCACGAGCATCGCCAGCACGATCCAGAAGGCTCGCGAGGAGTCCAGTTCCCACCACAGCAGGCCAATGGCCGCAGCCGCGATCAGCGACAACAGCAGGAACCATTGTGCGGCGCGGTCGGCGATTTCCGCCAGGCGCGGTTTTTCGGCCTGGGCACGATCGAGCAGGCGAACGATGGCCGAGAGGCGCGTGTCCTGGCCCAGGGCCTGGACCTCGACGGTCAGTGCGCCTTCGACGTTCAGGGTGCCGGCGGTGACCGCATCGCCGAGGGTGCGAGGGTGCGGCAGGTATTCGCCGGTCAGCAGCGATTCGTCGATACTCGATTGGCCGTCGAGGATCTTGCCGTCAGCCGGGAGAATGGCGCCTGGATGAACCAGTACCTGATCACCGATTCGCAGTTCGCTGAGCAAAATGCGTTCGCTCTGGCCTTCAGGCGTCAAGCGCAGGCACGAGGCGGGCAACAGATTCACCAGCTGCGCGGTGGCGGCGGCCGTGCGCTCGCGGGCGCGCCGTTCCAGATAACGCCCGGCCAGCAGGAACAGGGCAAACATGCCGACGGCATCGAAATACAGCTCGCCGACCCCGGTGATCGAGGTCCAGATCCCGGCAACGTAGGCGCTGCCGATGGCCAGCGACACGGAAACGTCCATGGTCAGGTGGCGGGTGCGCAGATCGCGCATGGCGCCTTTGAAAAACGGCGCGCAGCTGTAGAACACGATCGGGGTGGTGAGGAACAGCGCGACCCAGCGCAGGATGGTATGCAGTTCGGGACTGAGGTCGATGTTGAATTCAGGCCAGGTGGCCATGGTTGCCATCATCGCCTGGAACCACAGCAACCCGGCCACGCCAAGCTGGCGCAGGGCCAGGCGGTTTTCGCTGGCCAGTTGTTCGCTGGCGCGATCGGCCTGATAGGGGTGTGCGGCGTACCCGATGTGGCGCAGTTCGCTGAGGACCCGGCTCAGGGGTAATTGCGCGTCGCTCCAGCGCACGTGCAGGCGATGGTTGGACAGGTTCAGGCGCGCTTCGGCCACCGCCGGCAAGGTGCGCAGGTGTTTCTCGATCAACCAGCCGCAGGCGGCGCAACTGATGCCTTCCATCAGCAGTGTGGTTTCGGCCATTTCGCCTTCGTGGCGGACAAAGGGTTGCTGCACATCGGCGCGGTCGTACAGCGCCAGTTCGTCGACCAGTTGTACCGGCAGCGCCTCGGGGTTGGCCGAGGCTTCGCTGCGGTGCTGGTAATAGCTATCCAGGCCGCCGGCGACGATGGCCTCGGCCACAGCCTGGCAACCCGGGCAGCAGAACTCGCGGGACTCCCCGAGTACGACGGCGGTAAAGCGACTGCCGGCCGGGACGGGCAGGGCGCAGTGGTAGCAGGGGAGTGGGGTGGTGGTCATGGAGTATTCACTAGTACTGCTGAATCTCTGGCGTCTGATAGGGCCTCATCGCGAGCAAGCTCGCTCCCACAGGGATCATAGGTGTACTCAGGTTCTGAGCATGGCGGTGATCAACTGTGGGAGCGAGCTTGCTCGCGATGCGCGAAGCGCTGCTTTATTTCTTCAGGTCTTCGGCGCCTTGCAGAGGTTCATCACCGAGCTGCAGATCCTTGTCATGGTTGACCAGTTCTTCTTCGAACATGCGCCAGATATGGTCGTCCTGGGTGCCGAGCAATTCGACAAAACGCCGGCCTTCGATCTTGTCGCTCAACTGGCCGATGTAGCGACCCTGTTCGGTTTCGCTGCGGGTCAGGGTGATCTTGCGATCCTTCTCCGGCTGGGTCGGCGAGATCAGGTTCAGCTCCAGGGTTTTCGGATGGCTGTCGCCGCTCAGGCGCAGGTCAACTTCGCCGGTCACGTCATCGAGATGAATACTGGCGCGCATATTCAGGTTCTGGGCCAGCAGTTCACGGTCGAGGGAGCGGTTGATGCCTTTGCCAGCCTCGTAGTAGTTGTCGTTGACCAGGTTGTCCGGGTTCTTCACCGCGATGGTCACCATGGACAAGGTCAGGGCAACCGAGCAGGCCAGGATCCCGATGATGATCCACGGCCAGAGGTGCTTGTACCAGGGGCTTGCGGCAGTTGCTGCGGGCATGTTCAGTTCTCTCAACGAATTTGTGGGCCGATGAACCGGCTCTTGGCTTCAATGTGGACGCTGTCGTCATCGGCATCCTTGAGGATGAATTTCACCTCGTTGGTGCTCGACGGCAGTTTTTCCGGCGCGACCGACAGCTCGGCAGGCTGGCTGACGATCTCGCCGGCCGCGACCTTGATCTCGCGCCGGCCCTGCAATTTGAGATCCGGCAGGCCGGAGGCTTCGAGCAGGTAGGTATGGTCGCGCTGGTCCTTGTTCATGATTTTCAGGCTGTAGACGTTTTCGATCCGGCCTTCGGCGTTCTCGCGGTACAGCACGCGGTCCTTGCTGACATCGAAACCCACCAGCGCACGCATGAAAAACGCGGTCACCAGCAAGCTGATCATCGCCAGCAGTACCACGGCATAGCCGATCAGGCGTGGACGCAGTTTATGGGTTTTCTGCCCGGACAGGTTGTGCTCGGTGGTGTAGCTGATCAGCCCGCGCGGGTAATCCATCTTGTCCATGATGGCGTCGCAGGCATCGATGCAGGCGGCGCAGCCGATGCATTCGATTTGCAGGCCGTCGCGGATGTCGATACCGGTGGGGCAGACCTGGACGCACATGGTGCAGTCGATGCAGTCACCCAGGCCCTGGGCCTTGTAATCGATGCCTTTCTTGCGCGGGCCACGGCCTTCGCCGCGGCGCGGGTCGTAGGAAACGATCAGGGTGTCCTTGTCGAACATCACGCTCTGGAAGCGCGCGTACGGGCACATGTAGATGCACACCTGTTCGCGCAACCAGCCAGCGTTGCCGTAAGTGGCGAGGGTGAAGAAACCGACCCAGAAGTAAGACCAGCCATCGGCCTGACCGGTGAAGAAGTCGAACACCAGTTCGCGGATTGGCGAGAAGTAACCGACGAAGGTCATGCCGGTGACGAAACCGATCAACAGCCACAGGCTGTGCTTGCTGAATTTGCGCAGGAACTTGTTGGCGCTCATTGGCGCCTTGTCGAGCTTGATGCGCTGGTTGCGATCACCTTCAGTGACTTTTTCGCACCACATGAAGATCCAGGTCCACACGCTTTGCGGGCAGGTATATCCGCACCAGACCCGGCCGGCGTACACCGTGATGAAGAACAGGCCGAACGCGGCGATGATCAGCATGCCGGACAGCAGGATGAAGTCCTGGGGCCAGAAGGTGGCGCCGAAAATGAAAAACTTGCGCTCCGGCAGGTTCCACCAGACCGCCTGATGACCGCCCCAGTCCAGCCACACCGTACCGAAATACAGCAGGAACAACAGGGCACCGCCGGTCATCCGCAGGTTACGGAACAGGCCGGTGAAGGCGCGGGTGTAGATTTTTTCCCTGGCGGCGTAGAGGTCGACGCTGTTGTTCGCGTTCTTGGCAGGTGGAGTGACGTCGTGTACCGGAATCTGGTTGCTCATCATTGCATCCCACGGCAGTGGAAAAGTGCCTCGGTCAGTACGTGCCGACCGCGGTCAAAAAGGGGTGTTGCAGTGGCGCAATGATACGCCTGTCGCTCTAGCCTGCGGGTGCGACCTTTGGTCGCGTTGGGTAAAAATCATGAATGGTGTAGCGAATGTAACAAAACGTGATCTGAGTCAATTGACTTGTGAAGTATGGACCTGTTGCCGAAAGCGTAGGCCTTACTGAGACGACTATAGACGATTTATCTTTTTCTCCGTTGAGCTTCAACGGAGGGAAGGATACATCCAATGTCTACTGCATAAAGAATACATTTTTAACTTTGGTCATGCCTTGTGATTATTGGTAGATGGATGTTTTGTTCTTGATTTAATAAGTTGTTAGCGCGGTGGCAATAAAGTTTTATTGTGCGTCGTATATACTTTAAATGTCTACTTAAGGATGAGTAAAAATGTCTAATGATGATAAAGGTTGCACTCGAGCAACTCAGACGGTTGGGCCAATCACTGTCGAAGCTCATGAGCCTGGTACAGATTGCACGATTCCGGCACCCTCTACGACTGTCGATACGTTGGAGTCGACTGCGCAAGAAGCCCGGGTAAGACGATCTTCAGACAAAAAGAAAGGGACCGGCGGTCTGGATAGTTTGGGTGGCGGTAACCTTCCTTGATTACAGCCAGTACACATGAATGCGAAGTGTATTCATGAACGTCTAAAAACCGCTTCGACAACTAAAATGGCGAAGCCGTTTTTTATTAGTTGATCGAAGAGGGCGTGAAAAATAATAACCGGGAGGGCTTGCCAGCAAGTCCACGGAGCTGTGCGCAAATAAGTGTGTATGGACTTGAAATGAAAACGGCCCCGCCAATGTGATTTGGCGGGGCCGTTTTTTATTGCATCAAGCCTTTGCTTTACTCGGCGTCCGCTGCCTTCTCACCGTGAGACAGGCTGTAGACGTAAGCGGCCAGCAGGTGAACCTTGTCGTTACCTTGCAACTGCTCTTGCGCAGGCATCTGGCCCTGACGGCCGTAGCGGATGGTCTGCTGCAGTTGAGCGAAGCTCGAACCGTAGATGAACGCTGCCGGGTGAGTCAGGTTGGGTGCGCCCATCGCTGGCGTGCCTTTGCCTTCCGGACCGTGGCACGCCACGCAGTTGGCGGCGAACAGTTTCTGCCCGGCAGCCGGGTCGGCCTTGGCGCCTTCCGGCAGCTTGCGGCCATCGAGGTTGGTCAGGATGAACGCGGCCACGTCGGCCACGCCTTGCTCGCCGATCACTTCAGCCCACGCCGGCATCACCGCATGACGGCCGCCCATGATGGTGGTCTTGATGGTTTCCGGCTCACCACCCCAGCGCCAGTCGGCGTCGGTCAGGTTAGGGAAGCCATAGGCGCCCTTGGCGTCGGAACCGTGGCAGACCGAGCAGTTGGAGGCGAACAGGCGGCCACCCATCTTCAGGGCTTGCGGGTCCTTGGCCACTTCTTCGATTGGCATGGCCGCGAACTTGGCGAAGATCGGACCGAACTTGGCGTCCGACTTGGCCATTTCCTTTTCCCACTCGTGGACGCCGGTCCAGCCGGTCTGGCCGTTGGCGAAGGGGGTCTGCTTCTCGTTGTCGAGGTAGCCGTAACCCGGCAGCAGGCCTTTCCAGTTACCCAGGCCCGGATACAGCGCCAGGTAGCCCAGTGCGAAGATGATGGTGCCCACGAACAGCATGAACCACCATTTCGGCAGCGGGTTGTCGTACTCCTCGATCCCGTCGAAGGAGTGCCCGACCGTCTCGTCTGTCTGCTCGGTGCGCTGGCCCTTGCGGGTCGACAGCAGCAGCCAGGTCAGGGAAAAGATCGTACCGAGACTGAGGACTGTGACGTACAGACTCCAGAATGTAGTCATTCTTTGTTACTCCTAGAAGCTTGCTCGACGTGCTTGATGGCTTCGGGATCATCCGCGAAAGGCAGCAAGGTCGCGTCTTCAAACTCCGACTTGCGCTTGGGACTGAACACCCACAGTGCCAGTCCGATGAAGGCCACCATCACGACAACGGTGCCCAGGCCACGAATCATCCCGATATCCATCTAATTCACCGTTTGCTTTTGATGATGGTGCCCAGGCCTTGCAGATAGGCCACCAGCGCGTCCATTTCGGTTTTGCCCTTCACGGCATCCTTGGCGCCGGCGATGTCTTCGTCGGTGTAAGGGACGCCGAGCGTGCGCAACACTTCCATTTTCTTGGCGGTGTCTTTGCCGTCGAGCTTGTTTTCCACGAGGAACGGGTAGGCCGGCATTTTCGATTCGGGCACGACGTTGCGCGGGTTGTACAAGTGCGCACGCTGCCAGTCATCGGAGTAACGACCGCCGACACGGGCCAGGTCCGGACCGGTACGCTTGGAACCCCACAGGAACGGGTGGTCCCAGACGCTTTCACCGGCGACCGAGTAGTGGCCATAACGTTCGGTTTCAGCACGGAACGGACGGATCATCTGCGAGTGGCAGCCGACACAACCGTTGGCGATATAAACGTCCCGGCCTTCCAGTTCAAGGGCGGTGCGGGGCTTCATGCCCTCGACCGGCTTGTTGGTGACGTCCTGGAAAAACAGCGGAACGATCTGGGTCAGGCCGCCGACGCTGACGGCGATGACCATGAAGAAGGCCAGCAGGCCAATGTTCTTCTCGACTGCTTCATGCTTCATCAGTGAGCTCCAACTACGGCAATCTGTTCGGCGGCTTTGGCTTCAGCCGGGTTCGAGGCGCGTACGGTACGGAATACGTTGTAGGCCATGAACAGCATGCCGGTGGCGAAGAACGCACCGCCCAGGGCGCGAACGATGAAACCCGGGTGGCTGGCTTGCAGCGCTTCGACGAACGAGTAGGTGAGGGTGCCGTCGTCGTTGATTGCACGCCACATCAGGCCCTGGGTGATGCCGTTGACCCACATCGAAGCGATGTAGAGCACGGTACCGATGGTCGCGAGCCAGAAGTGCGTGTTGATCAGGCCGGTGCTGTGCATCTGCGCACGACCGAACAGTTTCGGAATCATGTGGTAGATGGCGCCGATCGAGATCATCGCTACCCAGCCCAGAGCGCCGGCGTGTACGTGGCCGATGGTCCAGTCGGTGTAGTGCGACAGCGAGTTGACGGTCTTGATGGCCATCATCGGGCCTTCGAAGGTCGACATGCCGTAGAACGCCAGCGACACCACCAGGAAACGCAGGATCGGGTCGGTGCGCAGCTTATGCCAGGCGCCCGACAGGGTCATCATGCCGTTGATCATGCCGCCCCAGCTCGGTGCCAGCAGGATGATCGACATTGCCATGCCCAGCGACTGAGCCCAGTCCGGCAATGCGGTGTAGTGCAGGTGGTGGGGACCGGCCCAGATGTACAGGGTGATCAGCGCCCAGAAGTGCACGATCGACAGGCGATAGGAGTAGATCGGACGCTCGGCCTGTTTCGGCACGAAGTAGTACATCATGCCCAGGAAGCCGGTGGTCAGGAAGAAGCCCACGGCGTTGTGGCCGTACCACCACTGGATCATTGCGTCCGTCGCACCCGAGTAGGCCGAGTAGGACTTGAACAGGCTGACCGGCAGCGACATGTGGTTGACGATGTGCAGCATCGCGGTCACGACGATGAAGGCGCCGTAGAACCAGTTACCCACATAGATGTGCTTGGTTTTGCGCTTGACGATGGTGCCGAAGAACACCAGACCGTAGGTGACCCAGACAATGGCCAGCAGAATAGCCAGGGGCCATTCCAGTTCCGCGTATTCCTTGGTGGTGGTGAAACCCATCGGCAAGGTAATGATCGCGCCGACGATCACCGCTTGCCATCCCCAGAAGGTGAAGGCAGCGAGGCTGTCGGAAATCAGTCGCGTTTGGCAGGTTCGCTGCACGACGTAATAGGAAGTGGCAAACAGTGCACATCCACCGAAGGCGAAAATCACCAGGTTGGTGTGCAGCGGGCGCAGGCGTCCAAAGCTCGTCCATGCCAGACCGAAGTTCAACTCCGGCCAGACCAGTTGCGAGGCGATGAAGACACCGAGCCCCATGCCAAGGATCCCCCAGACCACCGTCATGATGGCGAACTGGCGGACTACCTTATAGTTATAAGCAGTCGGACTGATTGCTGTGCTCATTCTAAGGTTCCACGGTTTGGGTGTTTTATTAGGATTAAAAATCGGCCGCAAGTATGGAGAAAGCAGGGGGTCATTGCAACGCGCCATGACCTGGGTCAATGCTTTCAAATGCTGATTCTGCGGCCTTTCCATGCGCCGCGTAGGGACAAAATTGCCCGCGGGCAAAAGGTCCTGGTGGACTGATCAGGTGAGGGGGTCAGGTCGGATGTAACGGAGTGTGTTCAAACTCAACGTTTGGCTGACCGAAGGCAACTGGCGCGACAGCCGGTATCTACCAGCCTTTGCGGCCTGTCATCGGGCAGATTCGTCGAACACAACGTTCAGGGTCGACCTGGAACCGGCACCGGCCAGTCCGCATCGGGGGAAGCTTAGACCTGAATCCGGGGAACCGAAAGGAAGAGTCAGAGAGGGTGCGACAATGCGTCGCAAAGGGGCAGGGAACTGCCGCATCCGGGAGAATGCGGCAGCAGAGCGGTCGGGATTTATTCGCGGTTGTCTTCAGCCTGCAGACGCTCGGTATTCAAACCGTGGGACAGGCTGTACACATACGCGGCCAGCAATTGCACCTTGTCATTGCCGAGCAGTTCGTTCTGCGCCGGCATATGGCCCTGGCGGCCATGACGAATCGTCTGTTCAAGCTGCGTCAGGCTGGTGCCGTAAATGAAGCCGGCCGGGTGCGTCAGGTTCGGCGCGCCCATGGCTTCGGTGCCCTGGCCATTTGCTCCATGGCAGGCGACGCAGGTGGTGCTGAAGGCTTGCTGTCCGGCTTGCAGGTCCGCCTTGCTGCCTTCCGGCAACGGCAGGCCGGCCAGATCATGGCGCACATAAGCGGCGACGTTTTTCACACCTTCCTCCCCCAGCACTTCACCCCAGGCCGGCATCATCGCCATCCGGCCACCCATGATGGTGGTCTTGATGGTTTCTGCGCTGGCACCCCAGCGCCAGTCGCTGTCGGTCAGGTTGGGGAAACCGAATGCACCCTTGGCATCCGAGCCGTGGCACACCGAGCAGTTGGAAGCAAACAGGCGGCCACCCATTTTCAGCGCTTGTGGGTCTTTGGCGACTTCTTCCAGTGGCATAGCCGAAAATTTGGCGAAGATCGGTCCGAACTTCGCGTCAGCCCTGGCCATTTCCTTTTCCCACTCGTGGGCCCCGGTCCAGCCGTTTTCATAGCCGGGGAGGACGCCTTTCCAGTTGCCCAGGCCGGGATAAAGGATCAGGTAACCGACGGCGAACACCAGCGTGCCGGCGAACAGCATGAACCACCATTGCGGCAGCGGGTTGTCGTACTCCTCGATGCCATCGAAGCTATGGCCCATGGTCTGGTCGACGCTGCCCTTGGTCTCGCCCTTGCGGGTGCCGATCAGCAGCCAGGTCAGGCCGATCAGGCTGCCAATGGTCAGTACGCAGATCCACGTACTCCAGAAGGTGGTCATGGCCGGGTACTCCTTGTTGCTGAATCTTCGGTGAGGTCGGGTTGTGGTTCGTCGGCGAACGGCAGCAGGCGCGCTTCGGCGAATTCCGGGCCGCGTTTGCCGTTGAATACCCACAGGGTCAGGCCGACGAAGGCCACGAACACGACGACGGTGCCAAGGCCGCGGATCATTCCAGTGCTCAATTCAAACATTGCTCACCTCTTGCTCTTGATGGCAGTGCCGAGCACTTGCAGGTAGGCGACCAGTGCATCCATTTCACTCTTGCCCTTGAGCGAAGCGACGGCGCCGGTGATGTCTTCGTCGGTGTACGGCACGCCCAGGGTGCGCATGGCCTTGATCTTGGTTTCGGTGTGGCTACTGTCGAGTTGATTGGCCACCAGCCACGGGTAGGCGGGCATCTTCGACTCCGGCACGACGTTGCGCGGGTTGTACAGGTGCGCGCGATGCCAGTCATCCGAGTAGCGCGCACCGACCCGCGCCAGGTCCGGCCCGGTACGTTTCGAACCCCACAGGAACGGGTGGTCCCAAACGCTTTCGCCGGCCACCGAGTAGTGCCCGTAGCGTTCGGTCTCGGCGCGGAACGGACGGATCATCTGTGAGTGACAACCGACACAGCCTTCGCGGATGTAGATGTCGCGGCCTTCCAGTTGCAGCGCGGTGTAGGGCTTCATGCCTTCCACCGGCTTGTTAGTCACGTCCTGGAAGAACAGCGGGACAATCTGGGTCAGGCCACCGATGCTCACGGCCAGGATCATCAGCAGCAGCAACAGGCCGACGTTTTTCTCGATAGTTTCGTGTTTCATGGCGGACTCCTCAGGCCATCTGCGCGGCAGCGGCGACTTCGGCAGGCTGCGAGGCCCGCACGGTGCGCCAGGTGTTGTAGGCCATCAGGAACATGCCGCTGAGGAAGATCGCGCCGCCCACCAGCCGCACGACGAAGCCAGGGTGGCTGGCCACCAGGGTCTCGACGAAGGAGTAGGTCAGCGTGCCGTCCTCGTTCACCGCACGCCACATCAGGCCCTGGGCGATGCCGTTGACCCACATCGAGGCGATGTACAGCACGGTGCCGATGGTGGCGAGCCAGAAGTGCGCGTTGATCAGGCCGATGCTGTGCATCTGCTCGCGTCCGAAGACTTTCGGGATCATGTGGTACAGCGCGCCGATGGAAATCATCGCCACCCAGCCGAGCGCGCCGGCGTGTACGTGGCCGATGGTCCAGTCGGTGTAGTGGGAGAGGGCGTTGACCGTCTTGATCGCCATCATCGGCCCTTCGAAGGTCGACATGCCGTAGAACGCCAGGGACACCACGAGGAAGCGCAGGATCGGGTCGCTGCGCAACTTATGCCAGGCGCCCGACAGGGTCATCATGCCGTTGATCATGCCGCCCCAGCTCGGCGCGAGCAGGATCAGCGACATCACCATGCCCAGCGACTGCGCCCAGTCCGGCAGCGCGGTGTAGTGCAAGTGGTGGGGGCCTGCCCAGATGTATAGGGTGATCAGCGCCCAGAAGTGCACGATCGACAAGCGATAGGAATACACCGGGCGCTCGGCCTGTTTCGGCACGAAGTAATACATCATGCCGAGGAAACCGGCGGTGAGGAAAAAGCCCACGGCGTTGTGTCCGTACCACCATTGCACCATCGCGTCGGTGGCACCGGAGTACAGCGAATAGGACTTGGTGAAACTGACCGGCAACTCCATGTTGTTGACGATGTGCAGGATCGCCACGGTGATGATGAACGCACCGAAGAACCAGTTGCCGACATAGATGTGCTTGGTCTTGCGCTGCATGATCGTGCCGAAGAACACGATGGCGTAGGCGACCCAGACAATGGTGATCAGAATGTCGATCGGCCATTCCAGCTCGGCGTATTCCTTGGAGCTGGTGTAGCCCAGCGGCAGGCTGATGGCCGCCAGGAGAATCACAAGCTGCCAGCCCCAGAAGCAGAACGCGGCGATTTTCGGTGCAAACAGTTGCGTCTGGCTGGTGCGTTGCACCGAATAGAACGAGCTGGCGAACAGCGCGCAGCCGCCGAAGGCAAAGATCACCGCGTTGGTGTGCAGCGGGCGCAAGCGGCCGAAGCTGGTCCAGGGCAAATTGAAGTTGAGTTCGGGCCAGACCAACTGGGCAGCGAGAAAAACCCCGAGCCCCATGCCGACGATGCCCCACACCACCGTCATAATGGCGAATTGGCGGACCACCTTGTAGTTGTAGGCGGTACTGATAGAAGTGTTCATGGTTCCCCATCCACGGTTCAGCCGAAGTGAGCGCACTCGCGCAAGGCAGCGCACCCTTCGGCCGGAGTTATAGGCAGACTAAAAGCGAGGCAAGCATGGACAAAGGGCACAAGGCCGGTATTGACGGGGATCAATGGGCGCAGTGCGTGCGGGATCATGGATGGTTGTGGAATGCGGCCGCTGGCAAGGCAGCGCCGACGCTGATCCTCGCCCACGGCGCCGGCGCACCGATGGACAGCGACTGGATGAGCGACATGGCTGCACGCCTCGCTGCACAAGGCGTCAACGTGTTGCGCTTCGAGTTTCCCTACATGGCGCAGCGGCGCCTCGACGGCGGCAAGCGCCCACCGAATCCGGCGCCGAAACTGCTCGAATGCTGGCGTGAGGTGTATGCCCAGGTGCGACGCCATGTCACTGGGCCGCTGGCCATCGGCGGCAAGTCCATGGGTGGGCGCATGGCCAGTTTACTGGCCGATGAGTTGGGGGCGGATGCGCTGGTGTGCCTGGGGTATCCGTTTTATGCGGTGGGCAAGCCGCAGAAGCCACGGGTCGAGCATCTGGCCGGGCTGAAGACTAGAACCTTGATCGTGCAAGGCGAGCGCGATGCGTTGGGCAACCGGGAGGCGGTCGAAGGGTATTCGCTATCGCCGGTTATCGAGGTGTTCTGGCTGGTGGCGGGGGATCATGACTTGAAGCCGTTGAAGGCTTCGGGCTTTAGCCATGAGCAGCATTTGGCGGCTGCGGCTGAGAGGGTGGCTTCATTCCTTCAGTGAAAGGTGTGGTGTTGCAAATGGCCTCTTCGCGGGCAAGCCCGCTCCCACAGTGATCTGTGGTGTGGCTTGATCGTGTGATCAATGCAAAACCCTGTGGGAGCGGGCTTGCCCGCGAAGGCGGGCGCACAGACAACATACTTTTCAAATTGATAATAAAAAACCCGGAAG